>NZ_JAPZSK010000004.1:0-300000 GCF_027531815.1 Gemmatimonas sp. | reverse complement strand
CCGGAGGCCTCGTAGGCGTTGACGGCCTCGGCGAGTGCGGCGGGAAGGTCGAGGAGAGGGGCAATCATGGTACAAACGTAGAGAGGGGCGGAATGGGGCCGATCGGGGCTGCCGATACAACTCCGCATCGGGCCAAAGGGTTGCGCGATTGCCCCTGCCTCGTAATACTCACAGGAACTCGAAGGACATCCCGACGCTGCCGCGCCCGAATGACGCGTTGTGGCCGAGTCGGTCAGCGGAGCCCTGCGTGGTGCTCCGATCGGCGATCTTCGAGAGACACCGGAGTCACCACTCCGCGCGTTCCCCCCAGCGGTACCGGCGTCGCTACGCACGCATCCCCGTGCGCCAGTTGCCGCCGGCAGTGCGACGGCAGCACATCCGTCCCCCAGCAGCCCGCATCATTCTGCGCTTCCGCGCTCCACGAGCCCCACACCGGGTTTGTCCTTCAGGCCCCTCCTGGCGTCGCCAATCATGACGCATGGGGAGCCGTGCTCCGTTCGTTCGAACGCGAGCACCCAGTACCACTCGCAGTAGTCGAATGACCGAACCGAAACGCCCAGCTCGCCGCCCGCGCACGCGGACGACTCCGGAAGTCGCCGGAGACGACAATCCCTACCTCGACGCGCCCAAGCCGCGCTCGAAGAGCACCAAGGCGGCCGCAGCCGCCCCGGCCGACGTCGAGGTGCCCAGCGCCGATGCGGCCAAACCGCGCCGTCCGCGCACCCCGCGGCGGAAGGCCGACGAGGTTGGCAGTAGTGCCGCCCCCGCGGCGCCGCAGGCCGCTCCGGCCGTACCCGCCGCTGCGCCTGCTGCTGCGCCTGCTGTTGCGCCTGCCGCTGCGCCCCGTCGCGAGCGCCGTCCGCGCCCCGACAGTGGGAGCGAGGCGGCCGCGGCACCGCGTGCAGAGAGTCGCGCGGAGTCCCGCGCGGAGTCTCGCCCGGAGCGCGCCACCGAGAGCCGCGCGGAGCCGCCTGCGGAACCGCGGGTTGAGCGCTATCAGCCTCCGGTATACGACCCGGCCGAACGCGTCACCAACGACCGCCGCGAAACGGAAAACCGGTACGATCGCGCCTTCAATCGGACGGATGGGCCGGAGCGCACGGAGCGCACGGAGCGTCCGGAGCGTCCCTTCGACAATCGCCGCGAACGTGGTGGCCGCCGTCGTGGGCGGCATCGCAACCGCGACCGGGGTGAGCGGGTGGGTTCCGACCGGTCCGGCGCACCGCCGGCGGAGCGGCCGGAGCGCGTGGAGCGACCGGCCACCGAACAGGGGGGCGAGCGCCCCGATCGGTTCGAGGGTGGCGAGGGGAGCTTCCGTCGCAATGGCCGCCGCGGACGCAACCGATTCCGCCGCGGCGGTGGCGGTGGTGGTGGTGGTGGTGGTGGTGGTGGTGGTGGTGGAGCCCCTGTCGAAGGGGGCAACGATCGGGCACCGCAGACCCCGGTGGCGGTCGAGGGCACGATGGGCGGATGGTTCGACGCCTCACGCGACGGCGGGTTCCTGCGCCGCGGGGTCAACAGCTACCTGCCGGACCCCACCGATCCCTTCGTGCCCCCTGCCCTGGTGCGATTGCACCAGCTGCGTCGCGGGGACAAGCTCGAGGTCACCTATGGTCGCGACCCGCGCGGACGGTACGTGGTCGTGGAAGTGCAGCAACTGAACGATGGATCGCCGGTGGTGCTGGAAAAGCGCCCCGATTTCAACACGCTCATCGCCAGCTACCCCGATCGGAAGTTGACGCTGGAGACCGGACGCCCGGCGAAGACCGGCCCCGAGCTGACGCGTCGCGCCATCGACCTCATCGCGCCGATCGGCTACGGCCAGCGGGCACTTATCGTCGCCCCGGCTCGCGCCGGCAAGACCACGCTGCTGCAGGCCATTGTCGAAGGGGTGGCCATCAACCATCCCCAGGCGGCGCTGCTGGTCCTGCTCGTGGACGAACGTCCCGAGGAAGTGAGCGAGATGATCACCTGGGGCTACGGCGAGGTGGTCGCCTCCAGCTTCGACATGCCCCCCAAGCGGCACGTGGAAGTGGCGGAGATGACGCTTGAACGCGCCCGCCGCCTGGTAGAACAGGGGAAGGATGTGGTGATCGTACTCGACTCGATCACCCGACTGGCTCGCGCGCACAACACGGTCGATCGCGGCACGGGACGCACCATGTCCGGCGGTCTCGACGCCACCGCGATGCAGAAACCGAAGGCGTTCTTCGGCTCGGCGCGCATGATTGCGCCGCAGCATGGGGGCGGATCACTCACGATCATTGCCACGGCGCTGGTGGAAACCGGCTCGCGCATGGACGACGTGATTTTCGAGGAGTTCAAGGGCACCGGCAACTGCGAGATCAAGCTCGATCGCTCGCTGGCGGATCGACGCATCTTCCCGGCCTTCGACATCGCCACCAGTGGCACCCGGCGCGAGGAGAAGCTGTACCGGCCGGATCAACTCGATAAGGTGCACCTGCTGCGCCGCGGTCTGCACCAGTTGCCACCGCAGGCGGGTATGGAATGGCTCATCAAGCGTATTGCCGCCACCAGCAACAACGACTCACTGCTCGACGGACTGTAGTTGACCGCTTGGGCGCCGTCGTCCGAGCTGTTCGCACACGCCCCCCGGAAACCGCGCGGTTTCCGGGGGGCGTGTGCGGAGGCGGTGGTGAAGCCTCAGCGAGGGCGTTGGCCGTACGCTTCGTACAGCACGACCGCCGCGCGCATGCCGAGACGGAAGTTCTCCTCGCTCATCCACTCGTCGGGAGCATGCGCGTTTTCTCCCGGCAGGCCGAAGCCCATGAGCAGGACGGGCGCACCCAGGATGCGTTCGAAGTCGCCCACGACGGGAATACTCCCCCCTTCCCCCGTGACGACAGGCTCACGGCCAAACGCTGCCTGCAGCGCGGCGCGACCGGCGTCGATGATGGGCCCCTGCAGGTCGGCGCGCCACGGGCGCCCCCCGTGCAGATACGCCACTGTCACCGAGACCCCCGCCGGTGCCACCTGCACCAGATGCTGCTCCACCAGCGCGGCGATGCGATGCGGATCCTGGTCGGGCACGAGACGGAAGCTCACCTTGGCCATGCTGACGGCGGGGAGCACCGTCTTGGCGCCTTCACCGGTGTAACCGCTGAGCAGGCCGTTGACCTCGCAGGTGGGACGGGTCCAGAGGCGCTCGAGCGTGGTGTAGCCCGGCTCACCGCTCAGCGCCGTCACCCCCACCTCGTGCATCAGCTGCTCGTCGCGGAAGGGGAGGGTGCGCATCTGCGCACGCACGTGGTCGGGGAACGGGCGCACGTCGTCATAGAAGCCCGGAATGGCAATCCGCCCCTCGGCATCGTGCATGGTGCTGAGCATGCGGGCGAGCGCCATGGCCGGGTTCACCACGGCGCCGCCGTACATGCCGCTGTGCAGATCGCCACTGGCCCCGCGCACGGTAATCTCGAGATACGCCATGCCGCGCAGGCTGGAGAGTATGCTGGGGATGCCGGGCGCGAACATCGTGCTATCGGAAATCACCACGGCGTCGCAGGCCAGACGCGTGCGTTCACGATCGAGAAACGCCTCCAGGTTCTCGCTCCCCACTTCCTCCTCACCCTCGGCGAGCACAATCACGTTCACGGGCAGCGTGCCGCGTGTCGCGAGGTGCGCTTCGAGCGCCTTGATGTGGAGATAGAGCTGCCCCTTGTCGTCCACGGCACCGCGCGCGTAGATGCGACCGTCACGCAGCGTGGGCTCGAAAGGCGGCGAGGTCCACAGCGCGAGCGGCTCCGCAGGCTGCACGTCGTAGTGGCCGTAAATGAGCAGCGTGGGCGCGCCGACCGGTGCGCCGCGCCATTCACCGAGCACGATGGGATGTCCCGGCGTGGGTTCGATGCTGGTGGTGAAGCCGATCCGCGCCAGGGCGTCGGCGACGAACTGCGCCGCGGCCACACAGTCCCCGGCGTGCTCGGTGCGCGCCGACACCGAGGGAATGCGCAGGAACGCGAACAGTTCCTCACGCGCGCGCGCGTCGTTGGCATCGCACCACGCAAGCAGGTCGGCGGGAATGGACGTGACGGTCATGGCATCAGGCTCGGGGTAAGTCGGGGGAGTTGGCGTCATGCACGGGGGCGTCCCAGCACGAGACCGAGGGCGGCCGCGCCCAGCCCGAGCGCGAGACTGAGCGCCACGTAGGCAATGGCGCGGGCGCCCTTTCCCTGCTGTACCAGCTGCAGCGTCTCGGCACTGAAGGTGGAGAACGTGGTGAATCCGCCACAGAACCCGGTGGTAAGCGCCAGACGAACCACGTCCTGCGTGGCGTCACCCGTGAAGAACCGGGTGAACCATCCAATGAGAAACGAGCCCACGACGTTCACGACCAGCGTACCGGCGGGGAAGGCGCCCGTCGCCGGCACGAGGGCGAGCGTCGCGAGGTAGCGCGCCACCGATCCAACCGCGCCGCCAGCGGCGACCGCGAGGAGCGCCGCGGCGGAGACGGCGCCGTTCACGGGACCGCCGGGTGTGTGGGACTCGTTCGGGGCACGTTTTGCGCGATGCGATACAGCCAGAGCCGGCGGGTGGTTACGGTGCGACCTTCGCGTTGCAGCGGCACCAGCGCGCCGGGCCGCATGGCCTTGAACCAGCCACCGACCACGCGGGCCAGGGAATCTCCCTTGGCATCGGCGTCGAAGGCCACGATCAGCCCGTCGCCCGGGCGCACGCGCTGCCAGGCGTTTGGCCACACGTCGTAGTGATTGGTGCGCCCACCGAGATTGAGCGAGAACACCGTGGGCTGATCGGGGAGATGGAAGGCCAGTTCCGAAGCGTCCTGATAGCGATCGGCGGCGACCCAGCGGTCCACCGTGCCGTTCAGGAACGGATCCCGCCGCGCTGCGGCCACGGAATCCGCGAGCGCGCGCCAGCCATGGGCGCGGGCAATGGGGTCACGCCTGGGCGCGAGGGGCAAGATGGGGGTGGCCGCCTGCACCGCCACCACGGCCAGCAGCCCCGCAGCGAGCCAGACGCCGCGGCGCCACCACACGCCCTGCGCCACGGGCAGGGGGCTCGTGGCCAGCAGCATCATGGCCGCGGGATAAATCATGGCCGGCCAATTGGCTTCCACCGGTCGCCGCCAGGCGCTGATCGCGAAGAACCCGAGCGGCACCACCGCCACCACCGCCAGGGCGAAGCGCCGCGCCGAGAGGTCGGTGGGCTGGGCGGTGCGGCGGGTACGCCAGCCGTCTCGCAGCGCCACCCACACGACAATGGTGAGGAGCCCGAACAGGATGGGGGAGGCGAGCCCGGCCTGGGCACCGAGCATCTCGAGTTCGCGCGATACGGGGTTGCCGCGACTCACGGCGTTGAATCCGTGCCCCAACTGGAAGCGGAAGGAAATCCAGTTGTTGAACAGGTTCCACGCCACCACCGGGGCGAACAGGGCAAGGGCGACGGCTCCGGCCACCCATGGCCCGGCATCGGCATAGCGCCGGCGCAGCGCCGGGTGCACCAGACAGGCGATCACGAGCCCCATGGGGAGCAGTACGGCCGTGTACTTGGCCACGAAGGCGCCACCAAGGGCCACCCCGGCCAGCAGCCACCAGAGGAAGCTGGCCCAACTGCGCACCGGGGTGGCCAGCGCCCGTTCGACGGCCAGCAGCGCAATCATGGCGGTCGTGAAGAGCGCGGCATCGGGGGTGGCCAACACGAGTCCCAGCGTGGCGATGGGCAGCAGGGTGACCAGCATGGCCGCTCGACGGGCGGCCAGTCGTCCCGCGTCACCGCGGCCGGCCAGGTGCCACGCGCACAAGACCGCCGCCATGTGGGTGGCAAGTGCGGCCAGCGCCGGTCCGGCCCGCACACCAGCAGAGCGGTCGCCCAACAGCAGGGTTCCGGCACGAATGAGCACAGCGATGCCGGGCGGGTGGTCGAAGTAGCCGGCCTCGAGGCGCCGGGACCATTCCCAGTAATAGGTCTCGTCGGGGAGCAGCGGCACACACGCCGAGAGGACCCCGCGCAGGAGCGCTGCGGCGAGGACCCAGCCCCCCACGAGCACCCAATGGGTTACCCGCTCCCGTGCGGGGGCAGAGTTCGTTCCGGTGGAAAGAGGGGCAATCGGCATCGGGGGCGAAAGTTGACCGATGAAGCCAGGGATGGCTACGGCGCGCCGTTGACGCCGCTTGCTGCGGAATGCCTGTCTGGTCAGGTTGCAGTGGAGCGTACGCGCCCGGTGAGCCGCAATTGTGAGGGTTACGGCGTTCCGAGACTGGGCGTCTTGTGTAGTAGTTCCCGGTGTGTGCCGTTTCGGCACCGTCGTTTTCCACCTCCTTTGTTCCAGGACGGACCTGCATGCGGGTCGCAGCGCACATTGTGTCCTTCTCCCGTGGCGCCCGCCGGCTGGGCGCCGCCGCCCTGGTGGCGACGCTGGGTACCACCGCCGCCTGTCTCGATCTGCGGCCGCCCAGCGCCTGCACGATCAGCGTGGCGCCGGCAACGCTGACGCTGCCGGTGAATGGCACGGCGACGATCGTGGGCACCGCGTTCAACTGTGATGGCAACACCATCGCCGACAAGCGGATCAACTATTCCTCGAGCAACACGGCTGTCGCCACGGTAACGGCCGAAGGCAGTGTGATTGCCGTGTCGGTGGGAACGGCGACCGTGTCGGCGGTGGCCGACGGCAAGAGCGCCGCCGTGGCCGTCACCGTAACCCCGGAAGCGGCGGCCACCGTGACCATCAACCCGGCCGCAATCACCCTGCGCCGCACGAATACGCGCCAGCTGGCGGCCACGGCACGCAACGCCGCGAACCTGATCATTCAGGGGCGCACCTTCCGATGGACGTCGAGCAATACGGCGATCGCCTCGGTAGACCAGGCGGGCCTCGTCACGGCCGTCGGTACCGGCACGGTGGTCATCACCGCCGAGACCGACCAGACGCTGGGCCAGGCGCAGGTCATCGTGACGGAAATTCCGATTGGATCATGCTCGTTGTCGCCGACCAGTTTCCGGGTGACGACGGGCCAGGGAGTGCAGCCCACGCTCACGCTGCGCGACACCGCCAACAACATCGTGCCCACCCTCGGCCGCGCCGTGGCATGGTCGAGCAGCAATGAAAATGTGGCCGCGGTGTCGGCGACCGGTTTCGCGACCACCCGTCGCTCCGGTACCGCCACCATCACCGCGTCGTCGGTCGAGTTCCCGGCGGTAACCTGCAGCGCCACCGTAGAAGCGGTCGATCCGCGCATTGCGCAGGTGGTGATTGCGCCGCGTATCGGCTCGCTGCGGCTGGCGGTCCCGCGCGCCTTCCAGGCCACACTCTTCGACTCCGCCAACACGGCCATCACCGGCCGGGCACCGGTGTGGAGCACGAACACCCCCACGGTCATCCAGGTCACGCAGGCCGGCATCGTCACCGGCCTCTCGCTCGGTACGGCGCGCATCATTGCCCGCGCCGACAACGTCGCCGACACGGTGACGCTGCAGGTGACGCGCATCCCGGTAGCCACCGTGCAGGTCACGCCCTTGCAGGCCAACGTGATCGAAGGGCAGACGGTGCAGTTCCGGGCCACGGTCACCGACTCGGCGGGGACGGAGGTGACCGATCGGCCCGTGGAATGGCTCAGCTCCGACCCCACGCGTGCCAGCGTGAACCAGAGCGGGTTCGTCACCACCGTGTCCGCTGGCGTCGTCAATATCTTCGCCACCTCGGAGAATCGGTCGGCTCAGGCGTCGCTGCTCATTCAGCAGATTGCCGTGGACACGATCGTGGCCCCGCTCTCCTTCTCGCTCCCGCGGGGGGCGACGCTGCCCTTTGCCATCGAGGTGCGCGATGCCCAGGGGAACGTGCTGCGCAACCGCACCGTCGAGATCCGCAGCGACAATCCGGCGGTGGCCAATGCGCAGTCGGTCACGACCACAGCGCAGGTGTCGGTGGCTGGGCTGCAGCTCGGCACGGCCACGCTGACACTGCAGGCGCTGAACGCAAACGGGCAGGCGCAGGGCAAGGCCACGCGCGTGAACGTCACGGTGACGCTGCCCGTGCCGGTGCCGATACGGCGCGAATAGGCGGTCGCCGCCGCGGACCCACACGGGCCCGGTACCAGGCAGTAGCTTTCACACCGGGGCCGCCACGGCATGTGGCGGCCCCGGTGTGCATTCCTCCAGGCTTTCTCATGACCACCACTGCTGCCACGCCGTCGTTCCTGCGTGATCTGTTCGCCGGCGACATCAACGAATCGCTGCTCTTCCCGTATCCGGTCACGCTGGACGTACGCGATCCCGAGGAGGCGCGGACGGTGCATCGGCTGGTGGACGCGGTGAACGGGATGGTCGCGTCGGGGCTCATCGACCCGCGGCGCTTCGATGAGCAGGAAGGGATCGACGAAGAAGTCATCCGGGGCTTTGCCGCCGCGGGGCTGCTGGCGCTCACGATTCCCACGGCGTACGGCGGTCTGGGGCTGTCGGCGAGCGCGTATGCGCGGGTGTTCGGCGCCGTGGCGTCCATCGATGCGTCGCTCGGGGTACTCATTGGCGTGCACTGCGGACTGGGCAGCAAGGCGCTGGTCATTGCCGGCAACGAATCCCAGAAGGCGCGGTACCTGCCGGCGCTCGCGCGGGGCGAGACGCTGGCCGCGTATGCGCTGACCGAACCGGAAACCGGATCGGATGCGCAGCACATCGTGACACGCGCCGACCGGCACCCCGACGGCACCGGCTGGGTCCTCAACGGGCGCAAGCACTGGATTGGCAACGGCCAGCGGGCTGGCGTGGTGGCCACCTTTGCCCAGACGCCGCTCGAGCGGAACGGCGAAACGGTGCGGCGTCCCACCGCCTTCATCGTGCGTCCCGACATGCCCGGCTTTCGCGTCGATGGCACGATCCGCAAGCTCGGCATCCGTGGGTCCACGCAGGCGGAGCTCGTGTTCGAGGATCTCTTCGTGCCCGACGACCACGTGCTCGGAGAGGTGGGCAAGGGCTTCCGCGTGGCGGTGAATGCCCTCAATGCCGGTCGTCTGTCACTGGCATCGGGGTGCACGGCGGCCTGCAAGAAGCTGCTGGGAGAATTCACCCGCTACGCCGAGGCGCGCACGCAGTTCGGCGGTCCGCTGGCGAGCTTCGAGATCACGCAGCGCAAGATGGCCACCATGGCCAGCGAGACGTACGCCGCCGATGCGATGGTGGGCGCACTCGCTGCAGCGCTGGACAGCACGACCGTGGACGCGTCGCTGGAGGCCGCCTGCGTGAAGGTGTTTGCGAGTGAGCTGGTGTGGCGCAGCTCCGACGAGCTGGTGCAGCTGGCCGGGGGCCGAGGCTTCGTGAAGCCATGGCCGTACGAGCGGTACCTGCGTGATGCCCGCATCAATCGCATCTTCGAAGGCGCCAACGAGATCCTGCGTCTGTTCGTGGGACTCAACGGCATCCAAGGGCCGGCCGAGGAGCTCAAGGAGCTTGCCGGTGCGCTCAAGAACCCCATCCAGAACTGGGTACTGGTGTCGGGCTACGCGGCCGACAAGGTGGCCAGCGCGTTCGGCCGACGTGATCGCTTCCAGGCCACGCTGCACGCCTCCCTGCGCACGCATGCCACCTATGTGGAACGGCACGTCGCCGAACTCGCCAAGGCCACGCAGCAGGCCATCACGACGCACCGCAAGGAGATACTGCAGCGGCAGCTGGTGGTGGAGCGCCTGGCCGACATGGCCATCGAACTGTACGCGCGCTGCACCACCATCTCACGCACGCAGCAGCTGATCGACGAGCGCGGGGTGGATGCGTGCGCACGCGAGATCGCCCTGACGGAGCTGTTCTGCCTGCAGAGCGGCCGTCGTTTCAGCGCCCATCGCGATGAACTCGACGGCAAGACCGGTGAGGGCATCGACGACCTGCGCCGCCGCATCGCCGCGCGCGTGCGCGACGAGCGCGGCTATGCGTCGAGTGATGCGCTGATGGATGTCGCCGTGCCGCCGCTCCCGGCGTGGAGTCTCACCCGAGACGCGCAGCAGCGCGCAGTCGACCGCCTTCCGGACTGACCGCGCGCGCGACGATCAGGCGTCGTTCTTGAGCAACCCCAGCTTGAGGGCGAATTTCACGTAGTCGGTGCGATGCGTGAGGCCCAGCTTTTCGCCGATGCGCTGCTTGTACGTGTCGACCGTCTTGGGCGAAATGGTGAGGTGCTCACCGATTTCCGGCGCCGTGTACCCTTCGGCGACCATGCGCAATACCACCTGCTCGCGGTCGGTGAGCTTCTCGAAGCGTGTTCGCTCCTCGGCGTTGCCGTCGCGCTTCGCCAGCCCGCGCGCGAGGGCACGTGCCGCGGTGGGCTGCACGTACACATCGCCTGCGGCAACGGTACGCACGGCATCCACGAGTTCACGATCGGCGACCGACTTGAGCAGATACCCCCCGGCGCCGGCTTCCAGCAACGCCACGAGGTGCTCGTCTTCCGTGTGCATGGTGAGGACGAGTACACGTCGGGTGGCTGGCTCGTCGGGGCTCGGCGTCCGCGTGGCGTTGGCCTTCTGCAGTTCGCGGGTGGCGGTCAGGCCGTCCATGTCGGGCATGGAGAGATCCATGACGATCACGTGCGGATCGAGCCGTTCGGCGAGGACCAGCGCATCCTTGCCGCTCCCGCCTTCGCCTACCACGATGATGTCCTTGGCGGTAGCGAGAACGGCTTTGAGTCCCGAGCGGACGATCTGGTGGTCGTCGACGAGGACCACGCGAATGAGGTCTGGGCGCATGGGCCGCAAGTTACGGCCGCAACCGGAGTTCCGGTAAGGCCCGTCGTGCCGGGGGCTCAGGGCTGATCAGCGCCGAAGACCGTTTCGCCACTCTTGAAGACGCGGAACAGATACACGAAGCTCGGCAGCAGGATGGCGGTGCCAACGCACAAGGCCCCGAGCGTGAGCTGCAGCGTGATGCGAGGCGCGGCGAGCGCGGTGATGGTGCGATCGGGAGGGAGGAGCCAGGGAAACTGCGTCCATGCCCAGCCCCAGAGGATGAAGCTCGCCTGGGCGGCGGCGGCAAGGCGCGCCAGCTGGAAGCGACGCGTCGCAAGCGCCCAGAGCGTGGTGGCGGCGGCCAGCGCGGTGGTACCGAGCATGGCCAGCGCCGTGCTTCCGCGCGTGAGCCCGGCGAACAGCTGGGGGTCCTCGGCCCGTGCCACCACCAGCGTTGCGACCGCCGTGATGAGCAGCGCCACCTGTGATTGCTGCGCGCGGCGACAGAAGAGATCCCGCAGCGGGCCTTCCGGTGCCTCCACGGTGAGATAGGCGGCGGCCAGAAAGGCGAAGAGCAGCAAGGTCAGCAAGCCGACGGCCCACGGAAACGGCGACATGAACCAGGGGTTCACGAAGCGGTCCATGAAGGTCAGTGTGGCGGCTTGCGATGCCGGACGCATGGGGACCAGTCCTCCCGCCACAGCGCCGAGACAGACGCCGAGGACAACGGGCGTGAGCAGGCTGGCGATGGAGAAGATACGCCCCCAGCGGCGCTGGACCGCATCGCGCTTGCTGTCGTACGTGCGGAAGGTGAAGGCCGACCCACGCAACACGACGCCCACCAGCATGATGGTAATGGGCACGTGGAGTTCGGTGGCCAGATGCGCAAAGGCCTTGGGAAAGCAGGTGAAGAGCAGCACCACCACGAGGATGAGCCACACATGATTGGCCTCCCAGATGGGACCGATCGCCTCGGCGATCAGCGCCCGCTGTTCGTCGCGTCGGTGGCCGCGCGCGAAGAAGTCCCAGACCCCGCCGCCGAAGTCCGCTCCGCCCAGCAGCACATAGGCGTTGAGGGAGAGCACCATGACCCCGGCGACAATGTGCGGCAGCGTCCAGGTGAGTTCCGCCGGGTTCATTACGAACGTGGGGTGGGATGCGTGCCCGAGAGTCGCGAGGGCAACGGGAGCTCGCTCGTGACGCCCAACGGCACAGGGGTGACGCCCGTCTTGAGGATCTGCCGCCAGAGCAGGAACACCACGGCAATCGCCAGCCCGATATACAGCACGGTGAAGAGGGCAAAGGTCACTCCGAGTCCCGGCATGGGCGTCACGGCATCGGCGGTGCGCAGGATGCCCTGCACGATCCACGGCTGCCGTCCCACCTCGGTGACAGTCCACCCGGCTTCGAGCGCAATGAACCCCAAGGGTGCGGCCAGCATGATGGCCAGGAGGAAACGCCGATCGTCGGGCAGCGCGACCCCACCACCGCCGCGCCGCTGCCACCAGCGCCAGGCGCCCCACAGCGCGAGCAGCGCCATGAGCGTCCCGCAGCCCACCATGATCTGAAAGGCGAGGTGCACAATGGCGAGCGGCGGCCGCTCATCGGCCGGCGCACTGTCGATCCCAGGCACGACCGCGGCGGGATCGCCGTGCAGCAGCCACGAGAGAGCCCCGGGAATCTCGATGGCCCCGCGGTGCTCGAGGGTTTCGGGATTGGGCCACCCCCCGATCACGAACGCCGCCGGCCCGGTCCGCAGGTGTCCCTCCATGGCGGCGAGCTTCACCGGCTGGCGCTCGGCGACGCCACGGGCACTCCAGTCGCCGCTGAGCGGCTGAAGGAGCGCCGTCGGCAGGCCGATCATGAGCGCGATCTGCAGCGCGGCGCGATGGAAGGCCCGATGCAGCGTGCCACGCCAGAGTGCATAGGCGTGAATGCCGGCGACCGCGAAGCCCGTGGCGGCGAATGCGGCGAGCGTCATGTGCACGATCTGGGCAGGCGCCGCCGCGTTGAACATGGCGGCGATGGGATCGACGCTCGTGACCTCACCGTTCACCATTGTGAAGCCGGCCGGCGCGTTCATCCAGGCGTTGGCGCACACCACGAACGCCCCGCTGAGTGCGCCGCTCACGGCCACCACCACGCCGGCGGCGAGATGGGCCCGCGGGGGAATCCGCTTCCACGCGTACAGGTAGATGCCGAGGAAGATGGCTTCGGTGAAGAACGCGAACCCCTCGAGGGAGAACGGCATGCCGATCACGGCGCCGGCGTGCTCCATGAAGGTGGGCCAGAGCAGCCCCAACTCGAAACTGAGCACGGTGCCGGACACGGCGCCCACGGCAAAGAGGATGGCGGTACCCTTGGCCCAGCGTTTGGCCAATTCCAGCATCACGGTGTCGCGCGTGCGAAGCCACCGCCACTCGGCAATGACCATGAGGGCCGGCATGCCGATGCCCACCACGGCAAAGACGATGTGGAAGGCCAGCGACATCGCCATTTGCGAGCGGGCGAACATCAAGTCGGACGGCATACGAGACTAATGCCTGGTGCAGGAGTCGCGTTCCGCCGGTCCCTCGGGGCCTGGCATCCCGCGAATCAGCCGCTCGACCTCACGCGAGGGCGGCGCGAACCTCACCGCTGCACTGCCCGAAGCCGATACGGGGCACCCCGTCGCGCTCCGCGAACGCAGTGAGCGTCAGTTCGTCGCCATCCTCGAGGAAGGCGCGCGTCTCACCGTTGGGGAGGGTGATGGGCTCGGCCCCGCGCCAGGTCAACTCGAGCAGGCACCCGCGGCTGTCGCGCGCGGGGCCGGAAATCGTGCCACTGCCCAGCAGATCCCCGGGTCGCATGTTGCAGCCGCTGCTGGCATGGTGCGCCAGCATCTGCCCGAAACTCCAGTACAGATCGAGCGAGGTTCCGTGGGAAAGGCGGTGCGACGGTTCGCCGGCGGCGCGCATGCGCGCCGTGCGCAGCCACGCCTCCACCGTGATCGCAAAGCCCCCGTACAGGCGATCGTGCTCGCTGGCGAGGTACGGCAACGGCGCGGGATCATGTGCGGCCCGTGCAGCCAGTGGGGCGCGAAAGGGCTCGAGGGCCTCGAGCGTCACCACCCAGGCCCCGAGTGTGCTGGCGAAGTTCTTGGCCAGGAAGGGGCCCAGTGGCTGGTACTCCCAGGCCTGCAGGTCACGCGCCGACCAGTCGTTGAGCAGGCACAGGCCCCACAAATGGTCCTCGGCCTGGTGGACGTCGATGCCGCTCCCGAGCGGGTTGCCGGTGCCCACGAAGGCACCGAGCTCCAGTTCATAATCGAGTGAGCGTGAGGGGCCCACGGTGGGTTCGGCGTCCGACGGCCCTTTGCGCTGTCCACGCGGTCGCACCACGGGGGTACCGGACGGCACCAGACTCGAGGCCCGGCCGTGATAGCCGATGGGGATCCACTTGTAGTTCGGCAGCAGCGGCTGATCGGGGCGGAACATGCTGCCCACATTGGTCGCATGATGCACCGAGGCGTAGAAGTCGGTGTAGTCGCCGACCTGTACCGGCAGCAGGAGCTCGGCGTCCCGTTGCGGCACGAGGGCATGCCGTGCGGTGAGCTGACGATGTCCGGCGGTGTTCACGTCCAGCAGGTCGAGCAGCGCCCGGCGCAGAGCGCGGCGGGCTGCCGTGCCCATGGCCATGAGGGCGTTGAGCGCCGGCGACGCACAGGCGCGCATCGCTTCCCGGGCCAGCGGCTCGGCCTCATCGCAGCATCCGGCGGCCAGACACGCCGACACGTCGAGGATCTCGTCGCCAATGGCAACGCCCACACGCGGCAGTTCCGTGGTGCCGGCGCGGCGAAAGACGCCAAAGGGGAGGTTCTGCAGCGGAAAGTCGGTGTGGCCGTTGGCCGACGCCACCCAACTGCTGGCGAAGCCGTGGTGTCCTGAGGTCATGCCGATCCCGGCGGAGTTGGAGGTCACGTCACACCCATCCGAGGGCGCGACTCTCGTCCACCGGTTCGGTGAAGGAGCAGGAGCCGATGCTGGCGATCATGCGCTCGCGTACCTGCTGCAGCGTGGCGCGCGTGATGGTTACCGCGTCGTCGGGGCCATGCCAGGCGAGATGCGTGTCATTGACCTGCAGGGCGGCCGGGTTGGTCTCCTCGAGTACCTGCTGCACGACGACATCGCGAGCCCCGTCCGCCATGACGGCGGCGGCCAGGAGGACGTTGAGAAAGCCGAACATGCGGCCGGTGGGCGCGTCGGGTTCGTAGGTCAGCCGATGCACGCCGCGCAAGGGATGGTGCAAGCCGGCCGTGGCCTTGGCGACCACATTGCAGGTGAGGAGTGCCCGGAGAAAGGTCACGATACTGGCCGATGACGGAAAGGCGTCCGGCGTCACGCCGCCCGCTCGCATCTTGGCACGGCGACCGGTGCGCGCGATGGCTTCCACATACTGCCCGCACTGCTCGTCGAGCGGGACTTCCATCCACGTGGTGAGCGTGGCCGGCACCTGCTGATGGAGCGCGACGATCTCCTCGACACCGGACACCCGCACCTCGTAGCTGTCGGCCGTCGCCCCGCACTCGTCGAAGCAGACACGGTGCCGTTCGTTGAAGGCCCGCATGGCCTCGAGATCCGCCTCCACGTGTCCGCTGCCGGTGACCGTGAGGCGCCACGGGATGGCGCCCGCATCACGCGGCAACAGGGGATCGGCCGCCGCGGAGAACTCGGGCAACCGCGCCGCGGGACAGACGAAGCGCCCGAGCATCCAGCCGGTGCCGCCGGCGCGATAATGCGCGAAGTTGCGCACGGCCTTCGTCATCCCCAGCCCGGCGGGAGGAAAGAGGCCGGCGTAGTCCACGATGCCCTCGAGCAACAGGCGGGCAGGGCGTTCGGTGAGAGGCGGGAGGCGAACAGGCATGGGGGCAGTGGTGACAGTGGCGCGCGTGGTCAGAGCCCGTCGAAGTCGAGGCCGAGGTCGAGTGCCGGCGCCGAATGCGTCAGCGCGCCCACGGAGATGCACTGCACCCCCGTTTCGGCGATGGCGCGCACGGTGTCGAGCGTCACCCCACCGGAGGCTTCCGTGATGACGCGCCCCTGGCAGATTCCCACCGCCTCGCGCAACGCGTCCAGCGTCATGTTGTCGAGCAGCACCCCGTCGGCACCGGCGGCGACGGCCGCCTCGACCTGCAGCAGGGTGTCGCATTCGACCTGAACGGGGGTGCCCGGCATCGCGAGCTGACGCGCGCGCAGCACCGCCATGGCGATATCGCCCCCGATGGCCGCCAGATGGTTGTCCTTGATCAGCACGCCGCTGCGCAGATCGAGACGGTGGTTCGTGCCACCGCCCGCGCGGACGGCGTACTTCTCGAGCGTGCGCCATCCGGGCGTCGTCTTGCGGGTGTCGAGAATCCGTGCTCCCGTGCCCTGCACCGCCTCGACGAAGCGACGCGTCAACGTGGCAATCCCCGACAGGCGCTGCAGGTAGTTGAGCGCCGTGCGCTCGGCCGAGAGCATGCCGCGCGCGTGGCCGGTGAGCGCCAGGACGGTGCCGCCCGCACCAATACGCGTGCCATCTTCGGCCTCGATGCGGACAGTGATGCCGGAGTCGAGCTGCCGGAACGCCTCGATGGCGAGCGGCACACCGGCTACGACCCCGCCGCGGCGAGCCACGATGGCGCTGCGCACGTGCCGGGTGCTCACGACCGTGGCGAGCGTGGACACGTCGTTGAAGGCCTCGTCTTCCAACAGCGCCTGCCGTACCCGTGCGGTCGTGTCGGTGGCGTCGAGGGGAAACGCCAGCGGCGACGAGGGGACCACCGGCGTGTCGAGCGGGGTGATCGTTCGCGGGGCGATCGATGCCTGCGACGTGGGCGGGGTGGGTCGCAGCGGTGGGTGAAAGGCGCTCATTCGCCCGGATCCTCCGGTCCGAACGGGCTGACGCCCGCCGTACCGCCGATGCTGACCATGCGCTCGATGGCCGTACGGGCGCGCGCCGCGACGTCATCCGGCACCGTGATGCGATGTTGCATGTCGCGCAGCGCGTCGCGCACCTTCGGCAGCGTGGTGACCTTCATGTACGAGCACTGCGCACGATCATTGGCGGCAATGAAGTGCTTGAGCGGGTTTTCGCGCCGCAAGCGGTGCAGGATGCCGACTTCCGTGGCCACGATGAACGTATCCTGCGCGGTTTGCGCGGGGCGCCGGATCATCCCTTCCGTGGAGAGGATGTGCACGTTGTGCGGGTCCACGGCACCGGCGCTGATTGCCTCCACGACGGGGGTGGCACAGCCGCATTCGGGGTGAATGAGGAACTCCGCTCCCGGGTGCTGGGCGCGCGTGCGGGCAATGTGCTCGGGGTCGATCCCCGCGTGCACATGACACTCGCCCAGCCACACGTGAATGTTGTCGCGTCCCGTTTCGCGACGCACGTGCGCGCCCAGGAACATGTCGGGGAGAAAGAGGATCTCGCGATCGGCAGGGATCGCCTTGATCACCTCGACCGCGTTGCCCGACGTGCAGCAGTAGTCGCTCTCGGCCTTCACTTCGGCGGTGGTGTTCACATACGCAACGACGACGGCGCCGGGGTGTTCGGCCTTCCAGGCGCGCAGCTGTTCGGCGTCGATCGTGGCGGCCAGCGAGCATCCCGCCGCCAGATCGGGGAGCAGGACGGTCTTCCGGGGTGACAGGATCGCCGCCGTCTCAGCCATGAAGTGCACGCCGCAGAAGACGATCACGTCGGCATCGGTACGCGCGGCCTCACGCGAGAGCCCCAGGGAGTCGCCCACGTAGTCGGCCACGTCCTGGATTTCCGGCCGCTCGTAGTTGTGCGCGAGGATGACCGCGTTCCTCGCCTTGGCGAGAGCGCGGATTTCGGCGGCGAGAGCGGGATCGTAGTGCGCTTCGAGAATGGTCATGCTGCGGCCGGTCGCCTGTGGGGTGGTCGTTACCAGGTGATGTGTCGCCCCTGCCACTTCCGGCGGGTGCGTGGAAAATCGCTCCGGAAGTGCCCTCCCCGCGACTCCTTGCGCAGGAGGGCCGCTTCGGTCACCAACAGCGCCGTGGTGTGGAGATTGCGCTCTTCGGTGGCCCCGGGAGCCAGACGGTCGCCGACCCGCTGCAGCGCAGCGAGGCAGCGCCGCAACCCGGCGGCCGTGCGAGAAATGCTGGCGTGGTCCCACATGAGCTGCCGGATCTCATCGGCGGCCACTTGGGCCGCTCCGCGGTCGGCGAGCGGCGGCACGTCCCACGAGTCCGGCGCAGGGACCGGGAGATGTTCTGGGGTCTGGTTGAGGTCGCGGGCCACCCGTTCGGCGAACACCAGCCCTTCGAGGAGCGAGTTGGAGGCCAAGCGGTTGGCGCCGTGCACGCCGGTCCGGGCCACCTCCCCCACGGCGTACAGCCGCGGCAGGCTGGAGCGGCCGGCCAGATCGGTGACGACCCCACCCATCATGTAATGAGCCGCCGGGGTCACCGGAATGGGTTCGCAGCTGGGGTCGATACCGCGAGCCCGACACAGGGCGAAAATGCCCGGAAAGCGGGCGGCGAAGCCCGTACCCAGCTTCGTGGCTTCGAGGAACACCCGACCGTGCGCCTGCTGCTCGCGGAAGATCTCCCGGGCGACCACGTCACGCGGGGCCAGTTCGGCGAGGCGGTGCCGCGCCGGCATGAACCGCTGGCCACGGGCGTTGAGCAGAATCGCCCCTTCGCCTCGGACGGCTTCGGAGATGAGCGCCAGCGGGTTTTCGGGGGTATCGAGCGCCGTGGGGTGGAACTGCACGAACTCCATGTCGGCGAGACGCGCCCCCGCCCGGTGCGCCATGGCGAAGCCATCGCCCGTGGCCACCTGGGGGTTGGTGGTGTAGCGGAAGATCTGCCCGCAGCCCCCGGTGGCGAGGACCGTGGCGTCGGCCACGACCTCGACCGCGCGACCGGCCAGCGAGGCGCGAACGCCGGCCACCTGCACGCCGTCGCCCTCGTCCACGAGCAGCAGATCGAGCACCCGGGCGGTTTCCCGCACGTCGATGGCCGCAGACTCCTGCACCTTGGCCACGAGTGCCCGGGCCACCTCGGCGCCGGTCTGATCACCGCGGGCGTGCACGATGCGGTGACGGGAGTGGGCGGCTTCCCGGCCCAGCTTGAAGTCCCCGTCGGGGTCGAGGTCGAAGCGGGCACCGGCCGCCTGCAGCTCACGCACCCGCGCCGGCCCCTCCTCCACGAGTATCTGGACGGCCTCCCGGTCGCACAGCGCGGCACCGGCGGCGAGCGTATCCTCACGGTGCAAGTGGGGACTGTCGCCGGCCCCGAGCGCGGCGGCGATGCCTCCTTGTGCGTAGGCGGTCGCCGAGTCGAAGAGGGTGCGCTTGGTGAGCACCGTCACCGAGCCATGGGCGGACGCCCGCCAGGCCGTATGCAACCCCGCCACTCCGCTGCCAATCACCAGGAACCGGGTGCGGATCCGTTCGGTCATAGTAGTTTCAATCAAAGGACATCTGGTCCCCAACTGAACCCCTGGCCGGGAACCCGGCCGGACTCCCCTGCTCTCTCGCTTTCAGGAGACGTCATGCGTTTGACGTTCATCGCTGGTGCCGCGGCCGCTGCGTCGCTCATCACTGCTGTCCCCGCGACGGCCGTCGCCCAGCCGGGCGGCGTATCGGCGTCGTGCAACATCGATTTGAACCAGCCCAAGGAGCTGGCGATGCTGTCGCTGTCGTACCAGCAGGCCAAGTCGTCCCAGAACGCCGATCAGCGCAAGAAGCTGCTGATGACCCTGGCGAAGGAGCTCGACACGAAGCCGGAGCGGTACGCCAAGAACCTGGCCGGCTATCACTTCATGCTCAGTGAAGTGTACAAGATGTGGGCCCTCGAGCCCGGCCAGCCGGCGGCTCCAGTGCGCAGCAGCATCGGGCTGGTCAGCAGCCCCACGGAAGCGATCGATCTCGTCACGGCGACGGACGCGGCCTACAAGGCCATCGTTGCCGCCTCGCCGGCCTGCGAAGCCGACATCAAGGCGCAGCGCCAGAACGAGCTGTGGCTGGCCCAGACGCAGGCGGCGCTCACGGCCTCGAGCGCCGGCAAGCTCGATTCGGCCGAATACTATGCCAAGCGGTCGATGCTGCTGAGCGATGGCCCGTACGCGCACTATGTGCTGGCGAACGTGTCCAATCTGAAGAACGACAAGAAGGCGGCCATCATGCACTGGCGCCATGTCATCGAGCGGGCCGGTTCCGATACGTCGTACCGGGACCTCAAGAGCGGCTCCATGTACTACGTGGCCATGACGCAGCTCGAACTGGCGGGCAGCGCTCAGGGCGCGGACCAGGTTGCTCTGGCCAAGGACGCGGCCGGGTCGTTCAAGGCGCTCATCGCCAATGCGCCCGACAGCCCGGATGTGCCGAACCACTACAACAACTGGGCCGAAGCGCTCACGCTGTCGAAGGACACGGCGAGCATGGGAGAGGTGTACGCCGAGATGCTCGCCAACCCCGACAAGCAGAGCGACATGACCCTCGCCGTAGGCGGGGTGATTGCCACACGTGCAAACAAGAGCGACGACGCGCTCAAGCTGTTCGAGGCGTCGGTGAAGAAGAATCCAAATAGCCGTGACGGCCTGCGCAATTTCGCCGCCACCCTGTACGGCAAGGATCGCTTCAAGGAAATGTTTGACCCGAGTCGTAAGCTGGTGGCACTCG
This sequence comes from Gemmatimonas sp., assembly GCF_027531815.1. Taxonomy (NCBI): domain Bacteria; kingdom Pseudomonadati; phylum Gemmatimonadota; class Gemmatimonadia; order Gemmatimonadales; family Gemmatimonadaceae; genus Gemmatimonas; species Gemmatimonas sp. The sequence goes on along the minus strand of NZ_JAPZSK010000004.1, from coordinate 279,639 downwards.
ACCCCAACAACTACGACGCCTGGATGTTCTTCGCCTATGCGTCCCAGGGGATGGGGAAGTCGGCCAAGCTTCCGGCCGAGAAGAAGGCGTGGACCGACTCACTCGTGAAGTACCAGACGTTCGCCGAAAACCTGCCGGTGAAGGTGGAGGTGGCCGGCTTCTCGCGCGGGGCCGAGCAGGCCACGCTGACGCTGGCCCTCGAGCAGGTGGCCGCGACCGGTTCGTACACGGTGACAGCGGAGTTCCTCGATGAAGCCGGCAACCTGGTTGCCAGCGCCACCGCGGAGACGGGGGCGCTCAAGAAGGGCGACCGGAAGAACGTGGAGCTCAAGGCGACCGGGCAGAAGATCTACGCCTACCGGTACAAGCCGATCAAGTAGCCGACCGCCCTCGCAGGGTGGGCGCCACAAGAACGGGCCACGGGTATCCCCCGTGGCCCGTTCTTGTGGCGCCAAGGGCTTCCGGCCGGAGCACCGGACGGCGAACCTTCGGGGCCATGCGCCGCACCCTCTATCTGATCGGGGCGCTCCTCCTCGCCCACCTCGCGCTTCTCACCATCCGGCCGGCCGGTGCCACGGTTGCCGACACGACCGATGGCCTCGATGTCGGCATCGTGTTCGACGTGGGTGGCCGCGGGGACAAGTCATTCAACGATGGCGCCTACCAGGGCGGCGAGCGCGCCGAGCGTGAGCTGGGCGCCCGGGTGACGTACATCGAACCCGGCGAAGGCTCCGACCGCGAAGCGGGGCTTCGTCTGCTCGCCGCCGAGGGCATGGACCTCGTGATCGGCGTGGGTTTCATCTTCACCGACGACGTGCTCGCGCTGGCGCGCGAGTATCCCCAGGTGCGCTTCGCGAACGTGGACATGTCGGTGCCGCTGGATTCCACCGGCAGCCCGCTACCGCTGCCAGCCAATCTGCGCGCGCTCAAGTTCCGCGAGGAAGAGGGGTCGTTCCTCGTGGGCGCGCTCGCGGCGCTGGTCGGGAAGAGCAAGAAAGTGGGCTTCGTGGGAGGCATGGATATCGCCCTCATCCACAAGTTCGAGGCCGGCTATCGCGCGGGCGTCGAGTACGTGTGCCCCGACTGCACGGTCATTGCCAACTACGCCGGCGTCACCCCCGAAGCGTTCCGCAACCCCGGCCGCGGCAAGGAGATGGCGTTGGCGATGTACAACCAGGGGGTGAATGTGATCTTCCATGCCTCCGGCTCCACCGGACTCGGGGTCTTCGAGGCCGCGCGCACCACACGCAAGCTCGCCATCGGGGTCGATGCCGATCAGTACAGCGAAGCCCCGGGCTTCATCCTCACCAGCATGGTCAAGGGGATCGACGCGTCGGTGGTCGCGGCAGTGCAATCGGTCAAGGACGGCACGTTTACCGGGGGCGTGCAGCAATTCGGTCTTGCCGAACGCGGCGTGGGGTATATCTACGACGACAACAATCGCGCGCTGATCCCTCCCACCGTGCGGGCGCGACTCGATTCGCTCACCGCGGACATCGTCGCCGGACGCATTGTCGTGCCGTCCAGCCGCCCGGAGTCGCGATGAGTGCCGCAAGCCACGACACGCCAGCCATCCGCATGGCCGGCGTGATCAAGACGTTTGGCGCGGTGGTGGCCAACCGGGATGCGTCGCTCGAGGTGGCGTGCGGCGAGATCCATGCGCTGGTGGGCGAGAACGGCGCCGGCAAGAGTACCCTCATGCGGGTGTTGGCGGGGCTCTTCAAGCCCGACGGCGGCACCGTGGAGGTGAACGGCCGCAATGTCACCGGGTGGAAGACCACCGAGGCGATCGCGGCCGGTGTGGGCATGGTGCATCAGCACTTCATGCTCGTGCCCACTCTCACGGTGGCAGAGAACGTGGTGCTGGGGAGCGAGCCGCTCAAGGGAGTGACGATCGACCTGCACCGTGCCGTGGTCGAAGTGGAGGCGTTGTGCCGTCGCTGCGGCCTGCACGTGGACCCGCGGGCACGCATTGCGGATCTCAGCGTGGGTGAGGCGCAGCGCGTCGAGATTCTCAAGGCGCTCTACCGCGGAGCGCGCGTGCTCATTCTCGACGAGCCCACCGCTGTCCTGTCACCGCCGGAGGTGCAGGAACTCTGGGGGGTGTTGCGCACCGTGTGCGAGGCTGGTGGCACCGTGGTGCTCATCACGCACAAGCTCGATGAAGTCATTGCCGTGTCCGATCACATCACCGTCATGCGTGCCGGGACGACCGTCTCGCGCTTTGCCACGAAGGGGGTAACGCCGCGTGACATTGCGCGCGCGATGGTGGGGCGCGACGTGAACCTGCATCTCGATGCCGTTGGCGCCGTGCGCGAAGACTCGGCGCACGGTGCCCCGGTCGCCGGCGGCCCCGTGGCCGAGCCGTTGCTGCAGGTGCGTGGCCTCCAGGTACGCGGCGACCGCGGCACCCCTGCCGTCCTCGACCTGTCGTTCGACCTGCGCGCGGGGGAGATCCTGGGGATCGCTGGCGTGGAGGGCAACGGACAGACGGAGTTGCTCGAGGCCATCGCCGGCCTACGCGGTGCGCAGGCGGGACAGATGCTGCTGGGAACGCACGATCTCACCCGGTTGTCGGTGCGTGAGCGCGCCGATCGCGGGCTATCGCATATCCCGGAGGACCGCCATCGGCGAGGACTGGTGCTCGATTATTCGATCGCGGACAACCTCATTCTGGGTCGACAGCATCACTTCGGCGGCCGCGGTGGCCTCGATCACGCACGCATCGCAGCGAACGCCGCCGAACAGGTGCAGCGCTTCGATATCCGGCCGCCACTGGCCGCGCTGCCGGCGCGCGCGCTCTCGGGCGGCAACCAGCAGAAGATCGTGATTGCGCGGGAAATGGGACGCGCCTTCAGTGTGCTTTTGGCCGCGCAGCCCACGCGCGGGGTGGATGTGGGCGCCATCGAATTCATCCATGAGCAGCTGCGTGCGGCACGCAACGCCGGCAGGGGGATCCTGCTGGTAAGTGCCGACCTGCCGGAGGTACTGGCCCTCTCCGATCGCATCGCCGTGATGTACGGTGGTCGCTTCGTTGCGGTGCTGCCGGCTGCCGGCTGCACCGCCGAGCAACTCGGTCCCTTCATGACCGGAGCGGCCGCATGAGCGGTAGCGTGAGCGATACGGCAACACCGTCGTTGCGCGGCGCCCGTGTGCTGGAGGCCGTGTTGCCCGCCGTGGTGGCTCTTGGCCTCGCCGCCGTGCTGGGGGACTTGCTCATTCTCTCCTTTGGCGAGTCACCGGCGGCGGTTTGGGCGCTGCTCGTGAAGGGGACGTGGGGCAACGCCTATGGCATCGGCCAGGTGCTCTACAAGGCCACCACCCTCACCTGCACCGGTTTGGCGTTCGCGGTGGCGGGACGAGCCGGACTTTTCAACGTGGGGGCCGAGGGACAGCTCGCGGCCGGCGGATTCGGTGCGGCCCTGATGGGGCTGGTGCTGCCCGCAACGACCCCCGCGCTCGTGGCCGTCCCGTTGTGCGTCGGGGCCGCCATGCTGGCGGGCGGTGCCACCGGCGCCGTGCCGGGGGCGCTGCGGGCGCGTTTCGGCGCCAGTGAAGTGATCGTCACGATCATGCTCAACTTCATCGTGCTGGCGCTGCTCAACTGGATCGTGTCCGCCAAGCTGCACCTGCCGGAAACGCTGCGCACCCCCGACATCCTGGCGGGGACCGTGCCCCGGCTGGCCGAGGCCTTCCCGATGTTTCGTGGCAGCGCCGTCAACTTCACGCTGCTGTTTGCCATCGGCGCCGCGGTGGTGAGCTGGTGGTATCTCTTCCGCACGCAACGTGGCTATGAACTGCGCGCCGTCGGCTTGCAGCCGGACGCTGCCGAGTACGGCGGAGTTCGGGTGCCGCGCGTGTGGCTGGTGAGCCTGATCGTGTCCGGTGCGCTGGCCGGGTTGGGTGGCGTCAATTTCGTGCTCGGCTACAAGGGCTACTACGAAGAGGGGTTCGCGGGTGGCGCTGGTTTTCTCGGCATCGCGGTAGCGCTGGTGGGGCGGAATCATCCCTTCGGCATTCTCGCGGCGGCGCTGCTGTTCGCCACGCTGTCGCAGGGCGGCCTGGCCGTGAACGCCGTGGTGCCCAAGCAGCTCACCGACATTCTCACGGCGGCCGTCATTCTGTCGGTAGCCACCGCCGTGCCCGAAGTGCAGCAGCAGATCCGGGCAGCGGCCGCGAGCGTCACGGCCTCGCTGGCCCGCCGAGATCCGTCCGGCGCGACGAGGGCCGGCGCATGATCCTGCTCGCCTTTCTGCTGCAGACCATTCGCATTGCCATCCCGTACCTGCTGGCGGCAGCGGGCGGTGTGATGTCGGAACGGGTGGGCATCATCGCCCTGGGGCTCGAGGGGCTCATGCTGGCGGGCGCCTTCGGCGCGGCCCTCGGGAGCTACTACGGCAACAGCCCGTGGGCCGGGCTGCTGGGCGCGCTTGTTGCTGGTGGCATCATCACCAGCCTGCTCGCCGTCTCCACCATTCGGTTCCGGGCGAACCAGGTGGTAGTGGGAGTGGCCATCAACCTCATCGTGGCGGCCAGCACGCGGTACTTCCTGCGCCTGGTGTTCGACAGTTCGAGCAACTCCCCGCGCGTACCGGGGTTCGGCGGCGAAGGCACAGGGAACGCCATGTTCGCGAGCTTCCTCAATCCGGTCGTGTGGATCGGCCTGGCGGCACTGCCCGCGCTGGCGTGGCTCCTGTACCGCACGCCGTTCGGGCTGCGCGCGCGGGCCGTGGGGGAGAAGCCTGAGGCGGCGGCCACGTTGGGCGTGGCCGTGAACCCCATGCGCCTCAAGGGGCTCTACATCGCCGGCGCGCTGGCGAGTCTCGGGGGCGCCTATCTGGCGCTGGACCAGCATCAGTTCACCGACGGCATGACGGCTGGCCGCGGTTTCATCGCCCTCGCCGCCGTGATCTTCGGGCGGTGGGAGCCAGTGCGCGTGGGCGTGGGCTGCCTGCTGTTCGCGGCTGCCGAGACATTGCAGATTCAGCTGCAGGGCGCGCAGCTGGTGCCAAGCCAGTTCGTGGAGATGATCCCCTACCTGCTGACCATCGTGGCGCTGGCGGGTGTGGTAGGACGCAGTGTGGCCCCGGCCGCTCTTGGCAAGACCGACTGACCCCACCTCGTGAGCCAGCGCAGCGCACCGCATTCCCATACCGACGAACACCCCATCGACGACGGCAAGTCGGCGTTCGGCAAACTCGCGGTCCTGATGGTCACGGCGTTCATCGACATGCTCGGCCTGTTGATGATTCTGCCCCTGCTCCCCTTCTACGCCAAGACGCTCGGGGCCGGCGGTGCGGTGGTCGGGCTGCTGGTGAGTTCGTTCAGCGTGGCGCAGCTCCTCAGCGCGCCGGTGTGGGGGCGCTTCAGCGACAAGTACGGACGTCGTCCGGCCCTTATGGTGGGACTCGGCGCCAGCGCGGTGGCCTACGTGGTGTTCGCGTACGCCGACAGTCTGTGGCTGCTGTTTCTCTCCCGTATCGTGCAGGGCGCGGGCGGCGGTACGGTAAGCGTGATTCAGGCCTATGTCGCCGATGCCACGCGCCCTGAGGACCGCGCAAAGAGTCTCGGCTGGCTCTCCGCGGCCACCAACGCCGGCGTGGCGTTGGGACCGGTGATCGGTTCGTGGGTCCAGCTCTGGAGCAAGAACACCCCGGGGCTGGTGGCTGCCGGGTTGTGTGTGGTGAACATGATTTTCGCGTCGAAGTACCTGACCGAGATTCGCAAGCCCGGCGGGGACAGTACCAAGGCCAAGCCCAAGGGATCGCGCGAGGCGGTGCTGCGCGTGGTGAGCCATCCCAGCGAACCCGCCTCACGGCTCATTCTCATCTATGCGTTGGCCATCGGGGCCTTTCAGGGCACCACCGCCATACTTGCGCTCTTTCTCGCGGACCGCTTCGGCGTGACCGAGAACACGATCGGCTACTTCTTCATGTACATCGGCGTGCTCAGTGTCGTGGTGCGCGCCCTGATTCTGGGGCGCCTCGTGGACAAGGTGGGCGAACCGCAGCTCAGTCGTGTCGGTCTGCTCCTGCTGGCCGGTGGCCTGGTGGGGCTGTCGTTCGCCCCCAATCTCCCCCTGCTGGCGCTCGCGGTGGGCATGCTGCCGCTGGGCACGGCGTTCACGTTCCCGTGCGTCACGGCCATGCTCTCGCGCATCGTGAGCAGTGCGGAGCGTGGCCTGTACATGGGTGTGCAGCAGACGTTCGGCGGGGTGACGCGGGTGGCGTTTCCTGTCATCCTTGGCGTCGCGTTCGACACCTTCGGCCAGCGAAGTCCCTTCTGGATCAGTGCCAGCGTGGTGCTGGCCACGCTGCTCATGGGGCGCGACCTCGAGTTGTATGCGCCGCGCGTGTCGCCCGCCAAGCCCTGAGCGAAGAGAGCCGTTGGGCAGACTCAGCTTGGCGAACTCGGCGGGACCACGCCACGATCAGGGCGGTGCCGACGTAGTTCGAGTCACCCGAATCCGCGCGCGTGGCCGCAAGCGGTCTCCGGGAAACAGGACCACGGTATCTCCCGCCTGGAGCCCGTCGCGTACGTCGACCAGATCTGTCCCCCGCTCACCGAGCTGTACGGGGCGACGGTCGACCCGTCCGTTTGCGACGACCCAGATGGTCCAGGTCTCATCACGTCGGGTGAGCGCGCTCGCGGGCACACGCAGCGCGCGGGCTGCCTCCCGCACGGTAATCCGCACATCGGCGCGAAAACGATCACCGACGTGCACGGCAGTGGCCGGGACACTGACGATCACATTCACCCGCTGTTCCTCGACACCGAGTGCCGACATACGGGTGTAGGCCGACGGTTCGATGCGCACCACTCGGCCGACCACGGTGTCCTTTCCATCCGCCTCCAGCGTCGATGCCGCAGCGCCGAACGTCAGGTGAACGCTCGCCCCCTCCCGCACACGCAGCGCGTCTGCCGTGAGCAGCGGAACGAGCACCTCGACGTCGCGGGGGTCGCCGATTTCGAGCAGGCGTGTTCCGGATGGTACGACACGCTCATGCGCTTCTGCGATGGCGAGGATGGTCCCGGTCATGGGCGCGGCGAGCGTGAGGCCACCGGCGGCGCCCGTGGCTCCCGCAAGCGCAGCGCGCGCCACGGCGAGGTCATACCGCGCCACGCGGAGTCGCTCGTCGGCGGCGTGTACGTCGCTCTCCCGCAGCGAGACGGCATCGCGCGCACGTTCGACTTCCTCCGGCGCGACGGCGCCGGCAGCGCCGAGCGCCGCTACGCGGACCTGCGTACGGCGCGCCTCGTCCAGAGCCGTGCGGGCAGCGGTCCGCCTCGACTCAGCCTCGGCGATGGACGCGCCAGCGCTTCCCACGCGCGCCGTGGCCTGCTCCCGCGCCGATGCATCCAGCGGAGCCGGGTAGAGCGTGCCAAGACGCGTACCGGTGCTCACCACATCGCCTTCCTTCACGGTGGCCGGTACCCAGCGCCCACTGACGGGCGCGTTCACGTCGGTATGCGCGCGCACGCGCGTGGTTCCCGTTTCCTCGATCGAAACACGCAGCGGCCCCACGCTCGCGAGCGCGATCTCGACGTCGACAACGGGCGGACGCCGCACCCACCACCAGCTCGCCGCGCCGAGCCCCGTGATCCCGATCGCCACCATGACGCGTCGTGTTCTCAACATGTACATCCTCCGATAGATCGCTGCGGCGTGGTCATTCGCGGGTCTTCAGTACCGCAACGAGGTCGAGGTGATCCAGCCGCCGTCGCACAAGCAACGAGGACGCCATGCCGGCGACGACCAACACCACCACCGACCAACCGTAGGTACGGGGTGACAGCGTGAACGGCAGCCGGAACAGTTCGGAGCTCATCCCCGCTGCCATGGCAGCGGCAAGCCCTGCGCCGATGGCGAAGCCGAGGGGCACGGCGAGTGCGCCGAGGACCGCCAACTCCCCGAAGAGCATTGCTGCGACTTCCCGCTGCGAGAATCCGAGGACACGAAGGCTGGTGAGTTCGCGGCTCCGTTCCGACAAGGAAACCCGGGCCGTGTTGTAGACCACACCCACTGCGAGGACGACGGCAAATCCGAGCAGCGCGAGCAAGGTCACCCCGAAACTGTCGCGCATCACCGTGTCGAAGCTCGCCAGCACGTCGGCGCGCTCCCCGACGCTGGCGACGCCGGGCGTTCGCCGCAGCTGGGCGATGAGTTGATCCGTGAGCACCGGGTCCACGGCGAGAACCGCGCCGTCGTACGCGGTGCCGCCGGCCAGCATCTCCATCCCGTCGTGCCCCATCCACAGGCCGGTGCCGATCAGATCGTGCACCAGCGCCCCGATCATCAGCGTGCGGAGGCGGCGCTCGCCGGTGAGCGCCTGTACCTGCACCGAATCACCGGCCTCGACGGCAAGCAGTTCGGCGAGCGCGGCGGACATGAGCAGTCCGTTGCCCGGTACCGCCTGTTCCTGCCGCTGGCCATTGACCACGCGCCGCAGCCGGGCCCCGGGGATCAGGGCGGTGATGGCGGCGCGCCGTTCGTGAGGGCCGTGCCCGATCTTGACCGGCAAGGACCAGAGTGGCTCGACCCGGAGCACGCCGGGCATGTGCGCCAATTCGCGAAGGGCGTCGTCACCTTCACTGCGCGCAAAGGTGACCGCGACATCCTCGCGCTGGATCTCGGTGAAGTGCACATCGCGCATGACGGCAATGGCATCGTACGCGTAGCTACCGACCATTACGACCGCAATGCTGAGCGCCATGCCCAGAGTGGCCAAGGTCGCCCGCGCGGGCCGACGCAGCATGCTGCGTACCGTGAGTCGTGCCATGGGAGAGAGACGGCGATGCAACCAGGACCGGTCGAACCAGGTGTGCCGGAAGCGCAGCGGCGCCTCCGGTCGCATGGCTTCGGCGGCAGGTAACCGCACGACTCGCCGCACCGCGCCCACGGTGCCGATCAGTGCCGAGAGACCGGTCACGAGGAGCGACGCCGCGATGGTCCCGAGACGCGGAGTGAACGCCGCATCGGGCATGCGATAGTATTGCGAGTACAACTCTGCGAGCAGCCCGGCGAACCACAGGCCAACCCCCGTGCCGATGATGGCACCGAGCAGCACCGGGATGAGGGCAATCTGCGCGTAGTGGCGAATCAGCATGCCGTTGGTGATGCCGAACGCCTTCATCATGCCGATCTGCTCACGCTGTGCCGCCACGAGGCGCGCCAGTACGAGGTTGACGAGGAAGGCCGCCACGCCGAGAAAGATGAGGGGCGCCGCGGTACCGAACGCCGCCGCCTGTCTGATTTCGTCGGTCAGGTAGCGATGTGACAGCTGTTCGCCGCGTCCGTATGTACCCAGTGAACCGTACCGCGCCAGGCGCTCATCCACGGCGGCGATCACGGCCGCTTCGGAAGCCGTCCGATCGAGGGTCAATGTCGCCTCGTTCCACGCGCCCACGCGGCCAAAGGCGGCCTGAGCCGCCCCCTCGGCCATCCAGAGGATCCCGTAGCGCCGATTGTCGGGGAACAAGGCACCGGGTTGCACCTCCATCACAAACTCGGGGGTGAGCACGACCCCCACCACCTCGAGGCGACGCCAGCGGCCGTTCAGCACCGCCCCGAGCGTATCGCCAGGCGCAAGGCCGTTGGCCGTAGCGAACCCATCACTGATCACGACCTCGTCGTCGTGCGAGGGCGACATGAGCCGTCCGGCGCGCACGCGCAGACGATTCACGGCCAGCTCACGACTGGTGGGGTGACTCAGCAGGCGGCCCGTAGCCAGGCCGGCGAGTCCGGGCACCTCGAGCACCACATCTTCAGCGACCCGTGTTTCCAACGCGCTCACGCCAGGAATGGCTCGCACTTCGGCAGCGAGCGCGTCCGGTGCTTGCGAAACCGACACCCAGAGCTCGGCGAAATGTGCGGTCTGGTAATAGCGCTGCTGCGAGCCGCGAAGATGGGGTACCATCGACTGCATCGCCACGAAGCTCGCCACACCAACCATGACCACGACGGCGATGGCAATGGAGGGGCCGCGCTGATGCCAGACGTCGCGCCACGCCTTGCGCGTCAGCATCGAGATGAGGGAAGGGTGCCCCAGGCGTCGCACGGCCGTCACCACGAAAGGTCCGCGGGTTCACATGGCGCCGCGTTCACGGTGGTTCCGATCACCGCGCCACTCCGCATCCGCAGGACACGGTCCGCCATGGCGGCAATGCCCACGTTGTGGGTAATCACCACGGCGCTGGTTCCCCGTTCACGGTTGGCTCGGCGCAATGCCTCGAGCACCAGTATACCGGTCTCGAAATCGAGCGCACCGGTGGGTTCGTCACAGAGCAGGACGTCCGGGCGCTTGGCCACTGCTCGCGCGATAGCCACCCGTTGCTGTTCGCCGCCGGACAGTTGGGCGGGGAAGAAGTCGAGCCGGTCGCCCAGACCGACGAGACGCAGCGCCTCGGCGGGATCCTCGGCGCCACGCTCATGGGGATCGTTCCGGGTCAGGTCGGTCACCAATTGCACGTTCTCGAGCGCCGTGAGCCCGGGAATGAGATTGTAGAACTGGAAGACGAAACCCACGTGCTCGCGGCGATACTGCGTCAGCGCGTTCTCGCTGGCACCCGTCAGGACATGATCGCGGAAGGTGACGTCACCGGCGCTGGGGACATCGAGGCCGCCGAGAATGTTGAGCAGCGTGGACTTGCCGCTTCCGGACGGACCGAGGATGACGACGAACTCGCCCGCCATGAGGTCGAGATCGACGGCGCGCAGCGCCACAACCTGTGCGGTGCCGGTGCCGTATACCTTTGTGAGCCCCCGGGCGCGGAACAGCAGTTCGCCGGACATGCGCCAACAGTATGGCGGCCGTGCGCCGTCGGAAGTAGGCAGACCCCGGACAAACCGGCAGGCGGTATCTTTCCCCGCGCCGGTGGCGATCCGTGCCACCGATCATCAACCCGGATCCTGCCATGCGACGCCCGCTCCTTCCCACCTTCGCACTCTTCACGTTGGCCTTGGGCGCCCTGTCGACGGCGGCCAAGGCTCAGGCCACGCTACCGACCAGTCGCCCGCTTCGCTCCACCGACATCTATCGGCTTCGTGACGTAGGGGCCGGTCGCCTCTCCCCCGACGGACAGTGGATCGCCTACACGGTGGTGACGGTGGACTCGGCGAAGGACCGGAGCGACAGCGATGTGTGGATGGTGAACTGGGAGGGTACGCGCACCCTCAAGATGGCGGGCTCACCGGAGAGCGAGAGCAATCCTCGCTGGAGCCCGGACAATCGCTACCTCGCCTTCGTGTCCGGACGGTACGACTCCAAGGGCGGACAGATCTGGCTGCTTGACCGGGCCGGCGGTGAGGCCGTGCGACTGACGGATCTCAAGGGCGGCATCAGCGAATACGAATGGTCGCCGGACGGCACTCGCATCGCCCTGGTGTCGCGTGATCCCGACCCCGATGAGGGAAAGCCCGATTCCCTGCGCGCGCGTACCCCAAAGCCCATCGTGATCGATCGCTACGCCTTCAAGCGCGATGGGGACGGGTATCTGGACCGGCGTCGCGACCACGTGTGGGTCGTGGACGTGACGACGAAGTCGACGGTGCAGATCACCACGGGCGACTTCGACGACCGACAGGTCCGCTGGTCGCCCGACGGCACGCGCCTGGCATTCACCAGCGAACGCGCCGACGGGGACCCGGACCGCTTCAACAATAGCGATCTCTTCGTGGTCGATGCCGTGGCCGGCGCCACGCCGCGCCGACTCACCACGTGGCGCGGACCCGACGCGGGCGCGGCATGGAGCCCCGACGGGTCGCAGATCGCCTACCTCCAGGCAAGCGAGCCCGAGCTGTCGGCCTATACGCAGAACACCATCGCGATCATCCCCAGCGGCGGCGGTACGCCCCGGCTGGTGGCGGCGACGCTCGACCGCGACGTGAGCCAGCTGTCGTGGTCGGCCGACGGCACGTCACTGCGCGTGCTGATTGGCGACGACCGGGCGCAGCATCTCGCGCAGGTAGCGGTGAGTACCGGCGCCGTCACGCGCCTGGTGGACGGACGGCGGGTGGTGACGTCGTACGATGTGGCGCCCGGTGGGCGTACGGTGGTGAACACGGGTACGGCACAGCGTTCGGCCGAGCTGTTCGCATGGGATGCCAGCACCCTTCGTGCACTCACCCATGTGAACGACAGCATCTTCGCCGCGCTGCAGTTGGGGACCACCGAGGACGTGCAGTTTCGTAACCGGGACGGGCTGACGGTGGGCGCCCTGCTCACCAAGCCCGCCGGCTTCGACGCCACGAGGCAGTACCCGCTGCTGCTGCGCATTCACGGCGGCCCGAATGCGCAGGACCAGCATCTTTTCCAGTTCGAGCGCGACCTGTTTGCCGCCAACGGCTATCTGGTGCTGCAGGTGAACTACCGCGGCAGCAGCGGGCGTGGTCAGGCGTGGAAAAAGGCGATCTTCGCCGACTGGGGCAACAAGGAAGTGCAGGACCTGCTGGCCGGCGTGGATCATGTGCGGTCACTCGGCTTCGTGGACCCGAACCGCCTCGGCATTGGCGGATGGAGCTACGGCGGCATTCTCACCGACTACACGATTGCCACCACCACGCGGTTCAAGGCGGCCACCAGCGGTGCCGGCAGTGCGCTGCAGACGAGTATGTACGGCAGCGACCAGTACATCTTCCAGTACGAGAACGAACTCGGGGCACCGTGGAAGAACCCGAAGGTGTGGGAGAAGGTCAGCTACCCGTTCTACAAGGCGGATCGCATCACGACGCCGACGCTGTTCATGGGTGGCGAGAAGGACTTCAACGTACCGATTGCCGGCAGCGAGCAGATGTACCAGGCGCTCACGTCGCTGGGCGTCCCCGCCCAGCTGATCGTGTATCCGGGACAGTTTCACGGCATCACCCGGCCGAGCTTCGTTCGGGATCGCTACGACCGATACCTCGCGTGGTACGACAAGCATCTGGCCGGAGTGCGGCCATGACACCGGCCGCCTGGTGACCAGCGAGACGAGCGGCGCGCGCATTCGGGTGGTGGCGGCGGTCATTCGCCGCGACGACCGGCTGCTGGTGTGCCAGCGCCCGGTGACGAAGCGTCATGGCGGCCTGTGGGAGTTTCCCGGCGGCAAGTGCGAGCCCGGCGAGTCGGATCATGACGCCATCGGACGCGAGCTGCAGGAGGAGCTGGGCGTGGTGGTGGTCGGTGTCGCGGCGCCGCTGATGGTCATCGCAGACCTCGACTCGCCGTATGACATCGTGTTCCTGCCGACGCGCATCGCGGGCGAGCCGCGCGCTCTGGAACACGAGGCGCTCACGTGGGGCTCGCCGGTGGTATTGGCCGCACTCCCCCTGGCGCCCAGCGACGCACGATTCGTGGCCTCGCTGGTCGCCGGGTGATGTCTCACGCGCCGCGTTATTCGGGTGGCTTGCGCTGAAGCAGGTCGTCGTACGACTTCTTGCCTCGCCGCTGATTGTAGGTGCGCTGCATCTGATACTTGGCATCCATTTCGGAATAGGTCCGCTGCTCGTACTTGTCGGCCAAGGCGGCCATGTCGGCGGCCTGCGCCGCGAGTTGGGTACTGAACTGCGGATCATTGGCGAGGACATTGTTGATCAGGTCGGCCTCGGCGGCGCGCATGACGAGGTTGGCCTCTTCCGCCTGTCCCCGACGCTGCTGCTGCGCCGCCGTCTCCCGCGCCTTGGCTGCGCGTGCCAGCAGAACGGCGAATTCGACGTCTGGCTCGAGGTGGCGCTGGCCTTCCAGCGACGACGCTATGGGGAGCCGTGTGCTGCGGTGTTCCACGCTGCCGCTGGTGGTGAGCACGTCGGCACTTACGTGCAGCGTGGCGATGGCTTCACGCTGCGACTCGTAGCGGGCGAGGCGATCCTGCGGCACGAAGAGTTCGAGCAGCAGAGGCTTGGGCTCGGCAGCATAGAGATCGCCCAAGTCGAAGGCGAACGTGCCCGGACCCGGATGCGACGTGGCCCAGTCGGAATGCACCACGATTACCGATACGGCGTCGCTGAGCGACAGCTGCACCTGTACGCCCTGCGCGCTGATGGAGAGGAGGTTGCCCAGCTCCTCCGCCAGGACATCGTGAGACTGGTCGGGTCGTTCGATGTACCAGGCGCTGCCGCCTCCAGCGTCGGCCATGGCGCGCAGGAGCGCGTCGTCGTACCCCTCGCCGACCCCCACGGTGGTGGTGGTGATACCCATGCGGCGCGCGGTGCGGGCCAGCTCCACCAACGTGCTCACATCGGTGATGCCGACGTTGGCGTGACCGTCGGTGAGCAGGAGGATACGGCGAGACGAGCCGGGCAGCGTGCCGATCATACCCTGCGCGTGCTGCATGTGCTCGCGTCCGCGCAGCCAGCCGCCGCTGAGGTTCGTGGACCCGCGGGCGTCGATCTGCTGCAGCATGGCCGCGAGCTGCTGGTGACGCGCACGCCGATCGGGGATGGCCACCGTTTCGATGAGATCGTCGAAGGCAACGACCGAAACAACATCGTCTGGGTGCAAGCGCTCGACGGCACGGGCGGCGGCCGACCGCGCCGCGTCGATGCGTTCGCCGCCCATGGACCCACTGCGGTCGATGACGAAGGAGAGCCCGATGGGCGGGCGCGTGGCATGCTGCGGCGCCGAACCGCTGAGGGTGAGCAAGACCCGGACGATGACGCCGGGGGTGCCATTGGGTGATTGGGAACCGTCGACGGCGTAATGATCGAGCTGCAATACTGAATCCATGCACAAACTCCACGTTGGAGGGTGCGCGGAATGTCGGGGCGGGGTCTGACAATCCCGCGAAGCGCAAATCGTTGGAAGACTTACACTTGTTCTTCGGTTTCGCTTCGGGTGTCATCGTGTCCCGCCATCCCTTCTGGCGGTGCGCCCTGCGTCGACGTACGCCTCCGCGGAACCGCCCGGACAATGGTGGTCAGGACACAGGTAATCAGGCGGCCGTCACCCGTGCCTTGCGCACCGATACGAAGGCGCACGCCACGGCGGCGCACCCCAGCAAGGCCCCGGCAAGGCGAATCACATTGGCGGGATTGCCGCCAAGCAGCGTCTCGTAGAACAACGGTAGCGTGAGGTTCTGAATGAGCATGGGGATGACGATGAACATGTTGAATACCCCCATGTACACGCCCACCCGCTCCTTGGGGATGGAATCGGACAGCATTACATAGGGGTTGCCCATCATGCTCCCCCACGCGAGTCCGATGCCGAGCATGGGCACGAACAGCAGCGCCCGACTCTCAATGGCCGGCAGGGCCAGCATGGCAAGGGAGGCGGCACTCAGCGCAATCACATGCATCCACTTGGCGCCAATGCGTCGGGTGACGGGCACCATGGCAAATGCCGACACGAAGGCGACGAAGTTGTAGAAGGCGCCCACCTGGCCGGTCACGAGGCCGGCTTCACGGAAGCCGGCCGAGGCGGGATCCTTGGTGTCGAAGAGCGTGAGCGCGAGTGCGGGGGCGATGTAGATCCAGTAGCAGAACATCGCGTACCACTGGAAGAACTTCATCGCCACCATCTGTCGCATGGTCGTTGGCATCTCGCGCAGGGCGTCGACGATCTCCTGCAACGTATGGCCGACCCCCCGCGGCATGCGCTCGATCCGCTGGCGCTCGTCAACGGTGAGCGGCAGCTCGGGGACCTGACGGAGAGACCAGAGGATGGACGCCGTGGAGAAGACGGCGCCCATCAGAAAGGCGAGCATGGTGATATTGGGAATACCGCGGTCGTTCACGGCATCGCGGTTCATGCCGAGGAACACCAGGAGCGATGGCGTGATGTACGACAGCGTCTGGCCAAGTCCCGTGAAGGCGCTCTGCGTGAGGAATCCAAGCGATGTCTGGGCATCGTCCAATCGATCGGAGACGTAGGCGCGGTACGGCTCCATGGTGATGTTGTTGGCGGCATCGAGAATCCACAGAATGCCGGCGGCCATCCACAAGGTCCGGCTGAACGGCATGGCCAACAGCGACAGCGAGCAGAGAAAGGCGCCGATGAGAAAGTACGGAGTGCGGCGCCCTCGCGGACTGAGCGTGCGATCGCTCATGGCGCCGATGATGGGTTGCACGATGAGTCCCGTGACCGGACCGGCCAGGTAGAGCAGCGGCAGGCTCGCCTCGTCGGCCCCCAGATACCGGTAGATCGGGCTCATGTTGCTCTGCTGCAACCCGAAGCTGTACTGGATTCCGAAGAAGCCGACGTTCATGTTCACGATCGACAGGAACGACAGATGCGGCTTCCTCGGCGCGGTGGAGGCAGTCGTGTGCGTCGGCGCTGCGGTCACGGTACTTGCCATCGAATCTCCATGAAGGACCAACTTCCTATCGACGAATCCATCGCCCTGCTCCGTGCACTGGCCACGCCGCAGGGCATCCTCGCGTCACGCAGCGCCGTGGCGAACTATGCGGCGGTGTTTGCGCGCGACGCGATCATGGCGGGCCTCGCCGGCCTCGCGGCCGGTGACGAGCAGGTCGTGACCGGGTTGCGGCGCACACTCGAACAGTTGCGGACCTTGCAGGGACCGCAGGGTCAGATCGCGTCCAACTTCCGCACGGGACCGGACGGGCGCCAGCAGGTGAGCTTCGGCACCCTTGCGCCACGCTTCGATTCCGCAACCTGGTATCTGGTGGGGGTGGCGCTGCTGTGCGCGCGAGGGCACGCCCGCTACGAGGACTTCGCCGAGTCGGCAGAGGGGGTCGTGGACCTGCTCGAAGGCATCGAGTACAATGGCCGCCACCTGCTGTACGTCCCGGCCGGCGGCAACTGGGCCGACGAGTATCCGTTCGATGGCTACATCCTGTACGATCAGGTTCTTCGCGCCTGGGGGTTGCGCCTGCTGGCACCGCTGGCCGGCAAGCCGGCCTGGGCTGAGAAGTCGGCGGCCATCGCCCGTGTCATTGACGAGCGGTACTGGCCGTCCACCGACTGGCAGTACGGCGGACCGCGCCGGTTTCCGGTAGCCGCCACCTCGCCGGTGCGTACCGACGAACACCTCGACCTCGCGGCCTGCGCCTTGCTCGCGATCGCCGACCTGCTGCCGCACCGCAGCGCAAGCATACTCGACGGGCTGGAGCAGGGATTCCTCGCGCACGGCGCGCTGGTCCCGGCGTTCTCGCCGGTCATTCACGAAGGTGATCGTGAATGGGACGCGCTGGCTGGCTACCATCTGCACGGATTTCGCAACCGCCCCCACGAGTACCACAACGGCGGCATCTGGCCCGTGTGGCTGGGATGGCTGGGCGTAGCGTTGGCGCGTCATGGGCGCATGGCCGCCAGCGGCACACTGCACGCACTCACGGTTGCTCACCTCCACCGTCTCACGCACTTCGACTTCGAGGAGTACTTCCACGGCGAAACGGGCGAAGCGCTGGGCACGGCCGGCATGGCGTACACCGCAACCGGCTTCGTACTGCTCGATCTCGCGCGCCAGCGCGGCCCGGAGGCATGGACATGGATAGCCTGAGCACCACCGCGGTGACGCGGCTCGTTCAGGCACTCGACGGGGATGGCGCGTTCGACGGACGTCGGCTCGTCATCGGGGTGGCGGGGGAGTCGGGAAGTGGGAAGAGCACGACGGCCGCCCAACTGGCCGATGCGCTGAATGCCCGCGGCATTCCCACGGCGTTCCTCAATCAGGACAACTACTTCATCCGGCCGCCGCGTACCAACCACGAATTCCGGCTGACCGACCTCGGCGCCGTGGGGCCGCACGAAGTGCAGCTGTCGCTCATTGACGAGCACATTGCCGCGTTTCGAGCGGGGCACCACGAGGTACGCGCACCGCTGGTGAACTACCCTGCCAACCGCTTCGACGAGGAAGTCCGCGATTTCTCGGCGCTGCAGGTGCTGGTGGTGGAGGGCACCTATGTGCTGATGCTCGACGGCCTGGACGTGCGCGTGTTTCTCGAAGCCACGCACCGCGACACGCACGAACGACGTCTCGCGCGCAACCGTGACGCCTGGGAGCCGATCATCGATACCATTCTCGGCATCGAGCACCGCCTGATTGCGCCGCAGGGCGCGAAGGCGCATTGGCTGATCGATGCCGCGTTCGGCCTGCGACGCGGCCCAGCCTGACGACACGTTTGGTCGCCTCTCGCTCAGCGTCGGGCCGCGCGCTGGGCCAGCGCGAGGAAGAGGGCGCCGAAGGCCAGCATGACGCCGCCCCAGACGAGGTTGATGTTCACGCCGGCGCTCCGTTCGTACATGGCCGTATCGCCGTTGGTCATGATGCCGTACGCGCCGAGAATGACGCCCAGCACCACGAAGAGCCCGCCGATTGGCAGGCGAAGATCCATCGCTGCGCCACCACTCATGGTCGTCGCTCCTGATCAGTAGAACATCACGTTGAGCGCCACCATGGCCAGCATGACGGCCACGGCGAAGACACTGGGCTTCTCGTACCACGCCTTCACATCGTCCACCTGCCGTGGCGTCAGCGAGTATACCAGCCCCTCCAGCTCCGCCTCGCGCCGTGCCCGGGTGGCGAGACTCACCACGATCGTGACGATAAAGCAGGTCGTGAACGCCGCCACCGCCGTCCAGAAGGTTTGCGCCATCTCGCTGGGATACCTGAGTATCACGCCGAAAAATCCCCCCTTCACGCCTGGAGTGGCGCCGTTGGCTAGCGAGATTCCATGGTGGATGGCTGGCGCCACAGTGCCGGCAACCAGGCCCCAGAAGGCGCCATGCCCGGTGCTGCGCTTCCAGAACATCCCCAGCGCGAACGTGGCGAAGAGCGGTGCGTTCACGAACGCGAAGACGAGCTGCAGCAGCTCCATGATGTTGTTGAAGGAGCCGGCCACGTAGGCGGCCGCCACCGACAGCGCGATTCCGCCCACGGTGGCCGCGCGCCCCATCCACAGGTAATGCTCGTCGGTCCCCTGCTTCTTGATGTGCGCCTGGTAGATGTCGTAGGTCCACACGGTATTGAACGCGGTCACGTTGCCGGCCATGCCCGACATGAACGACGCGATGAGGGCCGTGAGCCCCAGGCCGAGCATGCCGGTGGGGAAGAGCTTCACCAGCATCATGGGGGTGGCCAGATCGTAGTCCAGCACCACGTTGCCGTTCGTGTCCAGCAGCGGCGTTCCCGCAGCCGTGAGCTTGGCGGGAATGATGTTGTCGCCCATGGCCAGCGCGATCATGCCGGGCACGATCACGAGGAACGGGAAGAACATCTTGGGCACGGCAGCAATGAGCGGGGTGCGGCGTGCCGCCGTCATGGAATCGGCGGCCATGGCGCGCTGCACCACGAGGAAGTCGGTGCACCAGTAGCCGAACGAGAGCACGAAGCCGAGCCCCATGACCATGCCGAACCATTCGATGCCGATGGAATTGGTCGTGGCCGATCCCATGCCTTGCCACACGTTGGTGTAGGCGTACTCGGGGAGGCCCCGCTGCACCGCGGCGGCGGACAGCTTGCTCGTCATGCCGTCCCAGCCACCGACCTGCTTGAGCCCCACCCACACCAGCGGCGCGAATCCAAAGACGATCATGAAGAACTGCAGGACTTCATTGTAGATGGCGCTGGTGAGTCCACCGAGCGTCACGTAGGCGAGCACGATGACGGCCGAGACCAGCACACTCGTGTTGAAATCCCACCCGAGCAGCAGGTTGAGCAGCTTCCCCATGGCGTACATGGAGATGCCGCTCGAGAAGATCGTCATGGCCGCGAAACCGAGCGCGTTGAAGGTGCGCGTCTTTTCGTCGAAGCGCAGCTTCAGGTACTCGGGGACGGAACGCGCCTTCGATCCGTAGTAGAACGGCATCATGAAGATGCCGACGAACACCATGGCCGGGATGGCGCCGATCCAGTAGAAGTGGCTGGTGGCGATACCGTACTTCGCCCCGGACGCGCCCATGCCGATGACTTCCTGGGCGCCAAGGTTGGCCGAAAGAAATGCCAGTCCGGTTACCCATGGGGGCAACGACCGACCCGACAGGAAGAAGTCGGTGGATGTGCGCATCATGCGCCGCAGTGCCCAGCCGATGCCGAGCACCACGACGAAATAGATGGCCATCACGACGTAGTCGAGCGTGGTCAGCTTGGTCATTGGGTGTGTGTCTGGGGAGTGGGTCGGCGAAACGTCAGCAGTTGCAGGGGCGCACCGTTTCGCGCAACGGCCATCCATGGGGGCTTGCCCGCACGCCGCACGGGAACGAGCGCGCGCACCTGCCCGTCGATGGCCGGGACCGCCGTCGCGTCGGCAGGGCGAAATCCACCGGCCCCGTCACCGTACAGCAGGACACCGCGCGACGCATCGTAGCGACCGATCACCGGCGGTACGCCGTAGGCGTTGCCGGCCAGAAAGATGTCCTGAAACCCGTCGCCGTTGGCGTCGGTGACGAACGTCGCGAACGTCATTGATAGCTGCGCGGCCACGGGCAGGGGGCGCAGCGTGAAGCGCCCCCGTCCATCGTTGATGGCCACCGCGCTCTCGAAGGTGGTCGCTTCCTTCACCTCGGCCTTCGCGATCTCGGCCGGGTTGAAGATCTCCTCGAGGCGACTCGCGCCGAAGGCCGCGAAGGTGGGATACTTCCCACGGATTGCGGGCATGAGCTTCACGAGCTCGTCGCGGCCAGCCAGGGGATACGCCACGCCCTGCACGAAGCGGGTGATGATCTGCTTCGTGCTTCCGGTGCCGGTGAAGTCGTGCACGTACATGCGCACTGGCTCCCGGGCCGAGGCCCGGAGAACGCCGTTGGTGCCGGCATTGCCGAGCACGAGATCCGGCGCACCATCGCCATTGAGGTCGGCCACCGAGAGACTGTTCCACCAGCCGCTGGCCGCGGCGAGTCCGCTGGCGGCCGCGTGCTC
The DNA here is from genome assembly GCF_027531815.1 of Gemmatimonas sp. NCBI lineage: Bacteria > Pseudomonadati > Gemmatimonadota > Gemmatimonadia > Gemmatimonadales > Gemmatimonadaceae > Gemmatimonas > Gemmatimonas sp. The sequence continues at coordinate 258,843 of NZ_JAPZSK010000004.1, read as the reverse complement.
CTCGAGCCGATCGCCACGATTGATCCAGATGCGCACCGGCATCCACTCGCCCACCACCACGAGATCAGGGCGCTTGTCGCCGTTCACGTCGGCCCACTGCGCCGCGGTCACCAGCCCCGCGCGGGCCAGGCCGGGGGCCACGGCCTCGGTGACGTCGGTGAAGTGCCCGGCGCCATTGTTCCGCAGCAGATGGCTGGTGGGTGTCCGACCGTATTCACGCGCCACCACGCGACTGCCGACGAAGAGATCCTGATCGCCATCACCATCGAAGTCGGCGGCGGTTACGGTGCTGCCGTTTTCGCGGAAACCGGCCGGCAGAGCGTTCACGGCGCGGGTGAAGGAACCGCGTCCGTCGTTCAGATAGAGCCGGTCGTCCAGTTCCGCGAACTCGTTCCAGAACTCGTTGCCGGCGCTCACCACATAGAGATCGAGATCCCCATCGCCGTCGGCATCGAAGAAGGTGGCGTCCACATCCTCTGCCGTGCTGTCAGCCGCATAGGTCGCGGCACTCGACTCCGTGAAGCGACCAGTGCGCTGCTGCAGCAGGAGCGTGCCACGCTGCCACTTGGCGCCTCCGACATACAGGTCGTCGAGCCCGTCGCCGTTCACATCCCCGACCGCAAGCGCGGGACCCTCCGCCGACACGACATGCGGCATGAGCGGTTCGCGGTTGTAGTCGAGAAAGTCGTTTTCGCGGTGCGGCACCGCCGCGCCGACGGCGGGCGCCTCGTCCACGGTGCGCTGCAGGCGGATGGGGGCATAGCGCCATTGCCCGGCGCTGCTGTCCTGATGCAGCGTGATGGAGCGGTCCGCCGCCACGTTGGTACGAATTTCGTACCGCGCGTCCGGCCAGACGACGATGAGCGAGTCGACAACGGCCGACGTGCCCAACCCGAAGTGCAACCGTCGATCGACACTCGACTGAAAGCCGCGCACCGGTTGCTGCTCGAGCAGCTGGCGATGCGCCCCGGTCACGGCGGTGACCTTGGCGCCGATGCCGTCGGTGTTGCGGCCACTGCCGGCGAGGCGCACCTGCAGCCAGTGTGTGGTGTTGCCGTTCGCACGCGCCGTGTTGCGATAGACGGCGACTGGCGCGTTGATGCGGTTGACGATCAGGTCGAGCGCCCCGTCATCGTCGAGGTCCACGTACGCCGATCCGTTGCTGAACCCCTTTTCGCCGAGTCCCCACCGTTCGGCCATGTCGGTGAATCGCAAATCTCCGTCGTTGCGATAGGCATGATTGGCCAGGGGAATCTGCGGCATGCGCTGCAGCAGCTCCCGGTTCTCGGCGCGGGTCACCCCGCGTGCGAGTGCCGCCTGTGCCGCTTCGTTTCCGACATAGTTGATGTAGTCCAGATCGTTCGGACGGCGATAGATGCCGTTGGTAATGAACAGATCCTTGCGTCCGTCGTTGTCGAGGTCTGCGAAGAGGGGCCCCCAACTCCAGTCACTCGCGGCCACACCGGCGAGCAGCGCCACCTCGGCGAACGTGCCGTCTCCCCGATTGAGCTGCAGTGCATTGCGCGGGTACTGCACGCTGTAACCGGCGCGCAGGCGCATGTCGAAGAGATTCCACCCTTCGTAGCTCGCGGAGGTCTTGAAGATGGCCTCCTGCTCGGGGAGCATGTCCACCGTCATGAAGTCGGGACGCCCATCGTCGTTCATGTCGGCAGCATCGGCGCCCATGGAGAAGCGACTCGTATGACTGAAGGCCTGCGTGCCCACTTCGGTGAAGTGGCCGCGACAGTCGTTCAGGTACAGGAAGTCGTTCTCCTGAAAGTCGTTGGCCACGTACACATCGAGACAGCCATCGAGGTTCACGTCGCTGGCCACCACTCCCAGTCCAAATCCCTCGACGCCCCCGAAGATTCCCGCCGCCGCACTCACATCGGTGAAACGCGTGCCGTCGTTGCGATAGAGACGGTCGCCGGCCTGTGGATGTCGCTGATCGCGACGGGCCGCTACGCCGATTTGTCGCTCCGTGTGCACGGAGTGATTCAGCAGATACAGATCGAGATCACCGTCACGATCGTAGTCGAAGAACAGCGACTGCGTGGAGAACCCGGAGAACGCGAGCCCGTATGCGTCGGTGCGGTCGGTGAAGACGCCCGTGCCGTCGTTGATGTACAGCACGTTGCGTCCGGCCATGGTGAGGTAGTTCACCGCCGACACATACAGATCGAGCGCGCCGTCACCATTGACGTCGGCCATCGAGACGCCGGTCTTCCATCCCGGCGGGCCGGCCACGCCGGCGCGCTCGGTGATGTCCTCGAAGGTGAAGTCGCCGCGATTCCGGTAGAGACGGTTTGACTCGAGGTTGGACGAGAGGTAGACATCCTGCCGTCCATCTCCATCCACATCTCCGACCGCGACGCCGCCGCCGTTGTAGTAGTACAGGTAGTTCAGGATGCTGAACTCGGGCGCCTCCGGCAACGTGTTCACGAAGGCCATGCCGGTACGGGACGCGGGCAGGGACTCGAAGAGCGGCGGCCCCTGGGACGCGGGGGCGGCCGCTGCGCTGCGATCACCGCCGGAGGAATCGGCGCACGCGGAGAAGGCCGCCACCGCAGCCGCTGCGCCTGCCCACCGGCGCCACCAGGGGCCAGCGCCTTTGCTCACCGGGCGGCGACGGCGGCGGCGGGCCTGGTCGCAATGCGCGCCACCACGTTTTGCCCCACCTGACGCCCCTGCTTCTGCCCTTCCTCGATGGCCTGCCGGTAGTGGATCCCGCCGTACAGGCGGCTGATGGCCGCTTCGTTGGCGGCCGCCTCGAAGCTCGAGAAGGAACGTACCGGCAATCCGAACGGCACTTCGACGGAGTCGGCAAAGGCGAAGTTCGCACCGAAGATGCTGGTGAGCACTTCCGCCGCCGCGGTGGAGATGACGCTGTGGCCGCTGGGATACTCCGGGAAGGGCGGCGTCTGCAACAGCGGCGTCCACTGCTCGTCCACGTAATTGTTGATCACCGTCTCCGGGCGAAGGACACCGGACCGGAACTTCTCCTCCCACGCGGCGATGAAGCCGTCGGCCAGAGCGAGGGCCGTGCGCGCGTAGACGTCGGCACTTTCCACCAGGGTGGCCTTGGACTGTCGCGAGGCCTGGCCGGCGATGCCCATCCAGTGGCCACCAGGCGAGATCTTCTTGGTGGCGAACATGGTGTGCCCCTGCACATTCATGGTGTACGGATTGCAGTCCCAGAACGACGCAATGAGTCGCTCTTCCTCGGTGAGGGTCCTGCCCTTCTCGTATACCTCGAGTGCCTGCGTGAAGAACGGCGTACCCTTGACCGTGTCGAAGGGAATGGCCGGGGCCGGACGGAACTGACTGGCCGAATCCATCACGAATGGAATCAGCGTGCCCCAGTTGGGCTCCACGGCATCCATGTAGGCGGGCGGGGTGGGACGCCAGCGCCCCGGATCCCGTGTGATGCTGTACTTGGGCAACCCACGCGATTCCTTGAATCGATCCTTGGCGGCCCATGCCAGCACGAACTGCGCAACGGTGTCACCGTAGGCGACACTGCGTTCGACCACGTCGTCGGGGAGCGCCTCGGCGTACCTGTTGGTCATCACCGTGCGCACGGAGTCCATGCGGTCGCGAGAAAACGTGAGTTGGTGACTGACGGTGAGGAAGGCACGCACGCCGGCCAGCTCGAACGAATACGACTGGGTCCGATCGGGAGCCGGCACGGCGGGCATGTCGCGCACCTGCCCAGCGAGGGACCGCCAGGCGGTATCTCCCTGACGGATGGTCTCGTAGGCGGCAATGCTCGCGTAGCTGTAGACGCGACTCGCCTGCGGCGGGCTGAAGATGTCGTACACCATCGTGCTGGTGAGCTGCTGCATGGCTTCGTGCAACGGCTCGGCGGAACGCACCGCCTCGGCGGCAGCAGGACGGCGTGTCTCACAGGCCACGACACCGATCGTCGTGGCCGACAGCGCAACTACCTGGAGGTACCTTCGAAGGCGCATCATGGACGTGGAACCGAGAAAACGAGCGGCGCCGCATTGTTGCGCGCCACCACAACGCGTTGGCCGGACCGGCTCTTCAGGCGCGCCAGCGCACGCGCCTGTCCGGGAACACGAAATCCGCTTTCGGCCGGGCGAACCGCGGTGAACGTGCCACCCTCCTCCGCGAGGAGCACAAGCCCCTCACTGGCAGCCATGCGGCCCAGCTCGGGCTTCACGCCATCGAAGTTGCCGGCCAGCAGCACATCGAGTCGACCATCACCGTTCACATCGGTGGTGGTAATGCCGTACACGGGGGCCAGTTGTGCCTCCACCGGCAGGTCAGTGAATGCGAACCGGCCATCGCTGCCGCGGCGCAGTACGCTGCTCGACAGGCGGCGAGCCTGCTTCACAATGGCGCGCTGCCGCTCGGCCACCGGCACCACGTCATCGAGCGTCTGGAGGGCGTAGTCCTTGTAGTTCAGGAAGCGGGCTTTCCAGGGGGGGACCGTCTTGATCAGGTCGTCGCGCAAGACCAGTGGATACGGCTTGCCGCCGTTGTACATGCCGATGAGTTGCTCCACGTAGCCGTTGTTGTCGAAATCCTTCACGATCAACAGCAGCGGTTCATCGGGAGTGGCCCGCAGTCGGGTGTTGCGACCGATATTGCCAAGCAGATACTCGTCGCGTCCGTCGCGGTCGAGATCGGCGGCCACGATGCGGTTCCACCACCCGTCGCTGGCGCCCAACAGCTCGTCGACCATCCGCTCGAATCGTCCGCCGCCGCGGTTGCGGAAGACCGTCACCGGCATCCACTCGCCCACCAGCACCAGGTCGACGCGGCGGTCGCCGTCCGCATCACTCCACACGGCATCGGTCACCATGCCCACGGTCTGCAGCCCCGGCGCCTTGGCGATGGCGTCGGTGAAGGTGCCGCGACCGTTGTTGAGGAGCAATTGACTCCTCGGATCGGCGCCGTACTTCCAGGGGACGCTGCGGCCACCGACGAAGAGATCGATGTCCCCGTCACCATCCACATCGGCTGGCGCGACGACACTGCCGCTGATGAGCGCGACGGGCAGTCGACCTTCAGTCTTGCTGAATCGCCCGCGCCCATCGTTGAGATACAACCGATCCTGCAGCGCCGGGCTGTCTTCACTGTACTCGTTGCCTCCGCTCACCACGTACAGATCGCGGTCGCCGTCACCGTCGGCGTCGAAGAAGGCGGCACTCACGTCTTCGGAGATGGCGTCCAGCGCAAACGCCGGGGTCGGCACGAGCGTGAAGGTGCCGTTCGCATTCTGCACATGGAGCGCCCCTGCCTGCTCCTTGGCCCCACCGAGGTACACGTCATCGAGGCCGTCGCCATTGACGTCGCCCACCGCGAGTGCGGGGCCTTCGGTGCTCAGCATCTTCGGGATCAACCGCTCGCGGTCGAAGTCGACGAACTCGTTTTCGGTGTGCGTGAAGCCGAGGCCGGACCGGGCCGTGATGTCGGCAAGCAGCGCCGGTGGCCGGCTCGGCGCGAACGGAGCGGCCGGCGACGTCCCTGCGGCCTGTGTGATGACGAGGGCGCGATCGGCCGCGCCACCGGGCGCCAGCGTGCGGGTACCGTCGGGCCAGCGAACCACGATGGAATCGACCGCCGCGTGTGCCCCGAGCCCGAAGGTGAGCGTGTAGTCCACGCTCGATTGGAACCCGCGCGCCGGATAGAGCTCCTGCACGTAGCGGTCGGCGCCTGCATGGACGGCGACATGGGCACCAACGGCGAACGGGTTGCGACCACGGCCGCTCAGCCGCACCTGCAGCCAATGCCGGTCCGTGAGCAACGTGCGCGCGTTGTTGCGGTACACGAAGCTTTCGGCGTTCACGTTGCTCACCACCAGATCGAGCGCGCCGTCGCCGTCGAGATCACCGTAGGCCGCGCCGCTCGAGATGTTCGGCGTGTCCAGCCCCCAGGCCGTGGCCTGATTGCTGAAGCTCCAGGCGCCGTCGTTGCGAAAGGCATAGTCGGCAATGGGGGTCGAACTCATGGCATTGATGAGGCGCATGTAATCCACACGCTTCGCGCTGGCTTCGCGCTCCATGGTGGTCCGATCGGCCAGGAACGCCACGTAGTCCTGCGAGGTGACGTCCCGGGCGAGGCCGTTGGTCACGTAGATGTCCTTGCGACCATCCTGATCGAGATCCGCGAGGAGCGCGCTCCAGCTCCAATCGGTCTCTGCGGTGCGCGTCAGATAGCCCACGTCGCTGAAGGTGCCGTCGCCATTGTTGCGCTGGAGCATGTTGCGCATGAGCTGGTGGCCATACCCATCGCGCACCTTGGCCATGTACACGTCCCATCCCTCGTACATGGCCGTGGTCTTGATGCGATACTCGTCCTCCGGCATCATGTCGGTGGTGTAGACGTCAGGCCAGCCGTCATTGTCCACATCGGCGATGTCCATGCCCATGGAGAAGTAGCTCGTGAGTGGCATGGCCGTGTCCAGCACATCCTTGAAGGTGCCGTCCTTCTGATTGAGATAGAGGTAATCGCGCTCGTGGAAGTCGTTGGCCACGTAGATGTCGGGCCACCCGTCGCGATTCACATCACCGACGCCGATACCCAGCCCGAACGCGATTTCGGTGCTCCAGATGCCGGCGCGCTCGGTGATGTCGGTGAAGGTGTCGCCGTCATTGCGATAGAGGTGGTCGCCGCCGTACGGGTGCCGCTCGTCGCGCGTGTTGCGCACACCGAAGCTGTTGACCGGGCGCGGCGAGTTGTTGATTACGAACAGGTCGAGATCACCGTCGCGATCGAAGTCGACAAAGGCGGCATGCGTAGACCAGCCCTCGTCGGCTATCCCGTACCGGCGCGCCTGCTCCACGAAGGTGGGCACGGAGTCAGCGCCGAGACCTTGATTGATCCAGAGGGTATTGGCGCGCGTGGCCGGCTCGCCGTCACCGGCATGGCTGAGGTAGATGTCGAGCCGCCCATCGCCGTTGACGTCGGCCAAGGTGACGCCGGTGGTCCACGGCCGATCGGGCTGCACGCCGGCCTTGGCCGTGACGTCGCGAAACCGGAACGCCCCTTCATTCAGGTAGAGACGGGGCCCGTCCTGATTGGACGTGAGGATGATCTCGGGTCGGCCATCGCCCGTGAGGTCGCCAATGGCGACCCCGCCACCGTTGTAGAAGTTGCGGTACGTGAACACGTTGCGCTCTTGCGAGTCCACCACCCGATTGGTGAACGCCACGCCGGTGTAGGCCGAGGGCATGAGCGTGAAGAGCGTGCTGTCGACCGGCGGCGCGTCAGCCAGTCGGGGAGCGCCACGTTCGCCACAGGCGGCGAGCATGAGTGCCGCCGAGCCGATGACGAGGGGCTGAAGCGCCACGATCGGGCGCGGGATGAACGAAGTCACGTCTCGAGGGGGAAACTGCCATGAAAGCCACGGCCTGCGTTCGGTTCGTGAACGCAGGCCGTGGCGACCTTCGGAACCCTTCCCTACAGCTTAGTAGCCGGGGTTCTGCTTGAGCAGCGGGTTGGTTTCGATCTGGTTCTGCGGGATGGGCATGAGGATGCGGTACGGCGCCGACGCCTGCTTGAAGAGACGGGCGTTGGTGTACGTGCCGGCACGGATCATGTCCTGACGGCGCTTGGCTTCGCCGATGAACTCGAAGAGGCGCTCGTCGAAGATGGCCTGTCGCACCTGGGTCTGCGAGAGGTTCGCGGCCAAGGGACGGGCCGGGCTGAAGGCACGGGCACGCACCTGATTGATCAGCTGAATGGCCGACGCCGTCTGCCCCAACTCGTTCTGCGCCTCGGCCTTGACCATCATCATCTCCGCCAGACGGAAGTACACGAAGTCGTTGCCGTGGTTGCCACCCTCGGTGGCTGCCGGATCGATCGGGTACTTGTAGACGCGCGCCCCTTCGCCCTCACCCGCCTGCGTCACGTCACGAATTTCCGGTGTGAAGATGAGCGGGTTGCCGGCGCGGTCGCGAATGGGCTGGCCGGTCTTGAGGTCCACCTGCGGCCCCACGAGGAACACCTTCTTGCGATCGTCCGCGTCGTCGAAGGTGTTGTACGTGGTGGCGATGGTGGCGAAGCCGTTCCACGGCGACAGGTTGAACGAGTTGTAGTGCAACCCGCGCATCTGGAACGACATGCCGAGGCCACCCGGGCTGCTGGTGTGGCGCACGACGAAGATGTTCTCCGGCGAGTTCTCGTTGGTGGGCGAGAAGTTGGTGCGCCAGTCGGCGGGGAGGCTGAAGCGGCCCGAGTTGAGCACGCGATCGGCGGCCACGATGGCTTCGTTCCACTTGGCCGGGCCGCGGGTAAGCCCCGTGGCCGTGACGGTGCCGGTGAACACCTGGGCGTTGAGGTACATATTCGCCAGGATGGCGTCCACTGCCGACTTGGTCACGCGGCCATACTGGTTGGCCGGCCACGCGTCGGGGAGCGCCGTGCGCGACTCGGTGAGCTCCTTCTCGATGAAGGCGAACACCTGGGCACGCGTTGCCTGCTCACGCGGCTTCACCTCGGTCGTGGTGACGATGGGCACGCCGCCGAAGAAGTCCATCAGCAGGTAGTAGTAGAACGCACGCAGGGTGCGCATTTCACCCACGATGGCCGCCTTGTTGGGCACCTCGGTGGTTTCGAGCGCACTGAGCAGCACGTTGGCGCGCGCCACGCCCCCGAAGAGATCGTTCCAGACACCCGAGATATCCTCGAGGCCGGAACCCGAGGTGGGCGTCCAGGTGTGCCGATACAGATCGAGCCAGCGGCCGTTGTCGAACCAGTCGGAACCGCGCGTGGGCACGACGGTTTCGTCCGACGACACCTGGCTGAGGTTGTAGTAGCCCCACATGGTGGAGCGGAGCTGCGCGTACACCGACGCCACGCCGCCGATGACTTCATCGGCGTTCTTGTAGAAGTTGTCAGGCGTGATGGCGCTGACGGGCGTTTCGTCGAGGTCGGTGCAGCCCTGGATCGTGAACACCGCTGCCGGCGCCGCCAACAGGGCGGCGCTGACGCGGCCGGCGCGCCAGAGCGACGCGAGTCGGAAATTGCGGGTCTTTCGCATGGTCAGTTGGGAATCGTCCGGAGTGATCAGAACTGGACGCGGAGTCCCGACGTCAGTGTGCGGGCACGCGGGTAAACGAGGTAGTCGACGCCACGCGACGCAAGGCCGGCATCGACGAACACTTCTGGATCGTAACCGGTGTACGGCGTGAACAGGAGGAGGTTGTCACCCGACACGTAGAAGCGGGCGGTGTTGGCCCGAGTTCCCGGGATCTTGAACGTGTAGCCCACCGTGACGTTCTGGAGGCGGAAGAACGTACCGTCCTCGATCCAGCGCGACGAGTAGATGGCCGGCTCCGTGAGGCCGTCGGTCTGGCTGAGAGCGCTGCGCAGGAAGTTACGCCCCTGCAGCACGGCCGACTGCGTCGAGTAGACGAGCGCGGTGTTGTTGAACACGTCGCGGCCGAACTCGCCACGCCACAGGTAGCTCATGTCGAACTTGCCCCAGCGAAGCCGCCCGTTCCAGCCCAGGCTGAACGCCGGGTTGGCGTCGCCGATGACCCCGAAGTCGTCACCGTCGGGCGACGTCGTCGTGCCGTCACGGGTGCGGCTGGTGATCTGGCCGTTGGCGTCACGCGTCACGCGATAGTTGTTGAACACCTGCTTGCCCTGGGCATCGACATTCACGAACTCGGGACCCCAGAAGGTGCCGAGCGGGCGGCCCGGGATGATGCGCTGGGCCGTGTTCCCCGACTGGCCCTGCCCCGAGATGCCGGAGGTCGTGATGAACGAGCGACCGCCCAGGTCATCGACCTGGTTGCGCTCGATCGAGGCGACAATGCCGGTATTGAAGGAGCGGTCCTTCTTCTCGATCAGGTTGGCATCGAAGGTGAACTCGACACCGGTGTTGTGCAGGCTGCCCACGTTCTCGAGACGCGTCGGCACGAGCGCCGGCTGCGGCACCGCAACGGTGAGCAGCAGATCACTGGTGTTCTTGCGGTAGTACTCGATGGAGCCGGTGTACTTGTTGTCCTTGAAGCCGTACTCCGCAGCGATGTTGTACTGCGCCGTCTGCTCCCACTTGAGATTCGGATTCTCGTTGCGCGTGGGCACGACACCCGTCACCACGTCGTTGCCGAACGGATAGCGCGCACCGTTGTTCGGCTCGAGCAGGATGAGCGACGAGTACGGCGACACGGCCTGGTTACCCTGGAGCCCGTAGCCTGCACGCAGACGGAGGTTGGAGAAGCCCTTGCCCTGCATCCAGCTCTCGTCGCTCACCTTCCAACCCACGGAGAAGGCCGGGAATACGGCCCACTTGTTGCCGGCACCGAAGCGCGACGACCCGTCGCGACGGATCACGCCGGTGAGGAAGTAACGATCCTTGAAGCTGTAGTTCGCCTTGCCGAAGAAGGAGACCAGGCGGCTCTGCTCACGGAAGGAGAAGGGCGCCTCGAGGGTGGCCCCACCGCCAAGGTTGTTGTAGCTGAAGGCGTCGGTGAGGAAGTTGCGCCCTTCCGCGCCGAACTCGCCGTTGTCGAAATCGCTGTACTCGTAGCCACCCACCACTTCGAGTTCCTGCGTATCGGAGATGCGCGGGGCGAAGGTGAGGAGCGTCTGCAGCGTGTTGTTGGAGAGGTTGCGGTTCACCTGACGCGCCCGGCCATTCCACTCGGCGCCAACCGCGCTGGCGCGCGGCAGGTACGTGCGACGCACGCCGCTGGTGCGGTCGGTGCCGACGTTCACGGACGCCGTGAGGAAGCTGGTCACGCTGTAGGTGGCCTGCAGGTTGCCGAGGGTGCGGTTGGTGGTGGCGTCGTCGGCCACCTGCTCCGCCACGCCCACCGGGTTACGCACCGACTGACGGCCCGGGCCGATTTCGTAGAACGCCGACTGCCCGCCCGTGGTGGTCCGGATGGGCTGCGTGGGGTTGAAGATCACCATGTTGGTGAACACGCCCCCCTCGAACCCACCCGTGTTTTCGAACGGCAGGTAATCGTTGTCAACCTTGGACGAGGTCAGGTTGAAGTTCATGCGCAGCTTGCCGTCCACTGCCGTGTGGTTCGCATTGAGGCGACCCTGGAAGCGACGGAAGCCGTTTGAGATGACCACACCGTTCTGATCGAGGAAATTGACCGACGCCCGGTACTGCGTGGTCGCCGTGCCTCCGGAGAACGCGAGATTGTGGTTGATCGTGGAGCTGTTGCGCATGAGCGCGTCTTCCCAATCCGTGTTGGCGGAGCCGAGATTGGCGAGGGCACTGCGCTGCAGGCGCCCTGCCGTGACGAGCCCCTGCACGAAGTCGCGGTACTCGTTACCCGAGAGCACGTCGAGCCGGTTCGACGGCGCCGAGGCGGCCACGAACGTTTCGTACTCCATGGACGAGACGCCGGAGGCGCCGCGCTTGGTTTCGATGAGCACCACGCCGTTGGCGCCGCGGGAGCCGTAGATGGCCGTGGCCGAGGCGTCCTTGAGGACGGTGATGTTGGCGATGTCGCTCGGGTTGAGCATGTTGAGCGGATTGCGCGCCAGCGCAGGACCGCCGCCAATGCCGATGCCCGACGCTTCCGTCTGGTCGTTCTGAATGGGCACGCCGTCGATCACATAGAGCGGATCGTTGGAGGCCGAGATGGACGTACCGCCACGGATGCGGATCTGGGCGCCACCGCCCGGTTCACCGTTGTTCGCGATCACATTCACACCGGCCACGCGGCCGGTGAGCAGGCCGGTCGCATTGGGCTGCACGCCCACGTTCGCGTCGTCGCCCTTGATCGTGGCGACCGCGCCGGTGATGGCTTCCTTGCGCTGCTGACCGTAGCCGGTGGTCACGATCGCCGTGAGCTGCGCGGCGATGGCGGTGAGCGGGACTTCCACGCTGGCCTGCCCGTTGGCCGTCACCGTGACCGACACCTCCTTGGCGGAGTAGCCGATGCGCGTGACGCGCAGCCGCTGCTGCCCTGCCGGCACCGCCGGCAGCAGGAAGCCACCGTCGTTACGGGTGTAGGTGCCGATCTGTGTCCCGACGACCTGGACCGATGCGTTCGCAAGAACGCCGGCCGTCGCGGAGTCAACCACGCGGCCAGAGACTCTGCCCGTTTGCTGGGCACTGACCTGGCTTGCCGTGAGCAGCGTACCCGCTGCCGCTGCGGCCAACCAACGGACGCCTACCGCCATAAACCGATGCCTCCATGGGGCTGGGAAGAACCTGCGACCGGGTGGAGAATCACTGTCGATACAATTCGGACCATGAGGTCCGGACTACATCTATAATGAGAGGGTGGTCGCCAAGTGTGGTGGGTGAGCCCTCACGGGCTCGATCGTTCTCGCCCGTGTCCGCCACCGGCGGCACGGCCATGAACGAGAGGGGAACATGTTCGACCCGCAACTCGGGAAGGGGGTGAGTCGCGTGCAAGAAGGGATGTGAAACGCCATGAAACAACGATGTACGGGAACTGTCAAGATTGAATCGCGAGAACTTTCGCTTTTCGCGCCCCCGCCACGGGTGCTGGCGCCCGTTCGGTCCACGCGCAAGTTTCCCGCGACGGACTTCGTTTCATCCGTTACATCCCTCCCGCCGACACCCAGCGCGCGCCCCCCCGCGCGCCCCGCTCACCTCCCCCCGGTCCTGCCGCCGCCTCAGGCGGCCCCGGCGCTGGAACTTTCACAACAATCTGCAGTGCAACACTTTCCATTCTCCGCACCACTTGGCCGGCGCCTGTGAGCCTGCTCGCGCTCTCCCTCGTCGCACAACTGGTGTCCACGGCCCGCTCGTCACCGCCGGTGCTCGCATTTCCGGAAGCCGGCCTCGATGACAGCAGTGCCTACGCCGGCTATGTCACCCGATTTCACCGGGACGCCGACGGCAACACCGTGCAGCTGTATCTCGATCGCCGCGAAGGACGCATCGTGCAGCTGCTCGCCAACGGGGAAAACGAGAGTGTGGGCTTTTCCGCGCGCTCCGCGAACGGCACTCCGGCACCTGTTCGCTGGCATTCCACCGACGCGCGGGTCTGGCGGGAGGGGCAGCGGCGACTGTTTCAGTACGACCTCGAGGTACCGGAGACCGAAATCCACCTGGGGCGCTTCGTGCTGGGGAGCATGCGCGTCGAGCGCGATGTGCAGTACTTCAAGGAGCATCGCAAGCCGTTCACCGACTCCGCGTACGTGCTCGCCGAGTACCCGGCGCTGGCCGCCGCGCTGGATGCACAGCCCACCCCGGTGCGCCGCGCGGCGCTCGTGGCGCTGCGGGCCGGCTCCCCGGCGCAGCTACGCGCCCGGTTCCTCCCCCGCCTCGCGCGGCGCCCCGCCGCCGACAGCGCGGTACTCATTGAACAGCTGGCCCTCGACGGCCTCGACACGCTGCGCCTGTGGCTCTCAGCGCTCGAAGGCGGACGGGTCATCGCTTCCGATGCGCGCCAGGTGACGCTGCGGGCAGCCCACGGACACCCGCTCCGGTTCCGCGTGACCATCAGTACCACTGGTCGCTCGCTCACCCCCCTCTCTCGCCAGGAGATCTTCACGGAGGATTTCCTGGCGTGGACCCGTGACGTGCAGACGCGCGGCGACGCGACGCGCGCCCGCTGGATCGAACGGCAGGTCACTGGCGTCGAGCTGCTCGCCTCCCGCGAGAAGCTCATGGCCGGACTCCCCACCTACGCCACGTACTTCGGGCGGGACATGCTGCTGTCGGCACTCATGATGCAGCCGATCTGGCGGCCGGAGATGAGTGAATTCGTCATCGCCGCGGCGCTCCGCAAGCTGTCCCCAACGGGCGAGGTCAGCCATGAGGAGGCGCTCGGCGGGCAGGCGATCCGCGAGGCGGCCACCGAGGCAACCCAGCTGCTGCGTGCCGCCGACAGTGCCGCGGTCGCACCCGGCGGGCGGTCACGGGCCGAGACGCTGCGGGCGCGCGCGGTGCGTGTGCTGCAGGCGCGGCGCACGACGCGCGAGAACTATCACATGGTCGACGACGAATACCAGCTGCCGCTGATGGCGGCGCGCTATCTCGCCGACAGCCGAGTGACCGCCGCACGCAAGCGCACCTGGCTCACCGGTCGGGAAGGCACACAGACCCGCCTGGCGTTGCTGCTGGCGGAACTCGCGGTGCTCGCCGACCGCAGCGCAGCGTACGTGGCGCACCCGGTGACCTCGAACTTCGTGCCCTTCGCCCCACGCGAAGCCACCGCGACCGCCTACGAGGGCGCGCCGCGCTGGTTTGCGCAAAGCTGGCGCGACAGCGGCGCCGGCTATGGCAATGGCAAGTATGCCATGGATGTAAACGCGGTGTATATCCCGCAGGCGCTTGCCGCCACCCAGCAGATCCTGCAGGCGCTGCGGGACCTCGGCCTCCTGTCGCCCGCGACGTGGTCCGCCGTGCCGGCACTGCGAGCCGACACACCGCTGGGTCGCTACGCGCGCGATGACGCGGCGCTGTTAGACGCCATTCGGGTCTGGCGTGGCGCCATCGAGGCGTTCGTCGTACGCCGAACACCAGCCGAGGTCCAGCAGCAGGTGGAGGCGCGGCTTGCCGCCATGCCGGAGGGTGAACGGCGGTATTGGCGCGCCTTCCCGCGCTCTGGTGAGGGAATCGAGTTTCTGGCGCTCGCCCTCACGGATCGCGGTGAGCAGATCGGCGTGATGAACAGCGATCCCGCCACGCGCCTGTTTCTCGATGGACTCATGGCGTCGGCCTCCCGCACCTCGGTGAATCGGGCCGCGCTGCGCCGCGATGTGTCGATCTTCGCACGTGAGTATCCCGAAGGGCTGCTCGTGCCGGCGGTGGGCGCGGTCGTGGCCAACGACGCCTACGCCACTCCACCGATCTGGCAGGCCTTTCTCGACGATCCGTATCACGGGCCGCGCGTCGTGTGGGGACGGGAGGTGAACCTGTTCCTGCTTGGCGTCGCGAGTCACCTGCCGCTCGTGCAGGACGATTCCACCACCACCGAGTTGCTGCACACGGCAGCCACGCGGGTCCGTGAGGCCGTGGCGGCCTCCGGGTTCCGCAGCGAGTTGTGGAGCTACGCGTTCCCCAACGGGCGGCCACAACCCACGCGTTACGGTAGCGGTGGCGATGTGCAGCTATGGAGCACGACCGACCTCGCCGTGCAGTACGTGTGGGCAAGAATGCCGCAGTAGTCCGCCCAACACTCCCCCCTTCTCCCACCTTCACATGTCGTTCGCTCGCGCGGCAGGATTGCTGCTGCACCCCACCTCGCTCCCTGGCGCCGGCGGCATTGGTGACTTCGGTCCCGATGCGCATCGCTTCGTGCAGTGGCTCGCTGACGCCGGTCTGAAGATCTGGCAGGTGCTCCCACTCGGCCCCACGGGCTATGGTGACTCGCCGTATCAGTGCTTCTCGGCGTTTGCCGGCAATCCGCTGCTCATTCACGTTCCCGGGTTCAGTATCCCTTCGGGAGCGAGCGACCGCACGGTCGATTTCGGCGCCGTCATTCCGGCCAAGCAGGCGGCACTGGCGGCATGGCTCGACACGATTCCCTTCGACGAGCGGATCCGGCAGTTCGTGCAGGAGCAGCAGCAGTGGCTCCCCGACTACGCGCTGTTCATGGCGCTCAAGGAGGCGCACGGCGGGGTGTCGTGGACCGCGTGGGAGGCCGGCGCGCGACAGCGGGATCCGCAGGCACTCGACGGCTGGCGCCGGCAGCTCGCGGCCCCGATCGAGCGCATCTACAAGGAACAGTGCGTGTTCTACGCACAGTTTCACGCCTTGCGGCACGCGTGTCGGGAGCGCGGCATTCAGCTCATGGGCGATGTGCCCATCTATGTGGCGCACGATTCGGCCGACGTGTGGGCAAACCCATCGCTGTTCCAGCTGCACGACGATGGCACGCTCAAGGTGCAGGCCGGGGTGCCCCCCGACTACTTCAGCGAGACGGGGCAGCTGTGGGGCAATCCGTTGTACGACTGGGAGCGGATGGCGGCGGAGGGGTATCGCTGGTGGATTGCACGCATGCGGGCGGGGCTGGCGCTCTTCGATCTGGTCCGGCTCGATCATTTCCGCGGCTTCGAGGCGTACTGGGAAGTACCTGGCGACGCGCCCACCGCCGTGAACGGACGCTGGGTGAAGGGACCCGGCGCCACGCTGTTTCAGGCGCTCACCAACGCGCTGGGTGCGTTGCCGATCATCGCCGAGAACCTTGGCCTCATCACACCCGAGGTGGAGACGTTGCGAGCGCAGCTCGGGTATCCCGGCATGGCAATCCTGCAGTTCGCGTTCGACGGCCAGGACTCGAACTTCATCCCCCATCGGTACGTGCGCGATCTCGTCGTGTATACGGGCACCCACGACAATGACACCACCCTGGGCTGGTGGCAGTCGAGCGGCGCCGGCGACAGCACCCGCTCGGCCGATACGGTGGCGCGCGAGAAGGCGTTCGCACGCCGCTATCTCGACACCGATGGCAGCGAGATGCATTGGACGCTGATCCGGGCCACGCTCGCCTCGGTGGCAAACACCGTCCTGATCCCCATGCAGGATGTGCTTGGACTGGGAAGCGATGCGCGCATGAATCTGCCCGGTCGTCAGGCCGGCAACTGGGGCTTCCGATTCAGCTGGGCGCAACTCACGCCGGACCTCACCGAGCGGCTGCATACGCTCACCACCACCTACGAGCGATGAGCCTCGCCACCGACTCCCCCACCGCTCCCGCGCCAACCGCTGGCGCGCAGTCAGCGGCGCCCACGAACTTCTGGGCGATCTGGAACATGAGTTTCGGGTTCCTCGGCATCCAGTTTGGCTGGGGGCTGCAGATGGCCAACATGAGCGCCATCTACGAGTACTTGGGGGCGAAACCCGACGAGGTTCCGCTGCTGTGGCTTGCCGCGCCCCTCACGGGACTCATCGTGCAACCCATCATCGGCCACCTCAGTGACCGCACGTGGTCGCCGCGCTGGGGACGCCGCCGTCCGTTCTTCATGATCGGCGCGGTGCTGAGCTCGCTCGCGCTGATCGCGATGCCCAACAGCAGCGCCCTGTGGATGGCCGCTGGGCTGCTGTGGATTCTTGATGCCTCGATCAACATCTCCATGGAGCCGTTTCGCGCCTTTGTGGCCGACCTGCTGCCGGTGCAGGAGCGCACGCGCGGCTTCGCCATGCAGTCACTGTTCATCGGGCTGGGCGCGGTCATCGCCTCCGCCATGCCGTGGATGCTCACCAACTGGTTCGGCGTGGCTGCCAGCGCGCCGGGGACCATTCCCCATACGGTGAAGCTGTCCTTTTATGTCGGGGCGGTCGCCTTCTTCGGCGCCGTGATGTACACGGTGCTCACCACGACGGAGACGCCGCCCGCCGATCTCGCGGCCTTCGAACGGGACAAGGCGCAGAACGCCGGCTTCCTCGCGGGTGCGCGCGAGATCCTCGCCGCCGCGCGCGCGATGCCCGCCACGATGCGCCAACTCGCCCTGGTGCAAATGTGCACGTGGTTCGGGCTCTTCTGCATGTGGCTGTACTTCGGCACGGCGGTCGCCACCGACGTGTTCGGCGCCACCGACCCGAGCGATCCGCGCTACCAGCAGGGCATCGAATGGGGCGGCGTGTGCTTCGGCGTGTACTCGGCGGTGACGTTCGTCTTCTCGTTCTTCCTGCCACCGCTCGCGAAGTCGCGGGGGCCGCGCGCGACGCACGCCCTGTGTCTGCTGGCCGGTGCGGCGGGGTTGGCGAGTGTGGCGGTGATTCACACCCCGTCGCTGCTGCTGCTCTCCATGGTGGGCGTGGGCATTGCGTGGGCGAGCACAATATCCATGCCGTACGTGATGCTCTCGGCGGCGCTGCCGGCGGGGAAGACGGGCGTGTACATGGGGCTCTTCAACTTCTTCATCGTCATTCCCGAGATCGTGGCAGCGCTGGGGTTCGGCTGGGTGATGAACAATCTGCTGGACAACAACCGCGTGGCAGCGGTGGTGGCCGGCGGCGCGTTCATGGCCATCGCCGCGCTGCTGGTGTTGCGGGTGCAGGTGCCGGAGGAGACGGCATGACGCTGCTGCTGGCCCTGCTCGCGCCGCTGGCCGCCAGCGCGCAGGCTCCCATCGTTGAGAAAGTGGAGCCGCCGAATTGGTGGGCAAACCACTCCATCAATCCGGTGCGGGTGCTCATTCGGGGGCAGCATCTCACGGGGGCGCGGGTGGAATGCCCGCAACTTGCCTGTGGGGACGTGAAGGTCAATGTGCAGGGCACCTACGCATTCGTGGATGTGCGCATCGCGCCGTCCACGCGCCCCGGGGCGTATCCGCTGACGCTGCGTACGGCCAATGGCAGCGTGAAGGCGCCGTTCACGGTGGCAGCACAGCTGCCGGTACTGGGGCGCTTTCAGGGGTTCGGCGTAGACGACGTGGTGTATCTGCTCATGCCGGATCGTTTCGCGAACGGCGACACCACCAACGATCGCACGCCCAAGTCGCCCGACATTCTGGACCGCACCAAGGGCCGCTTCTATCACGGTGGCGACCTGGCCGGCGTGCGCCAGAAGCTGCCGTACCTCAAGCAGCTTGGCATCACCGCCATCTGGATGAATCCCATCTACGACAACAACGATGGGACCGATACGCTCGAGGTGTACGACAAGCAGTCCACCACCGGCTACCACGGCTACGGCGCCACCGACCTTTATGCGGTGGACGAACACCTCGGCACCATGGCCGAGTTCAAGGCGCTGGTGGATGACGCGCACAAGGCGGGGATCAAGGTGATCCTCGACATGGTGGCCAATCATACGGGGCCGTATCACCCATGGGTGAAGGATGCGCCCACCCCCACGTGGTTCCACGGCACCCAGGCGAAGCATCCGGACAACACGTGGCAAACGTGGACTCTCGCCAACGCCTATGCCCACGACTCGCTGCGGGGCGCCACGCTCGACGGCTGGTTCATCAACATCCTGCCCGATTTCAACCAGGATGATCCGGAGGTGTCGCGCTACCTCATCCAGAACACGCTATGGTGGGTGGGGATGAGCGGCATGGATGGAATTCGTCAGGACACGTGGCCGTATGTGCCGGTGTCCTTCTGGCGTGACTGGATGGGCGCCATCAAGCGACAGTACCCCACGCTGCGTGTGGTGGGCGAAGTGTTCGATGGCGACCCGGCGATGATCCGGTTCTTCGAAGGCACGAAGCGCACGCCGGGTGGCGTGCAAACCGGCGTGGATTATCTCTTCGACTTCCCGCTGTACTATCCCATTCGGGATGCGTTCATCGGTGGCAAGCCCCTCAAGGGCGTGGCACAGATGCTCATGCGCGACCACCTGTACGACACGCCCGAGGCGCTGATGCCGTTCCTCGGGCTGCACGACGTGTCGCGGTTCATGGGGGAGAAGGGCGCCACCATTGAGGGGCTCAAACTGGCGTTCACGACGGTGCTCACCACGCGTGGGACGCCGCTGGTGTACTACGGCGATGAGATCGCCATCCCCGGCGGGCCGGATCCCGACAACCGCCGTGATTTTCCGGGTGGTTGGCCGGGCGATGCGCGCAACGCTTTCGAAGCGAGTGGGCGCACGCCGGAGCAGCAGGCGGTGTGGCAGCATGTGAATACACTCCTGCGCACGCGCGCGGCGCACGCCGACCTGCGTATGGCACGCCCGGAGCACCTCGCGGTCACCGACCAGCAGTTCGTCTATCGCCGCGGCCGGGTCGTGGTGGCCCTCAACAACGACAGCAGCGCTGCCACGGTCACCGTACCAGGCGTGATTCGTGGCACCGACGTACTGGGTGTCTGTGCCGCGGCGGAGGGCTCGGGCAACCGCAGCACGTTGCGCATTCCGGCACGGGCGAGCTGTGTATTTGTTCCGTGATGGGCGTGCGCGGCCAGCACTTCAATCACGACTCGGCGATGTCGGCGTTCACGTCGGGAGCTTCGTACGCCCAGTTCATGATCATCGACACGATCCAGCCAATGATCGTCCAACCGGCGAGCACGTTCACGGCGACAATCTTCCACCTGCGCCGCTTCCCACCGGCAAACGCGAGCATGCTCGGCAGGAAATAGAGCAGCACCAGGGCGACGATGATGACGGCGCCCTTGGGCAGCCCGCCTCCGGTATAGCGGAATTGCGGCTCGGCACGCTGCAGCAGCGAAAGCGGGGGGAAGAGCATCCCGGCAATCTATCGCCCGGCGCCTCAGCAGAGCCGCGGTACCAGTTCCCTCTGGCCACAAGTCCACCCCGCGACGCCGTGCTTGTCCGCCACGGGGAAACCGTTCCGTCGCGGAGTGGACGCGCGCAGGGCAACGGTGCGATCTTCACCGGTCCCTTCTCTCTCTTTCTCTGGAGCCCGCATGTCACCCTACGCGCGCCGCACCTTTCTCAGGCAGGCCGGTCTCACCGCCGCATCGCTGGTGGCGCTGCCCGGCGTGGCACACGCCGTGCCTGGCTACGCTGGCGGTGTACCGGCCAACACGCTCCTGTCGGCGGCGGCAGAATGGGACGAGTTGCAGCAGGCCGAGCCGTGGGACGTATCGTGGCCGAAGAAGCTCACCGGCAAGCACAAGGCGATGTTCGACGTGCCGGAGGTCGAGGGAGGCGTGGGCGTCTTGCGGGCCGGCATCTGGCAGCGGCAGTACACCGACGTCCTCAAGACCAAGCCCGGTGACCTGTCCACGGTGATCGTCGTGCGCCACAACGGCATCTTCCTGGGCATGAACCAGGAGTTCTGGGCGACCTACGAGGTGGGGAAGGCCGAGAAGCTGAAGGGGGACGACGGCAAGCGGCTCAAGCACAATCCGGTGTTGCCGGCGCCCGGCCAGGATGCGCCGGCGTCCATGCGCGCGCTCATGCTGGACAAGCAGATCGAGAACGGGGCTATCGTGCTGGGGTGCGGCCTCGCCTACCGGAGCGTGGTGGGGATGATTCAGCAGCGGGACAAGCTCGACGCGGCCGAGGCGCGCAAGAAGGCCAACAGCATGCTCGTACCGGGAGTGATCATGCAACCCAGCGGCATCTTCGCGAACGTGATGGCCGAAGAACATGGGTGCGCGTTCGTCTACGCCGTCTGACGACAGCATGAACGCCAAGGGGCCCGCCGGATGGCGGGCCCCTGTCGGGTATCGCCCCGCACGGCCTATACGGCGTCGCTGAGGCTCGAGAAGGTGAAGTCGCGTACCTTGATGGCCGGCATGAACACCGCGCCGCCGGCGCCAAGGTTCTCGCTGGCGTTGACCCGGACCGAGGGCCCCATCGCTTCCAGGTTGTTCAGGAAGAAGATGGGGCTTTCGTTGTAGCGGAAGTTCTTGATCGGGCGCGTGACCTTGCCGTTCTCGATCAGGAAGGTGCCATCGCGCGTGAGGCCGGTGTACAGGATCGTGCGCGCATCCACTGGCCGGATGTACCAGAAGCGCGTGACCAGCACACCACGCTCAGTGCCCTTGACCATCTCGGCCATGCTCGACGTGCCCCCCATCATGCGCAAGGATCGGCCAGCACCGCGAAACCCGCCGCCGCCGGCGCGCGTGGGCTGCACGCCCTGCTTCTGTGCCCAGTAGCGATCATAGTTGAGGTTCTTCACCACACCGTTCTCGATCCACACCACCTTCTGCAGCGGCTGCCCGTCTTCGTCGAACCCGCCACCCGTGGACGGGTTGTCGTCGGGATCCGCCACCAGCGTGACGCGTTCGTCGACCACCTTGAGCCCGATCTTGTTGCCACCGCCCGGCTTCGTGAAGAAGGAGCGTCCCTCGTCGGCAGCGCGTGCCTGCATGGCCCCCACGATGAGCTGCACCAGATTGCCCGTCGCCGTCGGCTCGAGAATGGTGGTGTAGCGCCCGGGTTCGATGGCCACGGGGCTGCGCGAGTCACGTGCTTTCTGCACGGCGGTGGCTGCCAGCGTGGCGGGATCGAGCTCGTCGAAGCTGTTGCCGTCGCTGCACGCCCATCCCGAGCCGGTCCCGTCGGGTGAGCGCACCGTGCTGGTCATGGTCACGCTGCTGCTCGAATCGTAGGCGAACAGCCCCTTGCTGTTGGCCAGCGCCGATGCGCCCGCGCGGCACTCGATGAAACCCGTGGCAATGAGCTCGTTCTTGCGCGCCAGCTCCGTGACGATCTTGGCCGCCGCCGCACGCTCGGCCGGTGTGGGGAGCGACAGTACGCGCTCCTGCAGTGCCGGAAAGCTCTGTGCGCCAAGCTCCGGCATGCGCTCGGGGTTGGGTGGCACCAACTTCGCGATTTCGTACGCCTGTCTGGCCGCCGCCGCCAGCGATGCCTCGTCGAGGCGATTGGTGTTCACGCTTGCCGCGCGATTTCCATCGTAGGCGGTGATGGTGACCTGGGTATCGCTGTTCTCGCCTGACGTCGTAACCTGATTGAGCGCAAAGCGTGTATCCGCGCGTGCACTGCTGTTGATGCTCACACGCGTTTCCGGCGCGGGCGAGTTCGTGAGCGCGCGCTGGGCGATTTCCTGGGCCTCGGCGCGTGACAGGATGGTGGCCGGCGCGAACAGCGAACGGGGCGCGAGCGCGCTCATGCCGTCCTCCCGGTGTTGATGATGTTGACCTGCTGGAAGAGCGACGGCACGCAGCCGTGGCTGACGGAGTTGGACTGTCCGGGCTGTCCCTTGGCATCGCCGAACGCGCCGCCCAGGTGGTAGCTGCGCGGCCCACCGATGGCCTTGAGCGACTTCCAGAACTCCGGGGTGCGGAACTGGTACGCCACGTCCTTGAGCTGCCCCACGATCTTGCCGCCCTTCACTTCGTAGAACACCTGACCGGCGAACTGGCCGTTGTAGCGCTGCTGATCGATGGAGAAGGAGCCGTCGCCCACGATGGCAATGCCCTTGTCCATCTTGGCGATCATGCTCTCCCACGTGTCGTCATTGGTGCCGGGCACCATGCTCACGTTGGGCATGCGCTGGAACTGCACGTCGGCCCAGCTTTGGGCATACGAGCAGCCGTAGCTGCGGACCGGCTTGCCGACGCTCCGGTAGTAGTCGGCCATCATCGTCGCCTGTTCCCGCGTGGTCTGGTAGTCCACGAACATGCCGTTCTTGATGATGTCGAACTTGACCGGCTTCACCGCTTCGTCGTCCCAGCCAATGGCCCCCAACGAGCCCTTCTGCTCGCGATCGCCCACGATGTTGAGCAGGTCGGTGCCGATACGCAGCTTGCCCAGCACATCCTTGGGTGGGGCAATGAAGCTGGTGCCGGCGTAGTTGGCCTCGAAGCCAAGCGCGCGATCGAGTTCGGTGGGGTGCGCGATCACTTCATGCACCGTCAGCCAGAGATTACTGGGGTGCAGCAACAGATCGTAGCGCCCCGGTTCCACCGGCTTGGCACTGAGCTTCTGCACGGCCAACTCGGCCCACCGCGGCGCATGCTCGGCAAGCTTGCTGTTCGTCACATGCTCGTAGCCCAGCCCCATGGGCGCGATCTCGTTGCCCTGCACCGACTGGAAGTCGCGGAAGTCGGGGCTCACCGCCGTCACGGTCATGCTGGGTGACGTGCGGTAGATCGTCTGTACGATGTACGAGCCATCGCTCGTCATGAGCGACTTCTCCTCGCGCAGAAAGAACATGCTCGAGTTGACGTTGCGGATGCCCTTCACCTTGAGCGCGGCTTCATTGGCCGCCAGCAGGTACGCCACCTTGTCGGTGATGGCCACCGTGAACGGATCCACCTCAATGGGGCTCGTCCACGTGCCCACCTGATTGCCGGGGGTAGGCGCCAGTTCCACCGGCCTGAGCTGCGACGCGCGGTTGGCGCGCGCCTGCCCGAGGGCGGCCTTCGCGGCATTCGCGACACTGTCCTTGTCGAGGCGGCTCGTGGCCGCGAAGCCCCAGGCACCATCGACCAAGGTGCGCACCCCGAGACCGTAGGTGTCGGTGTCGCTCACCCCCTGCACGATGCGATCGCGCGTATTCACGTTCTGCTGGCGGCGAGCGGCCACGCGCACGTCGGCGTACGAGGCACCGCCGCTCCTGGCCGTGTCGATCGCGACCTGCATGAGCGCCTTGATGGCGGGATCGTCGGCGCGCGGCACATCGGCCAACGGGGGTACGACGCGAGCGGGATTGGCCAGCAGCGGACTCGTGGCCACGAGCGAGCCGGCGGCGACCGTGGCGCCGGCCTTGAGGAAGTCGCGACGGGAGCGGGTCATGACAGGGGCGGGACGGGGAAGGAGAGACGGATCCGTGAACGGATCCCGTAACCTACGCTCCGTACCGGCCCCCTGTTGAGCACGGAGTATTGAGCTGGAGCGCCATCAGGCGGTAACCTTCCGGTTCACCTTCGCCCGCTGCCCATGTCACGTCGCATTGCGCTTGGCCTCCTGCTCTCGACCGCTCCGATCCCGGTTGCCGCCCAGTCCATCCTGCGCCCCGCGCCCGGGGCCCCCACGACGCTTACGCCGGCGCAGCAGGCGGCGCGCGCCGTCTACGAAGAGATGGTCGAGATCAACACCGCCGACTCGGTGGGAAGTGTGACGAAGTCGGCGGAGGCGGTAGCGGCGCGGTTCCGAGCGGCGGGGTTCCCGACGGCCGATATTCAGCTCGTGGGGCCGGCCGACAAGCCGGCCAAGCAGAACCTCGTGGTACGCTACCGCGGCAAGGGAGCGGGCAAGCCGATCCTGCTGCTGGCCCACCTCGACGTGGTGCAGGCCAAGCGCAGCGACTGGGCCAGCGATCCGTTCGAGATGCGGGAGGAGAGCGGCTACTTCATTGGCCGCGGCGTGGCCGACGACAAGAGCATGGCGGCCATTCTCACGGCCAACCTGCTGCGCTACAAGCAGGAAGGGTGGGTGCCGGAGCGCGATCTCATTCTTGCCCTCACGGCCGATGAGGAGGGCGGCAACACCAATGGGGTATCGTGGCTCATCGAACACCGCCGCGAGCTCATCGACGCCGAGTACGCCATCAATGAGGGTGGTGGTGGTACCCTGGGGCCGAATGACGAGCCCTTGTTTCACAGCATTCAGGCGGCCGAGAAGGTGTACCACGACTTCACCCTCACGGTACGCAACACCGGCGGGCACTCGAGTGTCCCGCGTAAGGACAACGCCATCTACTCGCTGGCAGCCGCGCTGCTCAGGATTCAGCAGTACACCTTCCCGGTCGAATTGAACGACGTGACGCGTCCGTTCTTCGAGCAGACCGCCAAGGTGGAGATCCCTTCCCTGGCGGCCGCCATGCGCGCCATTGTTGCAAACCCGGGGGACACCGCCGCGGCACGCATCATCAGCACCGACCCGCGCTACGCCAGCATGCTGCGCACCACCTGCGTGGCGACGATGCTGGAGGGCGGACACGCCCCCAACGCCCTGCCGCAGTTCGTGAAGGCCAACGTGAACTGCCGTATTGCGCCCACCAGCACCGGCTCGCAGGTGAAAGCCGTGCTGCAACGCCTCGTGAACGACAGCAGCGTGGCGATCGCGACCGACCGTCCCGATCGTCGGGACGGGGCGCCAACGCCCATCAATGCCTCGCTGCTGCGCGCCACCACCCAGCTCACGGCGGCGATGTTCAAGGGGGTACCCGTCATTCCCACCATGAGCACCGGGGCGACGGACGGCTACCGGTTGCGGGCTGCCGGCATTCCCACTTATGGCGTGAGTGGCATCTTCTCGGCGGCCGGTGAGACCAACGCGCACGGCCGCGACGAGAAGCTGCGCGTGAAGTCGTTCTACGACGGCCTCGAGTTCCTGTACCTGCTGGTCAAACAGGTTGCCGGCCCGACCAAGCCGATTTCCTGAGCCAGCCGAGCCTTTCTCTGCTTCGGGTCATGTCCCACTTCCAGCGCACACTCACGCGGGTCCTGGTGATCCAGCTGGTCACCCTGGCCCTGCTGTGGCTCCTGCAGTCCCGATACACCCCCTGAGCGCCACATGCATTGGATCAACTGGGTCATCGTGGCGGTGTACCTGCTCGTCGTCGTCGTCGACGGGCTGCGCCGCACGCGCGGCACGACGAACATCGAGGGCTATTTCCTCGCCTCGCGGCGCCTCCCGTGGTGGGCCGTCGGCCTGAGCGTCATGGCCACGCAGCTGTCGGCCATCACCCTCATCGGGACCACCGGGCAGGGGGCGACCGACGGCCTGCGCTTCGTGCAGTTCTACTTCGGGCTGCCCGTGGCGATGGTGCTGCTGGGGGTCACGCTCGTGCCCTTCCTGCACGGCGCCAAGGTCTACACCGCGTACGAGTACCTCGAGCGGCGCTTCGACGCGCGGACCCGGTCGCTCACGAGCTTCCTGTTTCTCCTCTCCCGGGGCATGTCGGCCGGCACGATCATCGCGGCGCCCAGCGTGGTACTGAGCGCGATTTTCGGGTGGGACCTCACGTGGTGCGTACTGCTCATTGGCGTCCCCACGATCGTCTATACCGTGCTCGGGGGGGTGGAGGCGGTCGCCTGGGCCGACGTGAAGCAGATGGTGGTTATCGTCGGGGCGCTGCTGGCGCTGGTTGCCGTACTCATCTGGCGTCTGCCGGTCCCGCTGGATGACGCCTTCCGCCTTGCCGGCGCCACCGGACGGCTACGCGTCTTTGATTTCTCCTTCTCGCTCACCGAGACGTACACGTTCTGGTCCGGCATCCTCGGCGGCACGTTTCTCATGCTGAGCTACTTCGGCACCGACCAGAGCCAGGTGCAGCGCTACCTGGCCGCACGTTCGGTGGACGAGGCCCGGAGTTCGCTGCTCATGAGTGCCTATTGGAAGATTCCCCTGCAGGCGCTCATTCTCATCATTGGCGTGCTGGTGTTCCTTTTCTACACCTTCGCGCCATCGCCCATGCTCTTCAATCCGCGGCACGATGGCATCCTGCGGGAGCGGCAGCCGGCGGTGTACGCGGCGCTCGAGTCGCGGCATGCCGCGGCGCTGGCGGGGCGCGAACTGGCAGCGCGTGACGCAGCCACCGCCCCCGGCGGCGCGGCGCTGGCCACCTTCAAGGCGCAGAACGACGCCCTGGAGACGGTGCGCAAAGACGCGCTGGCGGCCGCGGCCGTGGCCAGCGGCGAAAGTGCCCGCGACGTGAACTATATCATTCCGCGCTTCGTGCTCGACAACCTGCCGCTCGGTTTCGCGGGGGTGTTCCTCGCGGCCGTGCTGGCCGCGGCCATGTCATCGATTGCGGCCGAACTCAATTCGCTGGCCACGGCGACCGTCGTCGACTTCTACCAGCGGTGGTATCGAAAGGAAGATACCGATCGGCATTTCCTTACCGTCGGTCGCGTTGCCACTGCGCTCTGGGGCGTCTTTGCCATGGTCGTGGCAACCTACGCGGCCACGCTCGGCTCCCTCATTGAAGTGGTGAACCGGTTCGGTTCGTTCTTCTACGGCTCCATTCTCGGCGTCTTCCTGCTGGCGATGGTGAAGCGTGCCACCGCGTTGGGGGCGTTCGCGGGGCTCATCGCCGGCATGAGCGCGGTGGCAGCGGTCTCGTTCGGCCTGCCCACGGTGAGTTTTCTCTGGCACAACGTGATCGGTGCCGTGGTGGTGTTCTCGGTAGGGCTGCTGCTGTCGGTGGGAGGAAAGCGCGCGGCGTTGGCGTAGTAGACGGCGCAGAGGAACGACGCGCGATCGACGACGCGTTGGCGGGAACGCGTTGGCACCAACGCTCTGGCAAGTACGCGTTGGCAAGCACGCATGAACACGCGGGCACCAACGGGGGCGAAAACGCGGAGCGACCCGGTCGCCCGCGTCGGTGGGCGCGTAGGTGCCCGCGCCCCCGTGCGTAGTTGCCAACGCGTTCCCGCCAACGCGTAGCCGCCAACGCGTCATCGATCGCGCGTGGTCCCCCGCGTCGTGTCCCCGCCTACATTTTCGGCGGCATCGCGATCGCCTGCCCCGCCACCAGATTCGCCAGCAGCCGCGCCGCCCCCGGCACCCCCGCAGACCACTGCCGGAACAGC
Source organism: Gemmatimonas sp. (assembly GCF_027531815.1). Taxonomy (NCBI): domain Bacteria; kingdom Pseudomonadati; phylum Gemmatimonadota; class Gemmatimonadia; order Gemmatimonadales; family Gemmatimonadaceae; genus Gemmatimonas; species Gemmatimonas sp. Next base: position 231,050 of record NZ_JAPZSK010000004.1, on the reverse strand, counting down.
GCGAGCGTGACGTACACGTACCGCCCTCTGCCCACGGGCGCGGTGAGCAGCGCACCGTCATTGGCGGCTTCGTCGGGATCGTTCATGCGCAGCAGTGGCGTGTAACGCCGGTCGATCACGCTGGGCATGTAGGTGGCACGTTCCTGCGCCCAGTCAGCCCAATCGGCAGCGCCAATACGGTTGGGACTCGTGAGCAGCGGATGGGCGGGCTGCAGCACCGTGACCGGTGCGTCCTCCATGGTCACGCGCGCCGCCCGCGGCGCCCACTGCAGCGGATAGGGCGTGATTCCCGGGAAGGCGTTCATGTTCTGCGCGCCGTACTGCACCACCAGCGTACCGCCGCGTCGGGCATACTCCAGCAGCCGCGCGTTGTTCTTCACCAGCGTCTCACTCGTTTCGTAGGCGCGCGGCCCGACCACGATGCTGGTGAAGCGCGAGAGGTCCATACTGCCGAGCATGGCCGGCTCGAGCTTCTCCACCGTGATGTCGAGCTGCTCCAGTGCCTTGACGCCGGCATCACCGACCCCTTCCACGTAGCCCACGCGTGCGCGCGGGGGCAGCTTCACATCGACCGCCGACAGGTACATGCCCGAGGCGCCGTACAGGCGCATGGGCGTGATATGATCGTACGCCACCAGATACGGGCCGCTCGTGCTCATGGTGCCCTCGTGGAGTGCCATGGCACCGAGCTCGTGACGCCCGGCCCTGATGGTGCCGCGCACACGGAACGTCACCATTACACTGCCCTGCGCCTCCAGGGTGCGTTCACGCTCGACCGTGTCGGCCTTGAGACCATCGGGGAGCAGGATGCGCACCGCCACCTTGGCCTCGTGCGGATACGACGAGGTGACGCGCACCGGGATGTAGCGATCCACTGGCACTCCCGCGCGGATGTACTCCATGGTGCTGCCGAGGTTCACCGAGATGCCCGGCACCGCACTCACCGGAATCTGCAGATCGCCCTTGACCGGGTCGGCATAGCGGTAGACAACCGGCGTGGTGATGGTCACCGATTCCCCGGCGATCTGCAGGAACGCCTGCAGGACCGTGGACACCTTCTCCTGCTGAGCGACCTCATCGCGCGAATCGATGGGCTGCTGGAACCAGTCCTGCTGCTGGCGCCCCTTGGCACGCCACCACGGTGAGTTGCTCGCGAAGGCCACCGCCCATCGCGTCATCACGTGCGCGCTGTCGGGCGCAATGGTGACATCGCCCTGGTCGATGCCACGCAACCCGATGCCCGCCACGCCGGCATTGCGCAGGAAGATCGGTGCCCGCCCCCGGTTGAACACGGTCACCGTGACCGGCAACGTATCGTTCACGTCCACCTTTACCGGCTCACGAACCGGAAACGTGCCACGCGGGGCCGTGGCTTCCACCACCACGCCAGCCGCGAGCACGAGCGCCTGCTCCGTACGCTCCACGGTCGTGGCCATGGCCACCCAGAGCGCCGGGTCCGCCTCGTCCATTGCGCGCCGCGCATTGGGGCTGTTCCCACCGCGCAACCCGTCGTTGATGTATACGAAGGGGCCGCTCCCCAGCGTGTTGCGCACACGACGGAACTGTCCAAGTGTCCGCGCCAGCGGCTCGACGATGCCTGCAGGATCGGCAGCGCGATACTCGGCGCGAAGGTGCGTGAGCGCCTGGAGCGCCGAGTCCAGCACCGGCTGTGTCGCCGCCGGTACCCGACGGCGAATCGCCGCCCACGTGGTATCGATGCCGTCGAACAGCGAGCGTTCGGCGCGCGCATCGGCGGGCCCGGCACGCGTGGCTTCGCGCGAGAGATAGCCCCAGATCACGCCTTTGCGCTGGAGCACGCCAAAGCCCTGACTCTTGTGCTGCGACCGACTCTCCGCGGCAATCTCGTAGTAGCTTCGGCCGAGCATCGCATTGTACTCGCCGGTATTCACACGCAATGTGGCGCTGTCGGGTACCTGCCGCGCGCTGCGGTAGAATTTCTGCGGTGTCCACGGCATCCCGAACTCGCGCACGGGGAAACGCACCGTGTCGGCAGCCAGTTCGTAGGCCTCGCGTGCCAGCAGCCCGCTCACCTGATGATGCCCGTGGCCGTCGCGCGGCGTACCGCTGAAGAAGCCGATCACCACGTGCGGCCGGAACGCCCGCACCACGCGCACCACGTCGCCGAGGATGCTGTCCTTCGGCCAGTGCCGGTACGTCTCCTCGGCGTTCTTGCTGAACCCGAAGTCATAGGCGCGCGTGAAGTACTGCGTGCCGCCGTCGATGCGCCGTGCGGCGAGCAGCTCCTGCGTACGGATGGCGCCGAGCGCTTCGCCGAGTTCGTTGCCGATGAGATTCTGGCCACCGTCACCGCGCGTCAGCGAGAGATACGCCGTCTCCACGTGGCGGCCGCGGGTGAGCCACGCGATGATGGGCGTGTCTTCGTCATCGGGATGTGCGGCCACGGTGAGGACGCGCCCGGTGGTGCCGATCCCGGCCAGCGCAGACCCGAGGGCGGCCGCGCCACGTTCGGGAGCGACCTGTGCCGCGAGCGGAGCGGCCGGAACGACGAGCGCCGCGGCAAGAGCCGCGGCGCTGATCGTTCGCCTCGAAGCAGCGAAAGGGTGCATGGTGGTCAGTATGTGGCGGTCATGACCGGGCGCCCCTCGAGCACCTCACCCGTGTCCATCACCATCGCGACGATACGGGCCTGCTCCGCCTGGTGCGCATCGGCGAATCCTTCTGCCGGACTCGCCCGCTCCGGCCGTCCTACATAGCGCACGCCGACCGCCGCCCCGGCGCTCGCCCGCAGGCGCGGCTGCACGTAGGTCCACGCGCCCTGATTCTTCGGCTCTTCCTGCGCCCACACGACCTGCTCCAGTGCCGGATAGCGGTCGACCACCCGCTGGATGTCCTCGTGCGGCCACGGATACAGCTCTTCCACCCGCACGAGCGCCACGTGCGGATTGCGTGATGGCGAGAGCGCGAGATCGTAGTACAGCTTCCCCGAGCAGAACACGATGCGCCGTACGTCGTCGGGCTGCTGCGAGGCCATGGGATCGTCGATGACGGCCTGGAAGCCACCCTGCACGAGATCCGCGAGGCGCGACGCCGCCTGCGGCAGGCGCAACAGCGACTTGGGCTGCATACAGACGAGCGGTCGACGATCCTTGCGCAAGGCTTGTCGCCGCAGCAGGTGGAAATACTGCGCCGGCGTACTGCAGTAGGCCACGGTCATGTTCCCTTCGGCGCACAGCTGCAGGAACCGCTCGAGTCGGGCACTCGAGTGTTCGGGCCCCTGCCCTTCGTAGCCATGCGGCAACAGCAGCACGAGGCCACTGTCCTGCCCCCACTTCGCCCGGTCCGCCACGATGAACTGGTCGATGATAGGCTGCGCCACGTTCACGAAATCGCCGAACTGCGCTTCCCAGAGCGTGAGGGTATCGGTGGCGATGACGCTGTAGCCGTACTCGAAGGCCATGATGGCCGTTTCGGAGAGCGCCGAGTTGTACACCTCGAACGCGCCCTTGGCGCCCGGAAGATGGGCGAGCGGCGCATACTTGCGCCCGCTGTTCACATCGTTGAGCACCGCGTGCCGATGCGAGAAGGTGCCGCGTTCCGCATCCTGCCCCGTGAGGCGCACCGACAGGCCGTCGAGCAGCAGCGAGCCGAAAGCCAGCGCCTCGGCGTGGCCCCACTCGATTCCCCCCTGGTCCCCCATCGTTTCCCGACGACGTTCGAGTTGCTTGGCGAGGCGCGGGTTGGCGGCAAAATCGGTCGGCCACTGCAGGAGCGACTCGTTGATGAAGTGCAACCGTTCGGGCGCGACCCGGGTGGCCACCGGCCGCGGCGCCTCGGCAGGTTCCGCCGGCCACGGCGCGTGCTTCTCGCTGCCCAGGAGCGACTGCTTGAAGCGCGCGTGGATCTCGGCGTAGCGCTGCGAGACCTCCTGCTCCACGTGCGCCGCGTCTTCAGCGGTCATCACGCCTTCGGCGACGAGACGGCTCGCCCACACCTGCGGCACGGTGGGGTGCTTGCGAATGGCCGCCGTGCGCGTGGGCTGCGTGTACATCGGCTCGTCGCCTTCATTGTGCCCGTGACGACGATAGCCCACCAGATCGATGAGCACATCCTTCTTGAACGTGGCACGGTACGCGCAGGCCAGACGCATCGCAATGACGCATGCCTCTGCATCATCCGCGTTCACGTGGAAGATGGGAATCTCGAAGCCCTTGGCCAGATCGGACGCGTAATAGGTGGAGCGGGCGTCCGACGGGTCGGTGGTGAAGCCCACCTGATTGTTCACGATGATGTGAATCGTGCCGCCCGTCCGGTACGCGTTGAGATGCGAGATGTTGAGCGTCTCCGCCACGATGCCCTCGCCCGGGAAGGCCGCGTCACCGTGAATGGCCACCGGCACCACCACGTGCTCATTGCGGCGTCCGGGCTCGCCCGGCTCGCGCTGCAGCGCGCGCACGACGCCTTCGATCACGGGGTTCACCACTTCGAGGTGCGACGGATTGGGCATGAGGCGCAGCTTCACCTCGCGCCCGTCGACCGTGCGCGAGCCCATGTAGCCCATGTGGTACTTCACATCGCCGGTGGCGTTCTCATCGGCGGCATCATGATGCCCCTCGAATTCGGCGAACAGCGCCTCGAAGGGCTTGCCCATCACGTTGGTGAGGACATTGAGCCGGCCGCGGTGCGCCATGCCGATCACCACTTCGTGCGCCCCCGCGCGGCCGAGTGCGTCCACCATGGCATCCAGCAGCGGAATGAGCGAATCCGTGCCTTCAACGGAGAAGCGCTTGTATCCCTGGTACGCGCGTCCGAGGAAGCGCTCGAGCCCGTCGACCTCGTTGAGACGACGCAACACCTGCTTTTTTTCGTCGGCCGTGAGCGGGCGCGTGATGACACCGTCGCGGAATGCCTTGCGGAACCAATTCCGCTCTTCGTTCACTTCGAGGTGCCACACCTCGTAACCGATACGCCCCGAGTACACACGGCGCTTGCGTTCGATGACGTCCTTCGCCGTGGCGAAGCGATCGTCACCGAGCGCCGCGCCCGGGATCTGCGCCAGATCGGCGTCGGTGAGGCCGTGGAACTCGGGGTGCAGTTCGTCGGCGCCCGGAGGCGGGGAGCCGAGCGGATCGAGCTGCACGGCATAATGCCCGTACATGCGGATGGCCTGCTGCAGCGAGGCGGCCGCCGCCACCTTGGCCAGCAGGGCCGTCTCCACGACGCCGGCCGCCTGGCTCGCCGGTGCCGACGCCGAGGGACCGCCAAACAGCGACTCGGCGATACGGAAGTATTGACGCCACGTCTCGTCGACGCTGGCGGGATCGCGACGGTACCGCTCGAACTGCTCGGCGAACACCCCGTCGTTGAAGACACTCGTGATGGCTGACATGGGGAGAAATCTAGCGGAGCGACAACGGCTCGCGGCACATCAGGGGGAGGTGGGGAACTGCTGCGGCAGGACCAGCGTGAAGGTCGACCCCTCACCGGGGCGCGAGACCAACTCGATGCGCCCGCCCAGCAGGGTGGCGAGCCGCCTGGCGATATACAGACCGAGGCCGGTGCCGCGCGCACGGCGCGTCGCGGAGTCTGCCAACTGCGAGAAGGGGCGAAAGAGCCGCTGCATGTCCGTGGCGGCAATCCCCACGCCGGTATCCCGCACGGCAAACCGCGTGGTGGGCGATCCATCGGCGGCCGGGGACCCACGTGACACGCGCACGGTCACGGCGCCGACCTCCGTGAACTTGATGGCGTTCTGGCAGAGATTGAGCAGGATCTGCCGAAGCCGGGCCTCGTCGGTGACGAGCGGCGGCAGGGCGGGTTCGAGCTCGATGGCGAACGCGACCCCCTTCTCCCGGGCCAAGGGCTCCAGGAAGGGGTGAAGCGAGTCCATGAGTTCGTCCACCCGGAGCGGTGCCGTGCGCGCCGTCAGCCGGTCGGCCTCGAGCGAGGCGTAGGTGAGGATGTCCTCGATGAGGCTGCCGAGGTGACGACCGACGGTGCGCAGGCGCACGATCACATCGCGCTGTTCGACAGTCAGCGGGCCAAGGATCTCGTCTTCGAGGAGCTCGCCGTAGCCTTCCAGCGCGGTCAGCGGGGTGCGCAGTTCGTGCGACAACATGGCCAGCAGACTGGTCTTGGCCGCATCGGCCGACCGTGCCTCTTCGAGCAGGCGGGCCTTCCAGATCGCCAGCGCGGCGAGGTCGGCCATCACCCCCAGGCGCTCTTCATCAATGTCATCGAAGAGCGGATGCCCAGCGTCTCTGGTGATCGACAGCACGCCGAAGAGCTGCTGGTTGGCGAGCAGCGGCAACAGCAGAATTGGCCCCACGCCCAACGTGGGCAGCAGCGTGGCGAAGAAGGGCGAGCTTGCGCTGGGGCTGGCAAGGGAGAGGGTACGATGCTCACGCGCGACGCGGCCGGTCATCGTGCCCTCGAGGGGAAAGGAGATATCGAGGAGCGCCTGGGCCTTGCCGGCGACGGCTACATATACGCCATTATCACCGCTTAATTGCGCCACAGAGGCGCCACTTGCTCGTCCCCTGACCATGGAGAGTTGACACAACGTCTCCAGCACCTTGTGCGAATCGGTCTCGGCGGCGAGCGCGCGGGCCACCTGTCGCAGGGTGCCAAGCTCCTCGGTCTTTCGATAGTCGGAGTAGAGGAGGTCCTGATTGCTCGCCGGGAAGTCGGCGGGGTCGATGGCGGCGTGTCCCCCCGAGAGCCGCGGCGGCGGTGATGGCGAGTGCATGCGGGAACAGTGTACCGGCCCGCGTCGCTTGGGGAGCCATGGCATCTCCTCGCAAGATCACCGGCAAGCGGCCAGGGGCAGTGAACGGGCACCCCGACAAGCTGTGCGCGCGCTGTGGCCGGCCGTTCTCGTGGCGCAAGAAATGGGAGCGCGACTGGGAGCGTGTGCGCTACTGCTCTGACCGGTGCCGCATGGGGAAAAGCGCCGGCTGACGGCCTTCCGGCGCGCCGCCGCGTGCCGCGCCGGTGGTCAGGAGCGAGGTCCCCACTCGCGTCCCAGGCCGACCATGAGTTCCGTCATGAGTGCCACCGCATCCCACAGGTTACCGACCCGCAGGTTTTCGTTGGGGGCGTGCTGGCTGTTGTCGGCATTGACCGTGGGGACCGTGATCACGGTGGCGCCCAGCTGCTCCACAAAGTGAAACAACGGCAGTGATCCCCCCAGAATGGGGAGGGTGAACGGCTCCCGTCCGTAGCTCCGCGTCATGACCCGCTTGACCGCCTGGACGCTGGCCAACGTGCTCGGCACCCGCACGGCCGTGTACCCGCTGTCGTACGTGACGAGCGCGAGGCGACTGCGGTCGGTACTCCGGGCCGCCGCCCCGGCGTCACGGGTGATGGTGTAGCCATGGGCGATCAGATGCTGCTCGAGCATGGCGCGGATGCGTGCCGGCTGCTGGTCCGGGACGAGGCGAAAGTCGATGCTCACGCTCGCACTGGTCGGCACCGCGTTGCTGGCACCATTCCCCACGTTACCGCCACGAATGCCGCGCACATTCAACGCGGGCAGCATGATGCGCGCCCCCAGCGGGGCGTTGTCCGCTTCCGTGCGGGCAAGCCCGAGTGAGCGACGCACGCTGTCGTCGGTGGCACTGAGGGCGTTCACGAGCGCACGCTCGCCGTCGGACATGGGGGGCACATCGTCGTAGAAGCCGGGCAGCAGGATACGGCCGTCGGTGCTGCGCAATCCGGCCACGAAATGCGCGGCGGCCACAGCGGGGTTGGGCGACCAGTTGCCGTAATGGCCGCTGTGCAGCGCCCGGTTGGCGCCGTAGAAGGTGACCTCCGCCCCCATCACACCGCGCACGCCGAGTACGATCTGCGGGGCGCCGCTCACGTGCACCGGCCCATCGAAGAACAGCCACGCGTCGGCCCCCAGCAGTGCGCGGTGCGTGCGCAGGATGTCGCCAAGGTGATTGGACCCTGCCTCCTCCTCCCCTTCGAGGAAGAACTTCACGTTCACGCTCGCCCGTTGCCGCAGCGCCTGCATGGCGTCGAGCGCCGCCAGCATGGCCACGATGGGCCCCTTGTCATCGCTGGCGGAGCGTGCGCGGATGCGCACCTCGGGATCGATGGTGTCGCCTGGCGCCGGCAGTGGCACGTCATCGGTGGGGGCGCTGTTGCGATAGCGACTCAGCTTGGGCACGAAGGGCTCGCTCTCCCAGCCGCCTCCCGCCACGGGCTGCCCGTCGTAGTGCGCGTAGAACACCACCGTGCGCGTGGCCCCCGGCGTCTTGAGCTCGCCAAAGAGCGCGGGACTGCCGCCCGTGGGTGCCCGCAGCGGCGTGAGGGCGACCCCACGCTTCGCGAACGCCTGCGTAAGAAACGCGGCGTTCTTCGCGATATCGTCCTGGTTGCTGGCCACATTGGGGATGGCGAGCAGAGCGAACGCTTCGTCCAGGATCTGGCGTTCATGCTGCTTCCGCCACGCGTCCACCTGCGGACGAAGTGGCTGCGCGGTGGCGATGGCGGGCGCGAGGAGCGCGGCGGCGGTGAGAACGGTGAGGAGTGGGCGCATGGCCTCACCATACGGTGTGGCAAGGCGCGGAGGAAGGGAGACGCAGGGACCGCCGCTCGGCCGCCCTCCCCGCGCCTCTTCTGCTCCGCGCCTTCCCGATCAGAACTCGTACGCCGCCGTGAGGAACAGCGCGCGCGCGGGAAGGATGAAGTAGCGCACCCGCCCACTGCTGCTCACGGCACCACTGCCGAACTTGCGCGTATCGCCCAGATTCTGGCCGCGCAGCGTGACGCTCGTACGCCCCAACATCAGACGCGCCGTGGCATCGACCGTATAGAAGTCGGGGAGCACGCGATCGGGGCTGCTGGTGTTGTCGAGAAAGGCACGACTCTGATAGCGCCCCTCCACGCTCACCCACAGCCGCGACGCCGGCGTGACTTCCACCCGGTGCGCACTCGTGAAGCGCGGGGTGAGCAGCGGCTCCACGTGGCGACGCACCACCGGCGTGCCCCGCGACGAATCGGTGAACTGCCGGATGCGATTCGTGCTCCAGGTCGCGTTGCCGGCCAGCACCACACGATCGAGGCCACGATACGCCCAGTCGAGTTCGAGGCCGCGGCGGAAGCTGCTCCCCACGTTGCGGCGCAGAATGGAACCGCTGGCCGTGGGGGCGCCGATGCGCGCGATGTCGTTGCGGAAGTCCATGCTGTAGACGTTGACCGACAGGTCGAACGTGCGCCGCACGAGGTTGACCCCCGCTTCGAAGTCACGGAGCTGTTCGGGGCGCACGCGCGTGAAATCCCCGAAGGCCTCCACATTGCCGCTGTTGAGATCGTCCTCGCCGCCGAACAGGTCGTTGCGCGCCGGCTCGCGGCTGGTCAAGCCGTAGCTGGTGAATGCCGACACGCCGCGCGCGAGGGCGTAGGTCACCCCCGCCTTGGGGTTGAAGAAGGCCCAGTCGATGCTGCGCCCCGTGATGCCGGCATTGTCCGACGGTTCGTACCGGAACCGCGCCCACCGCCCCTGCCCGTCGGCGAACCAGGTGGCCTTGCCGCGCGTGTACGACAGCTTCACGAAGCCGCTCGCGTCCTGCTTGTGCCCGGTGTTGTCGTACAGTTCGGTATCGGGCTGGAAGTAGCCGCGATGCGCGCGCTGATACGTATTCGCGTTCACTCCCGTGTTGAGGGCGAGGGCACCCCGCTCCACGTTGTAGACGCTGGTGACGCCGTACCAGGTGTGCGCGAGATTGAAGCGGTAGCGATCGGGGAGTTCGAAATAGTCATAGTTGCCACTCGCCGAGTTGCGATAGACGGTGGTGTTTACCGCCCCGCCGTTCGCGAGCGAGCGTGACCAGGCCAGCGACACCAACTGCTGCCCGAACTTGTCCCGCTCGTTGGGCGCCAGCGGATTGAAGCGCCAGTTCTGCTGCAGCTGTTCGCGCGTGGCGCCGGTGTAGCTGAGCGTGTCGTAGAGCTGCCCCACCAGAGCGGTGAGCTTCACGATGTCGCGCTGGCCGAACCAGCCCGCGCCAAGAAAGCCGGTGCGGCCCGCCACGCCGCTGTGGTCGCGGTAGCCGTTGGTGCGCAGCGCACTCACGCGGCCATAGGCCGCGAACCCATTCTGCAGGCCGCTGTTGAACCCGGCGGTGACACGCTGGGCCCCGAAACTGCCCACCTGCACCTGCACATCACCGCCGGCCTCCTGGCGCGCTACCGGCATTGTTTCGAAGTTGATCGATCCCGCGTACGACGCCGTCCCGGCGGTGCTCGTGCCCACGCCGCGCTGCACCTGCACCGACTGGACGTTGGACATCAGGTCGGCAAAATTCGCGAAGTAGAGGACCTGGTCCTCCATGTCGTTGAGCGGCACGCCATCGATGGTGATGTTGATGCGCGTCTGATCGAGCCCGCGCAACCGCAGGTAGCTGTAGCCCCATGGCGTGCCGGTTTCGGTATGGGCCATGAGGCTGGGCGCGGCGTTCATGAGCAGCATGGGCACATCCTGGCCGAACTGCCGCTGTGCGATGGCCGCCCGTTCGATGGTCTTCTGCGCAATGGGCGCGGTACTGCCGGCACGAATGGCCTGTACCGAGACGCCCTCGATGCGCCGGGCCGCGCTGTCGGATCTCGCGGAATCGGGGCGCGCCTGAGCGCGGACCGTGGTGGCGGACCCGGCGGCGGTGGCGACTGCGGCGGCAGCCAGAACGGCAGCGGCCAGAACGCCACGGGGGGCGAATCCCTGGTGCGGCGCGCACGCCCATGCGCGACACGCGACAACCACAGGTCGCCCGGCGCGCACCAGGCGCGCGAGGATGCGACGAAACACGTTTGGACTCCCTACGCCGGTGCAAACCGGATCAGGTTCGGCGGGTGTTATCTCAGCCGGACGCTCACAGGCGGCGCCGGCACCCCGGTCATGTGGTGGACATGCTAATTAGCTTTGCCAATCATGACCAGTGGCGACCCTGCGGTGACCGGCACCCTCTGCACGTGGCTCTCCGCGCATGGCTCGTCGTGCGCGGAAACCTTCGGATTCGTCACGGGTGTGGCCAACGTATGGCTCGTGACGCGGCAGAGCATCTGGAGCTGGCCACTGGGCGTGCTGAACGCGGTGTTCTACATGATCGTATTCGCGCGCACGGGGCTCTACAGCGATACCGGGCTGCAGGTGGTGTACTTCCTGCTCTCGCTGTACGGCTGGTGGCACTGGACGCGGGGGGGGGCGCCGCATGCCCCCGTCGTGGTGACACGCACCCCCGCCAGTCTCGCCGTCGTGCTCGGTGCAATCGTGCTCGGCACGTGGGTCCTCCTCGCGACCATCACCTCGCGGATCCCCGGCGCTGCGCTGCCGTGGCTCGATGCGATCCTCGTTGCCATCAGCCTCGTGGCCCAGTGGATGATGACCCGCAAGCTGCTCGAGAACTGGCTGCTGTGGATCGCGGTGGACGTGGCGTACATCGGCCTGTTCGTGAATCGCGGCCTGCCGCTGACCGCGCTGCTGTACGCCGTGTTCTTGTGCCTCGCCGCGCTGGGCTATGTGCAGTGGCGGAAGACGCTGGCACCGGCGGCCGTCGGGTGAGCGTCGAGATGCCTCCACGTCCCCGCCGTCTCGTGGTGACCGGGTCCGAGAGTACCGGCAAGACGACCCTCGTGTCCCAGCTGGCAGCGCATTTCGGTCTGCCGCACGCCAGCGAATTCGTGCGCGCGTACGCCGGGCACAAGGGCGCGCCGCTCGATGCATCCGATCACTGGCCGATCGCGCGCGAACAGACGGCGCGACACGAGGCGCTCCTGCAGCAGGCCACGATCGACGGGACGCCGCTCGTGCTCTTCGACACCGATCTGCTGAGCCACGTGACCTACTGTCACCACTACACCGGCGGCTGTGACGCGGGCATCGAGGCGCTTGCACGTGATTGGGTGGCCGACCACTATTTGCTGCTCGACATCGACGTGCCGTGGATTGCGGATGGCGTACGCGACCGCGGCGACCGGCGCCAAGAGCTGCACGAGGCCTTTCTGGCCACCTTGCACCGCTTTGCGGCACCTTTCACGCTCATCAGCGGTTCATGGCAGGAGCGCTATGCGCGCGCCGCCGCCGTGGCCACGCACTGGCATCCCGTTTCCCCCTGACCTCCACCGAACACCATGCCGCGACCCCCGCAGCAGTATGCCAATCATGCGCAGTACACGCCGCTCTTTCATTTTTTCACGAGCCCGCTGGCGCTGATCTTCCTCGTGTGGAGCCTCACGCGTTTCTTCAACAATCCGTCGTACGATACCGGCTACCTGCTGGTGGGTGCCCTCGCCCTGTTCGGCGTAGTCTCGGTGTCACGGCTGTCGCCGCTGCGCGCGCAGGATCGCATCATCCGACTCGAGGAGCAGCTGCGCTACCAGCGAGTGCTGCCGGCCGCACTCGCGGAGCGGGCCATGACCGCCCTCTCGCCGCGCCACTACATCGCGCTGCGGTTCGCCAGCGACGCCGAGTTGGCGGGGCTCGTGGAAACGGTGATCGCCAACCCCACCATGAAGGGGAAGGAGATCAAGCAGCAGATCAGGAGCTGGCGCGCAGACTACTTCCGGCTCTGAGCCGCCGCGTTCGCGGACGGGTTCCGGCCAGGAGACCCGTCGAATACCACGGCGTGCGCGGACGCCAGCAGTTCCACGGGGAGTCCGCCGTTCGCCGTGCGCAACAGTGGGGACAACGTCAGCCGCAGCTGTCCCGCGAGCGCACGATCGGGGGGCACCAGCATCCCCAGCCGCCAGCCTCGTCCTCCTGCTCGCAACACGTCGCCCAGTCGCGCGTACAGACCGCGCAGGTCGGCGCCGCCGCTCACCCGCTGTCCGTAGGGCGGATTGGTCAGCAGTACGCCGCGCGTACCGATTGCCGCCAGGTTGGTCTCCGACAGCGCCCCCTGCTCGATCGTGAGATCGTGCAGCACACCGGCGCGCTCGGCGTTGGCGCGCGCGGCGGCAATGGCGCCCGCATCGCGATCGCGCAGCACGATGGGCACCCCGGCCGATGGCTTCGCGCGCGCCCGGGCCTCGGACCGGACCGCGGCATAGGCCACCAGCGGGGCCTGCGGCCACTGCTCCATGGCAAAGCGGCGCGCCACGCCGGGCGCCATGTCGCGCATCAGAAGTGCCGCCTCGATGCCGATGGTCCCCGACCCGCAGAACGGATCGACCAGCGGCACGTCGCCCGACCATGGCAGCGCGGCCAGCAGCGCGGCCGCCAGCGTCTCGCGCAGCGGCGCCTTGGCCACATCGAGGCGCCAACCACGGCGATGCAGCAAGGCCCCCGAGCTGTCGGCGCTGATCGTACAGCGGTCGTGGTCGAAGCGTACAACGATGAGCTGCGACGGTCCCGTTTCCTCGTCGTCGTCGTCATCGTCGCGGGCCCGCCCCACGATCTGCGCCCCCGTGATGGTCCCCGCGATACCGCGCGCGATACGCTCCGCAACCGCATCGGAGTGATAGAGGCGCGACTTTCGGCAGGTGACGCGCAGACGCACCGAGCCGCCGGGCACGATGACGCGCCCCCACGGCACCCGCGCCGCCGCCTTCTCGAGGGTGGCGAAATCCCGGGCCTCGAACGACGTGAGCCGCACGATCACCCGACTGGCACACCGCGTCCAGCAGTTGAGGCGGAACAGCTCGGGGAGCGTCAGGTGGAGCGAGACACCGGCGGCGCTCACCGCCTCGACATGAAGCGACTGGGCGGCGCACTCGGCGGCAACCAACGGCGCGAGGCCCGGGGCGCATACGGCGAAGGCCTCGACGCGCTCGGGCCAGGACGTCACGGGGCGGCCGGGCGCGCCGCGCTTACGCGGCGTTGGCACTCAGCTCGCGACGACGCATGCTGCCCACCGACGATCGCCCGCCACGGGCCACCAGCAACTGCCAGTAGTCTTCGGCGTCGAGTGGCGGCGCGAACAGGTAGCCCTGTCCCAGCTCGCAACCGAGCTGGCGCAACGCCCCGCGCTGCGCCTCCGTTTCGATACCTTCGGCCACGGTGCGCATGCGCAGCGTTTCCCCAAGTGCCACGATTGCCTGAGCCAGCACCGGTCCTTCGCCTCCCTGATCGATGACCTCCACGAACGCCTTGTCGATCTTCAGGATGTCGATCGGATAGCGCTGGAGATAGCTGAGGGAAGAATAACCGGTTCCGAAGTCGTCGATAGCCAGCGACACCCCGAGCGCCTTGAGGGCCACGAGGCGCTGCATCGACAGCTCCGTGTTGTGCATCAGCATACTCTCGGTGATCTCCAGCACGAGCAGCTCCGGGTCGAGCCGCGACTCCTCGAGCGCGGCACGCACGTCGTCCACGATTTGCGCATCCTGCAGCTGACGCCCACTCAGGTTCACCGTGATGCGGCAGGGGTAATTACGCTCGCCTGTCCAGCGCTGGGCTTCCCGACAGGCACGGCGCAATACCCACCGGCCGATCGGCACAATCAGCCCCGTCTCCTCGGCGATGGGAATGAACACGCCAGGCGGGACCGTGCCGCGATCACGACTCTTCCATCGGACCAGTGCCTCGGCGCCAATCACGTCGCCCGTGGCGAGCTGCACGATGGGCTGGTATTGCAGGAAAAACTCGTCGTGCTCGATGGCCCGTCGCAGGTCCGCTTCGACGACCAGCCGCTCAAGGGCATCCTGATGCATCTGCGGCTCGAAGAGCACGTGCTGCCCCTTGCCGCGTGTCTTGGCCACGTACATTGCCACATCGGCGTTACGCACCAGTTCGTCCGACCCTTCGCCACGTACCGAGCGGGCAATGCCGATACTGGCGTTCACGAACACTTCCTTCCCCGCAAGGATGAATGGGCGCGAAAGCGCCTCGCCGATGCGGTTGGCAAACACGAGCACGTCGTCCTCTGATTCGGCAGCCTCGAGCAGCACCGCGAACTCGTCACCACCCAGACGGGCGATGAGGTCACTCGTGCGCGCGCAGACAGCGAGCCGCCGTGCGGCCTCCACGAGCAACCGATCGCCTTCGGCATGGCCGAGCGAATCGTTGACCGTCTTGAAGTTGTCGAGATCGAGGAAGAGGACGGTGACCGGCTGCCCCAGGCGCGCGTGGCGCGCGAGGGCGTGCCCCACCTGATACAGGAACAGGCTGCGATTGGCCAGATCGGTGAGCGGGTCGTGGAACGCCTGGTGCATGTACTGCTGCTTGATGACACTCTGCTCGGTGACATCACGCGTGTTGAGCACCAGCCCTCCCACGACGGGCTCACGCAGCAGGTTCGTACCGACGTTGTCCACGGTCATCCAGTCCCCGTTGGCGTTGCGGAGGCGCCATTCGCGCTTCAGCGTCCCCTGGGTGGGGTCACCGGTCCGCCTTGTGGACCCTGCCAGCTCCTCGAGGAAGCATACCCCCACGTCGAGATCGTCCGGGTGTAGCAGCTGCGTCAGGTTCGTACCGAGCAGCTTCGCCGGGTCATGACCGAAGACCGTGGTCATGGACGGACTGGCGAAGCGAATGGTGCCATCGGGATCGACGATCATGATGACATCACTCGAATGCTGCACGAGTGCCTGGAAGCGCGCCTCGTTCTCGCGCGCGGCGGCTTCGGCCAGCGCCATCACCGCTTCCCGGGAGGAGACGATCTGCCGCGCGAACGCCAGCACGGTGAGCAGGACGGCGCCGAAGACGAGACCAATCATCGGCTGCGTAGCCTGCTCCAGCGCGACCTTGAGCAGCAGCGCGAACCCCGGCAGCGTCGCGGCGTACGGCAGCAGGCTCGACGTGGTCACCCGGCGCTCCCGCGGCCTGCGCGTGTCGTGCGGTATGCCGCCGACGGCGCTCACCCATGCCGCGGCGGCGAGCAGACTCACCGAGAGCGGGGTGACCATGTGCGTGACATCGGGGCGCGGCGTGCCATCGAGCATCTGCGCGACCGACGCGGTATGGCCGAGGAAATTCGCGAGCAGCGCCGCCCCCACGAGGACCAGAGTATTGGCGTGGTGCTCCAGCACGGTCCGGCGCCACACGATCGACGCCACCAGGACGAGCAGCAGGTCGAGTACCCCCTGCAGATGCTGCAGGACGAACCAGAGGCGCGTGGGCGTGGCCGTCAGCCCCTCGGTGGTCGTGATGGTGAACCACGCCAGCAGCAGACCACCCACCGCCACCGTGGCCATGTCGAGAAACAACTTGAGCCGGTCCACGGCCGATCGTGGCGCAGGCGGCAGCTGCATGAGGGCGCCGAACGTGGCGAGCGGGGAGGCAAGTGCCGTGCCCACGAGCAGCAGTTCGGCCCACGTTTCACCGACGGCCACGGGCATGCCGAGCGCCAACTGCTCGGCGGGCGCCAAGGCGATGGCCAGCATCATGATGCGCCAGAAACGGCGGGTCCCGAGGTCGAGCGACAGCTGGGCCGACGCCCGCCTGGCCAGCAGCAGCGCCAAGACCGCCACGGGCACCGGCAGCAGGAGGCGAGCAAGCAGGCCACCGGCGTGCTGGCGATCGCTCAGGGCGAACCAGCTGGCCACCGCCACGGCAAACAGCAGCAGCAGGCTCATCACCGCGCGCTCCCTGCGCACCCCCGTTGGTGCCACCGTCACGGCGGGCACGCCGCCGGCCAGAATACCGGTGGTGTTGGGGCGGTGGTCGGAGGACCCGTGCACTCGCTGGCGTCGGCGTTCGACGCCACGTGTTGCTTTCATGAAGGGAAACGCGGGGGAAGAGTGATCCCTGTCAGGACGCCCCACCCGGCAACACCGTCACGTTGTTGCAATCCGTACCGCGGCCGGCTCACCGGCGTCCATCACCCCTCGCGCGGGGCGATGCGTACTCCACGCGACGCCGGACGCTGGACGACCCGGACGGCCAGCAGCACGGCGGCAATACCACCATAGAGCACCGGCTCGGCAATGTCCTTCTTGACGGCCCACAGGAAGTGCAGGCAGGCGCCGATGACCGAGAGGTAGACCAGGGAGTGCAGCCGGTTCCAGCGAGCCCCCCCCAGCTTGCGAATGGCGGCCTTGGTCGAGGTCAGGGCGAGCGGCACCATGAGCAGGAACGCCGCCATGCCCAGCGTGATGTACAGGTGCTTGGTGACGTCCTTGAGGATCTCCGGCCAATCGAAGAACCAGTCGAGCACGGTGTAGACACTCAGGTGACCGAGCGCCCAGAAGAACGCCGCCAGCCCCAGAAAACGCCGCTGCGCGACGAGCCATCCCCACCCGGTCAGGCGCATGAGCGGCGTCACCGCCAACGAGGCGATGAGAAAGCGCAGCGCCCACTCGCCGGTGAGGCGTTCGAGCCGGTCGATGGGGTCGGCGCCCAGCTGGTCGAGCAGCAGCTGGGCCACCAGCACGGGCGCCGGCAGCAGAACCAGCGCCCACAGGGCCGGCCGGATGAAGCGCCGAACGGTTCGCTCGGCGCGTGAGGCGTCCACGGGCAACGGGTCAGTAGTTCCGACGGAGGTCCATGCCGGTGTACAGCGACGCCACCTGGTCGGCGTAGCCGTTGAACATGAGCGTGGGACGGCGCAGGAACTCGCCAATGCGGCGCTCCTTGGCCTGACTCCAGCGCGGATGATCCACCTGCGGGTTCACGTTGGCGTAGAAGCCATACTCGGACGGAATGGCGTCACTCCATGTGGTGAAGGGCAAGCTGTCGGTGAAGCGGATCTTCACGATGCTCTTGATGCCCTTGAAGCCGTACTTCCACGGAACGACCAGGCGTAGTGGAGCGCCGTTCTGGTTGGGCAGCGGCGCCTTGCCGTACATGCCGGTGGCCAGCAGCGTCAGCGGGTGCATGGCTTCGTCGAGACGCAGCCCCTCCTTGTACGGCCACTGCAGCACCGGATACTTCTGCCCCGGCATACGCCGCGGGTCGTACAGGGTGGTGAACTGCACGAACTTGGCACTGGGCAGCGGCTCGAGGCGGGTGAGGACATCCCGCAGCTGCACCCCGCGCCACGGAATCACCATGGACCACCCTTCCACGCACCGCATACGGTAGGTGCGGTCGTACAGGGTGAGCTTGGCCAGCAGGTCGTTGAGATCCCAGGCCGTGTTGGGATTCTTCACCAACCCTTCCACGGTCACCGTCCACGGCGTGGTCTTGAATCCCTTGGCGTTTTCCGCCGGATCCTCCTTGCCGGTCCCGAACTCGTAGAAGTTGTTGTACGTGGTGGCGTCCTCCTCGGGCGTCACCTTGTCCTCCTGCACACCGCCGGTCGCGGCGAGTGCCTGCACTGCCGACGGGGTGAGCGCCGTACCGAGCGCGAGCGCCCCGGCTGTCCCCATGAACTGTCGGCGGTTCTGGTAGACAGACTCCGGCGTGATTTCGGAGGACGGAATGTCGTCGGGTCGGCGGATAAGCATGGGCGGATTCGTCGGAAGTGAGAGACCTGTATCTTAGCGTTGAGGCGCGCGAAGGGTTCCCGACACCCCGCCCCTGCCCCGAATCCCCGGATTTGTGCCATTCCCCCCGGTCCTCTCCCCATGCGCTACAGCTCGCTCGGCACCACCGGCCTCTCGGTTTCCCGCCTCTGCCTCGGCTGCATGAGCTATGGGGCGTCGGCGTGGCGCCCCTGGGTGCTGGATGAAGACGCCGCCCGGCCGTTCTTCCGTCGGGCGATCGAGGCGGGGATCAATTTCTTCGATACCGCCGACATGTACTCCCTGGGGGTGAGCGAGGAGGTCACGGGGCGCGCCCTGCGTGACTATGGCCGCCCCGACGAGCTGGTGATTGCGTCCAAGGTGTTCTTCCCCCTCTCGGACCGCCCCAACATGGGCGGCCTGTCGCGCAAGCATATCGTGCAGGGGTGCGAGGCGAGCCTCCGCCGGCTGGGCGTGGAGACGATCGACCTCTACCAGATTCACCGCTTCGACCCGGTCGTGCCCATCGAGGAAACACTTGCCGCGCTCGACCATCTCGTGCACAGCGGCAAGGTGCGGTACATCGGCGCCAGCTCGGGGTTCGCCTGGCAGTTCGCGCAGGCGCTCAGCGCCAGTGAACGCCACGGGTGGGCCCGGTTCGTGAGCATGCAGAACCACTACAACCTGCTGTACCGCGAAGAAGAGCGGGAGATGATCCCGCTGTGCGCGAAAGAAGGGGTGGGGCTCATGCCGTGGTCCCCGCTGGCTCGGGGGCTGTTGGCGGGGGCGCGCCGCGGCGTCACGGACCGCGAGTCGACGGTGCGCGCCGCAACCGACAGCTACGGGCACGGGCTCTACGACGACCAGGTGAACTGGGACATCGTGGCGGCCGTGCGTCGGGTGGCCGACGGCCGCGGGGTGCCCATGGCGCAGATCGCGTTGGCGTGGCTGCTGTCCCGGCCACAAGTGGCCGCGCCGATCGTCGGCGCGACGAAGGTGCACCAGCTCGAGGAAGCGCTGGGGGCGGTATCGCTCGAGTTGTCGCAGGAGGAGATGGGCCTGCTGGAAGCGCCGTATCGGCCGCAGCCGGTGCGGGGCATCATCTGACGGTTGGGGTGGCGGCGCACCACGCCACCACCCTAGTCCAGCGTCTTCGAGAACCGCCGCACACTCACGGTGAACAGCGTTCCCGCCAGCACGCACAGCGCGCCCAGCTGCACCAGCAGATCCCGTACGCCCACGCCCTTCAGCAGCACCCCGCGCAGGATGTCGAGGAAGAAGGTGAGCGGAAGCAGCAGCCCAAGCCACTGCGCCGGCTCGGGCATGGCGGCGCGCGGGAAGATGTAGCCGCTCAGCAGGATGTTGGGGAGCATGAAGAAGAAGCTGAGCTGCATGGCCTGCGCCTGACTGCGCGCCACGGTGCTGATGAGCAACCCCACGCCGAGTGACGCCACGATGAACACGAGCGCGAGGGCGTACAGCAGCGCGAGGTTGCCGCGCACCGGGATGCCGAAGAACAGCACGCCCAGCAGGAGGATGACACTCATCTGCACGTAGCCCACCATGACGAAGGGCACGAGCTTGCCAAGCATGAGGCTCGACTTGCCGATGGGCGTGACGATCAGCTGTTCGAGCGTGCCGCGTTCGCGTTCGCGCACGATGGCGGTGCTCGTGATGAGCGTCATGGTGATGGTGAGCAGGATGCCCACGATCCCCGGCACGATGAAGGTGGCGCTCCGCTGCGCGGGGTTGTACCAGGGGCGCACGCGGATCTCCACCGGCGAGCGCAGTTGGTATCGCTGCGCCAGTAGCTGCGCCCCGCGTGCCTGCGCCGCCAGCTGCGCGCCGGCAATGGCGGCCCCACTCGACTGCGGGTCGGCCGCATCGATGAGCAGCTGCGCCACCCCGGTGTGCCCGCCACGGATGTTGCGCTGGTAGTCGGGGGGAATCACGAGCGCCACGCGTGCTGCACCGCGCTCGATCCAGCGCCGGGCCTCGGCGCGATCCGAGACCCGCGTGATCACGCGAAAATTGTCGGTGTTCTGCAGCACCTGCACCAGCGCACGGCTCTCGCTGGTTCGCGATTCATCCACCACCACGGTGGGGAGCCGACGTACATCCGTCTGGATGGCATACCCGAAGAGCACCAGCTGAATGGCCGGCAGCCCCGTCATGAGCGCGAACGTGAGGCGGTCGCGCCGCAGTTGAAGGAACTCCTTCCACAGCATGGGCCACACCGTCCATCGGCGCAGGCGGTCCAGCCACGCGCTCACGGCAACCCGCCCGCGTGCGCTGCGGCTTCATCGCGCTGCTGCAGCATCACGAACACGTCTTCCACTGTTTTCGCGCCGAACTGCTGCACCACTTCTGCCGGTGTCCCCAGGCCAATGAGATGACCGCGCGACAGGAAGGCGAGCCGCATGCACCGTTCGGCCTCGTCCATGTAGTGCGTCGTCACGAGCACGGTGGTGCCCGTGTTCGCGAGATCGTAGATGGTCTGCCAGAAGGTGCGCCGCGCCGCGGGATCCACACCGGCCGTGGGTTCGTCGAGGAACACCAGGTCGGGGTGGTGCGCGGTCGCGCAGGCGAGCGCGAGCCGCTGCTTCCAGCCGCCGCTGAGCGTGCCGGCGCGCTGTCGCAGTCGCTCGCCCAGCCCCAGCAGCTGAATGTGCTCGGCCAGCCGCTCATCGCGCGCGCGACCGACCAGCCCGTACACGGAGGCGTAGAAGCGCAGGTTCTCCGCCACGGTGAGTTCGTCGTAGAGGCCATAGCGCTGCGACATGTAGCCGATGCGACGGCGTACCTGCTCGGGCTGGGTGGTGATGTCGAACCCGGCCACCTCGGCGGTACCGCTCGTGGGGAGCACCAGACCGCACAGCATGCGAATGGTGGTCGTCTTGCCGGAACCGTTGGGCCCCAGCAGGCCGAACACCTCACCGCGCCGGATCTCCAGGTCGAGGCCATGCACGGCCACGAGCGTCCCGAAACGCTTGTGCAAGGCGTGGGTGCGCACCACGAGCGGCGTATTCACTTCGCGGGCGGCAGGGTCACCGTAATCGGCATGCCGGCCCGCAGCCGGTCACCGGCATCCGCGAACTCCACCTTCACGCCGAAGAGCAGATCTTCCCGTTCCTGTTCCGTCAGCGCCACGCGCGGCGTGAATTCGGCGCGCGTGGCAATGGCCGTGATACGCCCCCGAAAGGTCGTGCTGTCGCCGTCGAGGCGTGCCGCCAGCGTGTCCCCAGCCTTGAGCCGCGGCAGCACGAACTGCGACACGTAGATGCGCGCCCACGGACGGGTGGGCTGCCCCACGGTGAGAGCGCTCTGGCCTGCAGCGAGCACTTCGCCTGGCTCCACGTTGCGGCTCGAGATCACGCCGTCCACCGGCGACACGAGCACGAGGTCGCTGGCCGTCGCCTTCCACGCGTCCACTGACGCTTGCGCCCCGCGTGCCTCGGCGGCGGCCGCGCGGCGCCGTTCGCTGCGCGCGCCATCTCGCACCAGCCGCAGCGCTTCGCGCGCCGCGTTGCGACGGCTGGCCGAACTTCGCGCGGCGGCGCGTGCGGCATCGAGGGTGGCACGACTCACGTCGCCCTTCGCGGCGAGCGGCTCGAGCCGTGCCAGATCGGCCGCGGCGCGTGCGGCGTCGGCGTCGGCCACCGCCAGTTCCTGTTCGGCCCGCGCAATCTCTGCCGGCCGGGGACCGTTGGCCAGCTCCTGTGCGGCCGCATCGGCCGCCGCCGCCCGCGCCTCCGCCTGGGCCACCGCGGCAGTGAGGGTCGGCGTGGAGAACACCGCGAGCGTGTCCCCGGCGCGCACCGCGTCCCCCTCCTGCACCAGCACGCGAACCGCCCGCGCCACCTGCAGGGGACCCACGTTCACTTCCACCATCTCGAGAGTGCCGACCGCGGTATCCAGCCCCGAGTTCGGCGAGCAGGCCGTCACGAGGGCCGGGAGCAGACACCGCAGCCCCATCTGGCGTACGCAGCGATTGGTCATCCCCCAAATCAGCACGCCCGCGCCACCCGGAGCCAGACCCGCCACCCCTCCCCCGTCCTGCTACCTTTCAATGTCATGTCTAATGCCCTCCTCGATCTGCCCCCCGCACTGGCCCGCACGCTGAAGCAGTTTCGACTGCTGGAGCGTGAGGACAAGATGCAGGCGCTGCTTGCCTGGTCGAAGAAGCTCGAGCCGCTCCCCGAGCGCTTCGCCGCTCTCGACCGTGCCGCGTTCACCGTGCCCGAGTGCCAGACACGCGTGGACATCTTCCCCGAGCACCGGGACGACGGTACGCTGCACTTCTACGCCGATGTGAATGCCCGCCAGTCCCCCACGGTGGCGGCCGTGCTGGCAATCGTGTTCGCCGGGGTGAACGACCAGCCACCCGCCGTCACCCTCGCGCTCCCCGCCGACCTCGTGCGCCTGCTCATGCAGGACATTGGCCTCGGCGCGCGCGAAAGCGGTCTCAATGCCATGATCGCTCGTCTCAAACGGTTCGCGACGACTGACTGATCGCTCCGGAAGCAGAAGAAGGCGGTGAGGATGAAGGTATCAGGCTCCTTCGCCCTTCCCCCTGCTCCCCTGCCCCCTGCCTCCTCCCTTGTCATTACCCCCCTCCATTTACCCCCATGCCCATCACCATCACGGTCCGCAAGAACGGTTCACTTGGCATCAACGCGGAAGACGCCGCCCAGATTGTCCTCGTCGACCACGAGGGGAACGTCATCCCGCCGCGCGCGGAAGGTCGTCCCATGTCGCTCTGCCGCTGCGGCGCGTCCAAGGTGAAGCCTTTTTGCGATGGCGCACACAAGGAGGCCGGCTTCTGTGATCCCCTCGATGCCGTGGCGCCCACCGACGCCACGCCAACGCAGGGCTGAGGCACGACGATGCGGGGAACGGCGCTGAACTGGTGGGCGTGGGTGGAAACGGTACTGGTCGTGATTCTCGGGACGCCCGTCGTCGCGCTCATCTGGCTGTTCACCGCACCGTTCGACAAGGGGCGCTACGCCGCCGGGCGGGCCTTCCGCCTGGTCGGCGTCACCGCCATGCGGCTCAACGGACTCTGGCGATTCCGCACACGCGGGACGCTGGCGGATCCGCGGCGGCCGTACGTGGTGGTCGCCAACCACGAGAGCTATGCCGACGTGTTCCTCATCAGCTGCTTCCCGTGGGAAATGAAGTGGCTCAGCAAGGACACCATGTTCAAGATCCCCTGCATGGGCTGGATGATGCAGATGGCGGGGGACATCAAACTGGTGCGCGGAGATCGTGACAGCACGATCAACGCCATCGCGCAATGCCGTGATCGACTGGCCAAGCGCGTAAGCGTGATGATCTTCCCCGAGGGCACCCGCTCCAAGACGCAGGAGATGCTGCCGTTCAAGGACGGCGCCTTCCGCCTGGCCATCGAGAGTCAGGCGCCGGTGCTCCCGATCGCCGTGGCCGGAACACGCAACGCCATGGCCAAGGGCACGTTTCGCTTTCTTCGCGCACATGCGGTGGCACAGGTACTCGAGCCCATCGACACCGCAGGCATGACGATGGACGACATCGGCCGGCTCAAGCAGATGGCGCGGGAGCGTATCGACGCCGGTCGGCGCGCGCTGGCGGCCGAACTGGGCATTGCGATGCCGCCCGTGGCGACGGAGGCGACGGCTGCGGTGTAGCTGGTATACCGGCTCGTCCCCGTTATCCGTGGCTTCTTGATCTCTCAACTCTCCGGGAATGTCCGCCGTCGACAGCGCCCCCACCACCGAAGACTCGCTCGAGGCGCGCCTTGCCGCCCCCGACGAAGAGACCGTCGCCGCGCTCGAGCAGCTCGATGGTGACGTGATCATCCTCGGCGCCGGCGGCAAGATGGGACCGACGGTGGCGCGTATGGCGCGTCGTGCGATTGCCGATCGGTCGCGACGCGTGATGGCAGTCTCCCGCTTCAGCGATGCCACCGCCGCCGCCCAGCTCGAGGGGCAGGGTGTGGAGGTCATCCGCGCCGACCTCGCCGATCCGCGCGCCGTGGCCATGCTCCCCGATGCACCGAACATGATCTGGATGGCCGGGCAGAAGTTCGGCACTGCCGGTGATCCGGTAGGCACGTGGACACACAACGTGGTGGCCAGCGTGCACGCGGCCGAGCGGTATGCGCAGAGCCGCATCGTCTGCTTCTCCACCGGCAACGTATATGGCCGGTCGCTGGTGACGCGCGGCGGGTCGCAGGAGGGCGATGCGCTGGTGCCCGACGGCGAATATGCCGCCAGCACGATCGGCCGCGAGCGGGTATTCGAGGGAGTGGCGCGACGCAGTGGCTCGCCGTTGCTGCTGTATCGGCTGTTCTACGCGTGCGACCTGCGCTACGGGGTGATCACCGAAATTGCGCGCCGCGTGCTCGAAGGCGAACCGGTGGACGTGACGACGGGTTGGGTGAACATGATCTGGCAGGGGGACGCCAATCGCCTCGCCCTGCGCGGGCTGCTCATGGCCAACAACCCGGCGCTGGCGCTCAACGTAACCGGCCCCATGGTGCGTGTGCATGAGCTGGCCGAACGTATCGGCCGGCACGCTGGGATCACGCCCCGGCTCGTCGGCGAAGAGCAACCGGATGCACTCATCGGCAACGTGGACCGGCTCGCCGAGTATCTCCCGTACACGGCGCTGCCCCTCGACACCCTCTGTGCATGGGCCGTGCAATGGATCCGCAACGGTGGACGCCTGCTGAGCAAGCCCACCAAGTTCGAGGTACGTGATGGGAGGTTCTGACATGAACCTCGCGTTCAATGTGCGCGCGCATCTGCAGGGCGGGCACGTAATTCCGGCCCACCCACTGGCGCTGACCCCCATGCGCGACATGGACGAGCGCCATCAGCGGGCGCTCACGCGCTACTATGTGGCCGCCGGTGCCGGGGGGATGGCGGTGGGGGTGCACACCACAGGCTTTCCCATTCACGACCCGAAGATCGGTCTCTATCGCCCGGTGCTCGAGCTTGCTGCGGAGACAGCTGATGCGTCACTGGCCGGTACATCGCGGCCGTTCGTGCGGGTGGCCGGGCTCATCGGCGATACGGCGCAAGCATTGCGCGAAGCGCAGATCGCGCTCGCCCTCGGCTATCACTGCGGCCTGCTCTCGCTCGGTGCGTGGCGTGACGCCACCGACGAAGCGATTCTCGCGCACTGCCGGCGTGTGGCCGAAGCCATTCCGCTGTTCGGCTTCTACCTCCAACCGGCAGTCGGTGGCCGACGGCTCGACTATCGGTTCTGGCGCGAGTTCGCCGAAATCGCGAACGTGGTGGCCATCAAGGTGGCACCCTTCGATCGCTACGCCACCCTCGACGTGGTGCGCGCACTCGCTGATGCGGGGCGCGACGATATCGCCCTGTACACCGGCAACGACGATGCGATCGTGGCCGATCTGCTCACGGACATTCCCGTGTCGAGCGGGGGCCGTGCCTACACGCGCCACTTCGTGGGCGGCCTGCTCGGACAGTGGGCCGCGTGGACCCACACCGCCGTGCAGATGCTCGACGAAATCAAGGCATGGCGCGCACGTGGTGAGGCGAGCATGCCGCGCGAGTGGCTCACGCGCGGCGCGGCGCTCACCATGGCCAACGCCGTGATTTTCGACGCCGCGAACAGCTACAGCGGCTGTCTTCCTGGCATTCTCGAGATCCTGCGCCTGCAGGGACTCGTGCGCGGCACCTGGACGTACGACACGCACGAACGGCTGTCACCGGGGCAGGCGGAGATGCTGGCGCGATTGCCCGTGCTGTATCCGGAACTCACGGACGATGCGTTCGTGGCCGAGCATCGGGATGGCTGGCTGAGTTAGGGAGACTGCTCGTCCGAGGCTCCGAGGCCTCCCCCGAGTTGCTCAACCCACCTGAGGGAGCAGCCGAGCGTGCCAGCTGGCACCGGCCGGCTTCTCGAACTCGCGGCGCCAAGCACCGACGGTGACCACCGTGGGATCGAACACGTGGGTGTCGGCGTGAATCGTGCCCGCCGCGCCAGCCGCGCGGAAGGCGGGCCGATCGGCCACCGCCACGGCGCCCTGCGCGTCACGCCAATACACCGCGCCCGTGCCCACCATCGAGGTACCGAGCTGCACCTCGAGCGCGCGCAATGCGTGAAAGAGGGCATCGATGGAGCAGCCGGAGGCGTTGCTGGCCGCTTCGTCCACACCGATGGCAAGGAACCGATCGTCGCGCCAGTCGCGCGCGCAGACCAGCGGCACGCCATGTGCGCGCCAATCCCGCAAATGGGCGTCCACGGCGGCCAGCAACATCTCAGCGGCGGCCCCCGTGATGGGAGCCGCCGCTGCAAAGACCCACACGCGCGCTTCATTTGGCAGCGCGTCGAACGGAATGATCGGCATGCCGCAGTTTACGGGTTCTTCGAGGTCCCCGGCAACTGCATCATCGGCATCGCGCCACCCGTCACCTGCGGCATCTGGCCGTTCCACCGCTTCGCCATTTCGTACTGCACCAGCGTGTTGGTGATGCTGCGCGAGAGCAGGTCGTTGGCCTTGGCCTGCGCTTCGGCCTCGGTGAGAATGGCCTTGGCGCGCCCCGCCGCCTTGATGCTGTCACCCTGCGCCTGGAAGGTGTTCTTCTGCAGTTCGTTCTGGGCGGTGAGCGCCTGTTGCGACATGACGTTCTTGAGCGAGATGGCGTCCATGACGGCCTTGGGCGCCCGGAACTCGTTGAGGGTGAACTGCCGCACGGCGATGCCGTACGGGTCGAGCCGCTTCTGCAGCGCCGCCTGCGTACGCGTGACCGTCTCGGCCTTCTTCGGGCCGAGAATGTCGGCGATCATCTCCTGCCCCACCGTTTCCTGCAGCGACTGCCGGATGGCCTGCTTGATGAAGCCGTGGGAAATGGTCTGCACGTCGGTGCGGAACGTCTGGTAGAGTGCCGGCACCTTGGTCCCTTCCAGTTCGAAGGACATGGACACGTCGAGCGACAGCGGCTGCCCCTCGATGGAGTTCACATTGATTTCGTCGTTGTTCGGCGAGCCATCGGTGCTTTCCCGCGTGAGCACCAGCGTCTGCATGAACGTGGGGTACTCCTGAATGGCCGTGAACAGCGGATTGCGCAGGTGGAAGCCTGGCCCCAGCGGCTTGGGGTCCACGCCGCCCCCTGCCCGATTGATCACGATGCCCACGTGCCCCGGCTCGATGTAGGCGATGGTGGGGCGCACGAGCAGGATGGCCACGACCAGTCCAGCGGCGACGAGGCCCAGCTTCTTGAAGGCGCCACCGCCACCACCGCCGCCGTTGGACTGCAGCGAATTGCGCATGGAACTGCCGAGGGAGCTCTTCAGCCCCTCGAGCGTATCGTCAAGTGATGTGGCCATGGACCGTTTCCTTGTAGCAATGAGGACAAAAAGGTTCACCCGAGGGCAGCCGCACGAGGTCATCCTCCTGCTGCAGCCCGTGAATGGGACAGGTCAACTCCGCCTGCTTGTCAATGCGCTTGCGGTTGGCCGACTGACGGAGACGCCGGCCTACCGGGGTGATACCCAGCGCGGTGACGAAAATCGTCCCCACCACCGCCACCAGGGCGATGAAGAGGACGGTCTCGAGGATGATCACGTTCATGTACTAGACCCTACGATTGACGCGCGAAAAGGTGTCAAAGTGCGACAGGCGCCCCTGGCGACGTTCCAGACAACGGGAACGTCAGCCCCCGGACGCGCCCAACTCGAAACGCAGCATGGACTCGAGCGACGGGTGCCGCCAGCGGAAGCCGTGGCGTTGCAGCACCCCCGGCACCACCCGCTGGCTCGCGAGGACGGTACTGTCGGCCAAGTCGCGACCCAGGGCGAGCCGCAGCGCGAAGGCCGGGGCCGGTGCGAGCGCGGGACGCGACAGCACCCGGGCGAGCACCCGCGTGAAGTCGGCGTTCGTGACCGCCTCCGGCGCCACGAGGTTCACGGCACCGGCAATGTCGTCGCGCATGAGACAGAAGTGCATGGCGCCGAGGTGATCGTCGAGGGCGATGGGGCTCACCCACTGGGTCCCATCGCCCAGCGGTCCGCCAAGGCCCAACCGGAAGAGCGGGGCCTGTTTGGCCAGTGCCCCGCCGGCCGCGCCCTGCACGATGCCCGTGCGCAGGTGCACGACGCGAATGCCCGCCCGCTCGGCCGGTTCGGTGGCCGCCTCCCACGCGCGCCCCACGTCGGCCAGGAAGTCGTCACCGAAGCGGCTGCGCTCGTCGAGCACCTCGTCGCCACGTGAGCCGTACACCCCAACGGCCGACCCACTCAGCAGCACCTGCGGCTTGCGCGACAAGCCGGCCAGGGTGTGCGCCAGCAGCGACGTGCCCTCGACGCGGCTGTCGCGAATGGCACGCCGGTGTGCGTCGCTCCAGCGCTCGGCAATGTTTGCGCCGGCCAGATGGATGACGGCGTCGACCCCGTCGAGCGCCGCCGGGTCGAGGACCCCGCGCGCGGGGTTCCAGCTGATGTCCACCTTTCCCGGCTGGACGGGGCCGCGCCCGATGCGCAGCACGTCGTGGCCGCCGGTGCTGAGAAACGCGGCCAGCTGTGTGCCGATGAAGCCGGTAGCCCCGGTTATCGCGACGCGCAGGCGCGGCCGCGCCGCGAATTCGGCGTGACGCTCGAGGTCGCCGACCGTGACCGCGTGACGGTAGGCGAAAACCCGGGCCAGCGTGCTGTCGGCGAAGCGGCCGGCGACCACGTCGCCGAGGGCGCCCAACGGCAGTTCGTAGACAATGTGGTCATCGAGCACACTCGCGTGCTCACCGTCTGCTTCGAACGCGTGCGTGTGCACCCACGAGCGAAACGGCCCCGCGAGCAGCACGTCGCGAAACTGGCGGTTCTCGAGGTAATCCCGATGTTCGAGATGCCACGTGGTGGGTACCGGCCCGGTATGCACGCGCAGCTCCACACGCGCGCCATCGCGAATGCCGCCCACCTGCGATACCACCTCGGGGCGATCCCACGGTGGGGACAGCCGCTGGAAGGCGCCCGGGCGCTCGTGCCAGGCGAACAATTGCGTTACCGGCACCGGCACGTGCACCCGCTTGCGAAACTCCGCCATCACCAGCCTCCGGCATCCTCCAGATCCAGCACACGCCAGCAGTACCAACTGGCAACGCTCGCCCAGGGGCGCCAGTTCCGCGCCAGTTTCGTGAGACGTTCCGCATCGGGCAGGGCACGCGTGCGATAGATGCGCTGCGCGCCCTGGCGCACCCCGAGGTCGAGCACGGCGCGCAGCGGGTCCGAGGACAGGCCACAGGCGCAACCGGCGCAGGCGGGCGTACCGCAAGCGGCCGGTAGGCCGGAACGGGGCACGCCCTACATGCTCGCGCTGAACATGATATGGGCCTTCGGGGTCCCCGGCAGCATGAGCCACGGCTTGGTGTCCGACGGCACCGTGCTGAGCCCGGTGGAGGCGGCGGTCGCGAAGGGCACGTACACCACGAACAGTGAGCGCCCACCCTTCACGCTGCCCGTGGCCGCATCGTACGACTGCGCGAAGATCTGATAGAGCGCTGCCGGCGCCGTGGGCATCTTGAGCGCCCCGGACTTCGCCTCGGCGAAGCGTACGGTGTCCACCTGCGCCCCCGTCACGCCCTGCGCGCGGAGCGCCCGCCCGCGGGCCATGAACGGCTCCATGCTGTCGGCGTAGCAGGAGACGTGGAACTGGGCCTCGGCCGGATCATCGGCCAGACAGAGCATGCCGTTCCGGGTGGGGCGGAGCACTTCCAGCTTCCCGGGGGTTCGATATCCCATCACCCCGGCGCCCTCGCGCATTTCCTTGGGGAGCGGGAGCACGGCGGCGGTGATCTGCTCAGCCGCAGTGCGCGCCGGCTGTGCCTCCAGCCAGGACACCATGGTCACGAGGCCGACGAGGGCGACCACGACGGGGCAACGGCGCATCAGGGGGATCTCCGGTGAAAAGGCAGCGATTCTCGGTGGCCGGCATCAGGGGCCGCCGGGAACGCCGGGGCCGCCGGGTCGCGGACCGGCTGCGGGCGGTCTCCCCACAACATGGAGCCGAGCGCGCAGCGTGTCACGCGTGGCGCCGGCCGAACTGCCCCGGACCCGTGCCTCAGCCGCGCCAGTGCGGCAGGCGGATGATGAACGTCGTGCCCTTGCCGGGGACCGACACCACGTCGACGCGGCCGCCGATGCCCTCGAGGTTCCGACGCGCCACGTCCAGCCCCACCCCCCGGCCGGAGATGTCGCTGATCTCTTCGGCCGTCGAGAAGCCGGGGGCGAAGAGCAGATTGAAAACCCGACGGTCGCTCAGGCGCGTGTCGCTCCCGACGAGCCCCATCGCGACGGCCCTGCGCAGGATCGTGTCCCGGTGGAGGCCACGTCCGTCGTCGCTGAGCTCCACCACGACATGGCCGGACGCGCCATAGGCGTGGACGCGCACCGTTCCGTGCGCCGGCTTGCCGTGCGCCGTGCGTTCGGATGACGGCTCGATCCCGTGGTCGACCGCGTTGCGTACCATGTGGACCAGCGGATCGCCCAATCGGTCCACGACCGTTCGATGCAGTTCGAGGTCGTCCCCCACGGTGACGAACCGAACCGACTTGCCGACCTGCGTGGCGGTGTCACGCACCACGCGCGCCAGCCGCTGGAAGATCGGCCCCAGCGGTACCATGTGCATCGACAGGGCCAGCGTCTGCAGTTCATGCACGATCGCCCCGGTGTGCAGGACATGGCGCAGCAACTTGCGCGGCGTGCCGTTCCGGATAGCCTCGTCGCCGGCGATCTGCCCCTGGACGATCACGAGTTCGCCCACCAGATCGATGAGCCGATGGAATCGATCGCTCCGGACGCGGATGGTGGACACGAGCGCTCCCGCATCGGGGACGCCGGCAGCGGGCGCGCGGCCAGCGGGCGCACCGGCGACGAGCGTTGGCGGGAAGATGTCGTCGACGCCGACGCGCGCCGGTTCGGCCTCCCCGGCGGCCACACGGGTTGGCCCATAGTTGGCGAGCGCGTCGTGCAGTGCGACATACCCCGACGGGACGGGCATGTCGCCGTCACCACGGAGGGCCCGATCCACGCCGGAGAAGAGCTCCCTGAGCATGTCGGTTGACTGCAGGGCCAGATCGGCACAGTCGCGCGTGAAGGTGAGCTCCCGGTCGCGCACACGGCTCAGCAGCGACTCGGCCTCGTGCGCGAAGCGCGTGATGCGCGCAAGCCCGAGGCATGCTGCCGTCCCCTTCACCGTGTGAAAGGCGCGGAACGCCCGGTTCATCGCCTCCCCGTCGGTTGGATCGACCTCGAGCGCGAGCAGCGCGGCCTCCGCGTGTGCCATGCACTCGCGGCTCTCCGTGAGGAACTCCGGCAGCAGATCCAGATCGGCATCCGCGGGGAGCCGGTCGATGCCGGCCCCGCCGGCCGTGGACGGCAGCGGTAGCGTGGCCTCGTCGTGGAGGTTGAGGGCAGACATCGGTGATGGCAACGACAGGGATCCCGTGGGAAGGCAGTCAGCACACTCGGTCATTAACGGCGAGTATCGACGCGTACGCCGTCCGGCTTTACCGCCCACGCATACCCCGGAACAACGAACGGCCCGTACCGGATGGTACGGGCCGTCGTCGAACAACGTGCGACCCGGGGGGCGAGTCACACGCGGCGATCGGAGGCAGTCAGGCGGCAGACACCTGTGCCGACGTGAAGATCTCGTCGGCCAGATGCTGCCGTGCTTCCGCATTGCGCGTCGTGGCGTTCGGATCGTAGGTCATCGCCTCCGGCACGGCGCCCGAGCTGGCCGGCAGCGCAGCAACACTGAGCGTCGTGGAGAACAGGGTCGCGAGGTCCGTCAGGCGGGTTTCCATGTCCATCAGCACGGTCGAGGCGTGTGCCAGCTGCTGCGCCGTGATGTCCTGGAACTGCAGGGCACCCGTCATCCGGAACAGCTCGTCCCGCAGCGTCGCGCGCAGCGCCTTCGCCTTGCCCGGGTCCGCTGGCTCGGTGGTATCGATCACATCGAGTGCATCCACGATGTGGCGGGCACGGTCGCACGCGTCGAGGATATCGGTCGCCGCGTCCTCGGTGGCCGCCGTGACGGCCCGGATCCGCTCGTGGGTATACTGGAGCGTCCCGCACGCGCTGCGCTGCCGCGCCTCGCGCACGTCACGCAGATGGGCGAGCACGGTGTGAATCTGCTGATTCGCGCGCTCGAGGATCAGCGGCAGCTCGGCGACGCTCGCGGCCGGATCGGTCGAATCGCGCAGCTGATCGAGCTCCTGATCGACGAGGCGCAGCGCCGCCTCGGATTCGTAGTACGCCGCGTGGGCGCGGGCATCGGTCATGGCACGGTCCTCAGGCCGCCGCCGCCGGCAGGAGCGCATCGATCTTCTCCTTCAGCACCTGCGGGGTAAAGGGCTTGACGATGAAATTGCTCACCCCCGCGGCCATAGCGACGAGGATGTCCTCCTTCGCCGACCGGGTCGTCACCATGAGCACGGGCACCTGTCGGCCGTCGGCCCGCAGGCGGAGCGCCTTGGTAAACTCCGTTCCCGACATGTTGGGCATATTCCAGTCGGTGATGACGAACCGCACCGAACTGTCGAACCGGGCGAGCGCTTCCAGCCCATCGCCGGCTTCGACGGTGTCATGGAAGCCGATGCGCTGCAGCGAGTTGATGACGATCCGGCGCATGGTTGCCGAGTCGTCCACCACGAGGAACTTCATGGGGGCCGGCCTCCTACGTCAGCCAGAGGGGAGAAGGCGCAAACGGAGGACCGCAAGCGGGTCAGAGATCACCACGTGTGAGCATACGCCGGGCGACCTGGTCCACCACATCGAGGGTGTTGTAGGCGCCGGACAGCACCCGCTGCCGGAGTTCGGCCACGCGCTCGGGGTCGAACGGGTCGTTCTGCTCCGCGTTCAGCCGACGGGCTGTATCCGAGATGCGAACCGAATCCGCCTTGACCGGCTTGGCATCCGGGACTTGGCTGACTTCCTGCGCGGGACGCGGACCGGCCGGGGTGCCCACCGGCGCCACCCGCAGCGAGTCGATGTAACCGTTGATTTTGATCATCAGGATCCTCCTCCTCTGTGAGACTATCGGCAGCGCCGACCGGTAACTTGAGCAGCCGGGTTCATTCCGGTCACCAGAACGCGATACCCCCATCCGCCGACGTGCGCCGCGGGGGTCATCCGACGATCCGCTTCACGGGGCGCGCAGGGTACCGGATGTCGAGGGTGGGCGGCGACGCCATCTGCATCGCCGGATCCGGCTGGAACTGAACCGGCGCCCCGGTGGCCCAGGGCCGCCCCACCGTGCCCGTCACGAGATGGGCCGCCCGCACCCGCAGCTGCTCCACCTCGTCGGTCGCCAAGAGCGCATCCTGTTCGGCGGCGGCGTCGAGTTCGTCCAGCTTCTCCTGCAGCAGCTGATCGAAGCGTTCGAAGGCGATGCTCACGGGAGCATCCTCAGCGCCGGCGGTCCACGAGCCGAGCGCCCCCGGCCGTCCCGTAGGCCGCCCCAGCGGTCGAGGCCCGCTGGACGGACTCCAGTTCGTTGCGCAACGCCTCAGCCCGGCGGCCCACCTTGGCGGCCAGCTCCATCGTGAGGTGGTGGGTGGTCTCCACGGCCGCGCACACGTCCCCGACCAGCGCGTCGGCGTCGTCCACCACCCGCTCGGTCGCCGCGAACAGGGCGCTGTCGGCGGTGGGACGCTCCTGCCGGAGCACCACCAGCTGCTCGGCCAGATCCTGCAGCAGCAGCTCGTGCTGCGCCAGCAGCGCGAAGAACCGGTCATCATCGACGGTCGACGCCACCTCGCCTTCCATTTCGCGCGCCAGCGCATCGGCGCTGATGCACAGCGCGAGCGCGGAGCGGGCGGCGTTGGAGCGGCGGGCCGAGAGGGCGAGCGACGCGTCGACGGGGCGCATGCGAATGAATGCCGTTCGGGGGGCGTGTCGGGTCAGGCGCTCTTGCGCGCGGCCTTCTCGGAGGCCAGCTGCTCGGCCGCACCGACGAAGCCGTCCCGCAGCAGGCTTGCGATGTTGACGAGCTTGCGCATGACGTGGACGTCACCGCGCTGCCCGATGTCGACCAACTCGTACAGGAGATACTGGTACAGGTCGGCCAGCTGGTTGGCAAGCGCACCGCCCTGTTCGAAGTCGAGCGTACCCAGCAGCTCGGTCACGATGTCGCGCGCGCGACGCAACGACGTCAGACGCAGTTCGACGTCGTTGCGCTCCATGGCGATGCGCGCGCGCTCCAGGTTCACGACCAGCTGTTCGAACACAATGACGACGAGCTTGTGCGGCGACGCCGCGTGGATCTCCATTTCCCGGTAGCTCGACGACTGTGAGGCGTAGGACATTGGACCGAAGTGGCTCAGGGGAGGGGGCTCGGGGCGACGCACATCGCCCCACGCTTTCGAGTATCGGCTACTGCTTGTTGCCCTGAAGTCCCTGCATGCTCGCCAGCAGGGACCCGCTCTGCTGCTTGAGCTTCGACACGGCCTCCTCCATACGGGTGTACTGGATGATCAGCTGCTGCCGGCGCGCCTCGAGCCGCTTCTGCGCGTCGGCTTCGCGACGCCGGAGGGTGATGGTGCTCTGCGTGATGGTATCGAGCTGCACGCTGATTGAACCGTTCCCGAACGAGGTCGCGGCGTCGGTGGCCGTGACGAACGCTGTCCCCAGGCCGGTCATGCCGAAGAGCGTCTCGACCTGGGTGGGCGCCGACGTCATGGCCGTCTTGAACGTGTCCTCGCTGAAGGTGAGGAGACCATTACGGTCGAGCACCAACCCCACGCTGACGGCGGAACTGTAGGTGGCATTGCCGGCCACCTGGGTGCGCAGCGACGCCGTGAAGCTGTCCACCACGCGCCGCAACGTGCTGTCGGCATACAGCGGCGCCCCGGGCACTCGCTGCTCGTCGAAGAACTTGCGGATGTCGTTGTAGGCATCGCGGAAGGCCTTCACCGCGTCCGTGGCACCCTTCACGTCGCGATCCACCGTGACATCGATGGCCGTGCCCGGCTCGGCCGTGAGGAGGTTGAGGTTCACGCCGTTGATGGCGTCCGTGATGGTGTTGGACGACCGCACGACCTCCCGGCCATCCACGCGGATCACCGCATCCTGGCCGCGCTGCAGTTCGCGACTGCGCCCGACCACCGCCGTGGTCGCGGTGGCGAGCGATGCGGTGGAGCCGCTGGCCCGGGTGATGCTCAGGGCGAGCGACAGCCGCGAGGCGCCGCCCGTCTGGTCGGTGAGGCGAATCCGCCCATCCTCCCCGAGCGCCGCCGTGGCAGGGCGCGCCCCGGCCCCGAAGCCGCTCGTGGCATCGTTGAGCCGGTTGAGGAGCGTCTGCATGGTGTCGCCGTTCTGGACGACCAGTCCGAAGGTCACCGCCGTGCCGTCGCCGCGCGTGCCGCGAATGTTGATCGCGTCACCAACCGCGAGATTGGGATCCACGCCGTCCACCTTGAGCCCCGTCAGCAATGACGAGGTGGTGGCCAGGTTCTCGCTGGCCCCAGCGGTGCGAATGAAAACCCCGGTCTGCATCGTCTGCCGTACGAGCCCGGCACTGCCGGCCTGGAATCCGAGCGCGTCGATCACATCCTCGGAAGAAGGATCACCGGCCACGGCCGAAACGCTACCATCCACCACCAGGCGGTAGCGGGTCTCGTTGCCATACTGTTCCGACTCCACCGACGCCGAGCCGCCGGCCGCGTTGATCTTGGCCGCAATACTCGCGATCGATTCCGTCGCCAGGTCCGCCGTGACAACCACGTCGCCGACGCGGATCTGAGCCGGCTGGGGATAGACGGACATGCCCATCGCCGCCGCCGCAGCCATCGTGGCGGACGAAATGGGCTTGGAGCGCGTGTCGACGAACCCGAGGTCGCGCGTGATGGTGCCGGTGATGTCAGCGGCCGTCACGTTGGTCGCGCCGGCCGAGTTGGCCGTGAGGACCAGGCGCCCCGCCGTCCCACCCTCGTTCACGATCGAGGCCGTGACCCCGGCGTTCGCCTCGTTGATCTTGGTCCGGATGGCCTCGAGCGAATCGGTCGCCGCCACGCTGATGGCGGTCCCGTTGATCGAGAACGATCCCGTGAGATTGCGCGCGGCCGTGACGTCGCTGAATGAGCGCCCGGACCACTTGGCGGTATCCGCCAGCTGCAACACCTCGACGCGGTACCGCCCGGCGGTCGCGTTGGTCGTGGGCGTCGCCGACAGGAGGGTGCGCGACGTCGACGGGCTCGACGGGACCGACGCGGAAAAACCACCAAAGCCCGTGCGCCGGAGTGCGCGGGCGTTGGTGTTGAGCGTTTCGACCAGCTTCTGCAGCTTGGTCCACGCGTCTTTCTGTTCGCTGCGGGCGGTGATCCGACTGGTGATCGGGGTTACCGAGCGGGCTTCCAGGGCCTTGATCGTCGAATCGACGATGTCGTTCCACTGCATGCCGCTACTCAGGCCCCCGATGTTCATCGAGGTGGACATGGGTTCCTCTCAGCTGTGCATCTAAGGCCAGTCCCCGGGACCAGCAGAAACGCCGGCCCCGGGGAATCTCACGTCAGGAGAACGCGGGTTTAGCGAAGGAGCTGGAGAATGCCCTGGCTGCCCTGGTTCGCCTGCGACAGCATGGCCTGCGCCGCCTGCGTGAGGATGTTGCTGCGGGTGTAGTTGGCCATTTCCTCGGCCATGTCGACGTCACGGATGGTGGACTCGGCCGCGCGGACGTTCACGACCGCCGACTTGAGGTTCTGCACCGTGTAGTCGAGCACGTTCTGACCGGCACCGATGTTGCCGAGCACCGCGTTCACGACGTCGAGCGCCGCGTCGGCATCGGCCAGGGTCGAGGACCCGGTGAGCGCCGACTGCGTGAGGCTGGCATTGATGGTGATCGTGCCGTTGGTGCTGCTGTCGGACACCTGATAAACGATCGACCCGAACACCGCCGTGCCCTGCAGGTTCGACGAGTTCTGGATACGCGTGGCTTCCGTGGAGAGGCTCGCGATTTCGGCGTCCATCGTGGCGATGGTTGCCGTGCTCGACGTGCCGTTGTTCTTCTGCACGATGAGCTCCTTCTGACGCTCGATGATGCGGCCGATGATCTGGGCGGCACCTTCCGCGATCTGGAGCATGGCGTTGCCCTGCTCGGCGTTCGCCGCCGCCTGGGCGAGGGCACGGCCCTGCGTCCGCAGCTTGTTGGCGATCGCCAGACCGGCGGCGTCGTCGGCGGCGCGCGAGATGCGCAGGCCCGACGCGAGCTTCCGCATGCTGCTGTCCATCGCCATGTTGTTGACGAAGGCGTTGCGCGAAGCCGTGAGGGCGCCGACGTTGGTATTGATACGCATGGTACTATCCTCCGTGATGTGTGTGTCGAGGCATCCGTGCCTCGTTCCGCGTCCGACGTCCGGAGCGCGGTCAGTGCACAGTCTCGGAGCCGGACCGCGGAACTTGAGCGGACGAGCGATTCCGACCGGAGTTCTGGCCCAACGTCTCACACTCCCGGCACACCCGTCCCGCGCTCGGCGCTCGGCGTCACACCGGGGGGCTCCGCCGCCTCCCCGCCCGCGCGGACTCGGCAGGATCTGCCGACCAGAGACAGGGCGCAGGCGGCAGCCCGTGCCGATTGGCCACCGGAATGTCTCGCAAGTGTTTATTTTACAAGTACTTGCATTGGCACGATTCGTGCTCGAGGTGACGGAAACGTGAATGGCTCGCGTCCGAGCCGATCTCCCCCTCCGCCCCGTCCGCTCCGCATGCGACCCCCCGCGCCACGCCCCCCTCGGAACGCCAGACTCGCCGCCCACGCGCGCCCCGGGGAACGCCCGTCCGCTTCGCGCTGGCAGGCGCGGTACCGCGAGGCGCGCGAGGTGGAGCGCGCCGGGGATACCCCGGCAGCCATCGCCATGCTGGAGGAGGTGGTCGCCGTCGCGCCCAACGAGCACGTGCCGCATCACGATCTGGCGGTCCTCTATCGCCGCGTCGGACGGCTGGCAGACGCGCTCCGGGAGTTCCACGCCGTGGCGACGCTCTGCCCGCACGACAGCACGGCGGCGAACGACGTGGCCGCGGTCCTCTCGCAAATGGGGCATCAGCCCCTCGCCTTCGCCTCGGTCGAGCGCGCGCTGGCGCTCGACCCCACGAACGTGGCGGCCATGCACAACCTGGCCGAAATCCTCAAGCACATGGGCGACGCCGCCGCCGCCCGGGACGTGTACGCCGCCGCGCTCGCCCTGGCACCGAACGACGCACGGGCCCGCATGCAGTACGGCATGGTGCTGGTGGCGCTGGGGGCATGGCCGGCCGGTTGGGCCGAGATGGAGCACCGCGAAGAGGCCATCGGGGTCGAGGTGCTGTACCGCGAACGCCCGCAGACCCCCCGCTGGACGGGGCGCGAACCCCTAAGCGGGAAGCGGCTGCTCATCGTGCACGAGCAGGGATTGGGTGACAGCATCATGTGCGCCCGCTTCGCCGCCACCCTCGCCGCGCGCGGCGCCACGGTGCACCTGAGAACCATGGAGCCCCTGCTGCCTCTCCTGAGCGCGGCGCCCGGCGTGGCCGAGTGCAGTGTCGACGGCACCCCGCTGCCCGACCATGACCTGCACATCCCCCTCATGTCGCTGATGCACGCGCTCGCGATCGGGCCGGAGGGGCTCGACGGCGCGCCCTATCTCGCCCCGCAGGGCGCATGCCCGCCGCACCTCGCCGAGCAGCTCCCGCGCGACGGGGTGCCCACGGTCGCCCTCACCTGGGCGGGGAATCCCCAGCACACCAACGATCATCGTCGCTCGATGCGCGGGGCCCAGCTGGCCCCGCTGCTGCAGCTGCCCGGCGTGCGGTTCGTGGCCATGCAGAAATCCCCCGCGGTGGCCAGCGCCCTGCCGCCGGAGCTGCAGGACCGGCTGGTCGACGTGGGAGCCCAGTGCCACTCGTTCAACGACACGGCCCATGCGCTGCAGCGGGTCGACCTGCTGGTGACCGTCGACACCTCCGTGGCGCATCTGGCGGGTGCCACGGGCGTACGCACGTTACTCTGCTTGCCGTTCTGCCCCGACTATCGCTGGGGGGTGAGCGGCGAGCATTCCCCGTGGTACGACAGCCACACCATGCTTCGTCAGCGGGATGCGTCGGGGTGGGATGGCGTGCTGGGCGACGTGATGGCCGCGGTCCGGCAGTTGCGGGATCGCGGCTGAGCGCGGCCCGCGGCGGCGGTCGTGAATTCCGCCCGGACGACGGGTCGCAGCGAGACCGTTCCGATCTCGCCTGGATTCCCCGAAGAGGTACCCCCATGCCGGTTGCCATTCTCGCCGGCCGACCAGTTCAGGAGCTCGATGCGCCTGCGGCGCGATCAGCCCTGGGCCACGGGATCGTCCTGCAGCGGATACCGCGAGAGGTCGACCGCCTCGGCCAGACCGAACTGCTCGTCCCGATTCACCACCTGCTTCACCAGGCACGTGCTCAGGTTGAACACGAGCGGAGCGCGGAAATTGGCGGTGACCGACCCGCCGGCCGCTCCGGGCAGGGCGACCAGCACCAACGCCAGCGCATCCGATTCGTTCACCAGCGCCAGCTCATCGCGCTCGTGGTCGGTGAGATCGATGCTGTACCCGTCGACCGCCACGAACGGATCGGCGAGCACGAAGGTCGTCGCCGAGTCGGTGGTGGAAAGGAACCACCAGAGCCCCTGACGGGCTGCCGGCAACAGCGCGAACTCGCGATGCGGCTCGAAGCCCCACATCGGCGTGGTGAAGCGCATCACCGCGTCGGCGGGCACCTCCATCGCGCCGAGGGGGTGAGCAATCGCTACGGGGCCGCGAGACTGTTCCATGGCAGCAGTGCTCATGTGGGTCAGAGGTAATTGGTGAGGGTGAGGCCAAGGATGCGGGAGGTCGCGCTCATGGCCGCCTGGTACAACGTCTGCTTGCCGACCAGTTCAACCATCGCCTTGTCGACTTCGGTATCCCGGAGGTCCGAGCGATACACCGTGAGATCGAACTCGAGGGTGTCGAGGCCGGTCCGCGCGTTCTGCATTTCGTTGATGCGAGCGCCCTGCGTGGCCACCAGCGCCTGTACGTTGCTGTTGGCGCTCGTTACCCGATCGGTCGCTGCGCGAATGGCCGCGGCGTCGTTCGCCCCCAGGGCATCGGAGAGTGCGCGCAGCGCATCGAGCGCATCGGAGTCAAGGAAGATCTGCGTGGCGTTGTGATTCGGCGTCACGAATCGCCCGTCGCCGACTTCGATCGTGATGGCGCCGCTCGGATTGACGGGATTGCCGCTGCTGTCGATCAGGCGGGAGAACCTGCCGGTGGCCGGCGCCGGCGTCTGCAGGGGCGCCTCGGTGGCGCGGGTCCCGCCGAAAAGGTACTCGTCGCCGTAGCGGGTGTTGCCCAGGTTGGCCGAAAGATTGATGAGCTGATCGACCTCCCGCTTCGCGGCAAGACGGGTTGCGGCGTTCGCCGTCGCGTTGGCCTGCGCCACGCCCAGCTCGCTGGCCCGCGTGAGCGCGCTACCCAGCTGGTCGAGCACGGTTTCTTCGGCCTGCGCCCGGGAAATCCCACCATCGGCATTCCGCCGGAACTGGCCGATGGCCCGCATGGAACTGCCGATGCGCACCAGCTGCCCCCCGTCGAGGGGACTGTCCGACATCTTGCGAACGCGCACACCGCTGGAGATGTCCTCGCGCACGCGATCGATCGCCTGCAGCGTCTGCTGCACGCGGAGCTGGCTGCGGAGGGTGATGGTCGAGTTGGTGACGCGCATGGGCGACGGGGCTGAACGACGGAACGATCCCCGGCCGGGAATGGCGGGAGGATGGTTGTACGGGGAAGTATCGGTGCGCCGGGGAGCGGCTTAACTGACGTGCCCCGTCTGCAAGGGTTGCGCCAGACCGCGTGCGGGACGCCCAATCGTGCTAGCTGAGCCAATTGCAAGGAGTTGCGACAATCAACCTTTAGCGTTTTCTTGGGCAGGCGGATAAATTTGCCGGGTGACTTTTTCCGCACGCGACTCCAGCCCTGCCTCATGGCCACGATCCTCTACGTCGACGACGAGCCGGCAGTCGGCCTGATCCTCGAGGACGCCCTCGCGCACGCCGGTCACACTCCGGTAGGCGCCCGCAGTGTCCCGGAAGCGCTCCGGATCCTCGAGCAAAGTGCGATCGACCTGATCATCTCCGACTACCGCATGCCGGGGCTGACGGGGCTGGAGTTCATCCAGCTCCTCACGCGCGAGGGGTACGACATTCCGCTCATCATGCTGACGGGGCACGCCAGCATCGAGCATGCCGTAGCGAGCATCAAGGCTGGCGCGATCGACTACATCACGAAGCCAGTGCGCCCCCAGCAGCTGGAGCTGGCGGTCGACCAGGCGCTGGAGTTCGTTCGCCTGCGCCGGGAAAACGAATCGCTCCGCAAGGAGGTCATGCAGTTCCGCAACGAACGGCAGATCATCGGCGATTCACCCAGCATCCGCCGCATTCTCCAGACCGTGAGCATGGCCGCCCCCACCCGAGCCACGGTGCTGCTGCAGGGGGAGTCGGGCACCGGGAAGGAACTGTTCGCCCGGGCGATTCACGACCAATCCGAGCGCCGCGACAAGCCCTTCATCAAGCTCAACTGCGCGGCGCTGCCGGAAGGCTTGGTCGAGTCGGCGCTCTTTGGCCACGAAAAGGGTGCCTTCACCGGCGCCATCAAGCGGGTCGAAGGGGCGTTCGAGCGCGCCAACCGCGGCACGCTATTGCTCGACGAAATCTCGGAAATGCGACTCGACCTGCAGGCGAAGCTGCTTCGCGTGTTGCAGGAGCAGGAATTCGAACGCGTCGGCGGCACGACCCCCATCAAAGTGGATGTGCGCATCGTGGCCACCACCAACCGGGATCTGGCCATGGAGGCCGACCACGGGACGTTCCGGCAGGACCTCTACTACAGATTGAGTACCATCCCGGTGCTCATCCCGCCCCTGCGGGAGCGGCCGGAGGACATCCCGGTGCTGGCACTGCGCTTCGCGATGCGCGTCGCCGCGGAACTGGGCAAGAAGATCGAGGGGCTCTCCCCCGACGCGCTCGAGGCGCTCCAGTCTTACCCGTGGCCAGGCAATGTGCGCGAATTGCAGCACGTGATCGAGCGGGCCGTCATTCTCACTCCGGACCCGATCATCCAGCCGCACTGCCTCGAGGGCACGCGCTTCGGTCTGGCCCACTCCCTCGGCAAGCCCAACATGCGCCCGCGCGCCTTCACCACCCCGGGCGTCGGCTCATCGGCCGTGCTGGCGGTATCCGGTGCGGCCGCGGCGCCGGGGGCCGTTGGGGAGGCCGTTGGGGGGGGCAGCACCGCCACCGCCGTCGGCGCCGCCGGCAGCATCGCCCTCAATTCCCTCAATGTGGCCGAGGCGGAACGCGTGCTGATTCAGCACGCGCTGCATGCTGCCGATAATAACCGGACGAAGGCCGCCGAACTCCTGGGGATCAGCGTGCGCACGTTGCGCAACAAGCTGAACGGCCCCGGCAAGGACGACGGCGAGGACTGACGGGTCCCGTGCCCGGCCCCGGTGGCCGGGCACGCCGTCGCCACCACCTCGGCAACTTGGATCACCCTCGATCCGGCAAAACTTTCCGTTTTGCCGGCAATGGTCATGGGCGGTCGAGTCGGCCCGCTCGACGCTGACAGCCTGTCAAGTTGTTGAATTGAAATGCTTTACGGGCCAACTCCGTCGGCCTCGGCGGTTTGGCCCGCACATTGCTTTGCTCCGTACCGGATACGTTCGCCCTTTCACTCCGGTACGTCAGATGCTCTTTGGACTCATCGATCGCGTCACCTCGGCGCCGCAGCTCAAATCGTCGCTCGATCGCAGCGTCGAGCGCTCGCGCGGCATTGCCGATCGCGTTTCCAAGGCCACGCTGCAGAATGGCGACGGCTTTGCCCTCGAGGCCAAGGCCGGCACGCCCCAGCCCCAGCTGAACCCGGTCAACGTGGAAGACGAAATGGTGGCGCTCGCCGACGAGCAGCTCCGCTTCCTCGCGACGTCGCGCCTCCTCGAAAAGACCTACGCCAGTCTCCGCACCGCCATCAAGGGAGGTAACGGCTGATGCCGATCAAGCCGATCCGCCAGCCCGCCCTCCTGCCCGTCCCCGGGCAGCAGGTGGTGCGCCCCATGTTCAAATCCATGGGCATCGCCGCCAGCGGCATCGCCGCCCAGCGTCAGCGCATGGAGGTCATCGCGCAGAACATTGCCAACGCCGACGTCACGCGCGGTCCCGACGGCCAGCCGTACCGGCGCCGCGACGTCGTGCTTGAGGCAGCCACGTCGCAGACCGCCGTCTACAACCCGGGGACGCCGGCGGCCCAGGCCATGGGCTCGAGCGTCGCCAGCAATGGCGTCTTCGGCTCGCCGGCCTTCGACGTACCGGTGACGGCAGACGGGCCCAAACCCATCGAAGTGCCCGTGCTGAGTGCTGCCGGTGGTGTGAACGGCCCCCTCGGCGGCGAGTACGGTGTGCGTGTTGCCGGCATCGCCGAAGACCAGGGACAGGGCCGGCTCGTGTACGAGCCCGGCCATCCCGACGCGAACGAGGCCGGCTACGTGCGCTACCCCGACATCGACACCACGCAGGAACTCGTGAAGCTCATGGACGCCAAACGCATCTACGAAGCCAACGCGGCGGTGTTCAGCACCGCGAAATCCATGCTCCGCGCCGCGCTGGACATCTGAGCCACACCTGATCGCCGCCGTCGTGGCGGCGGGTCCGGGACTCGGTTCGAGGTCACTTCCTCCTCCGTTTCCTCCTCTCCGACATCGCTTCGGGTCCCGGCCCGCCGCTTCCCTCTTTCGCTGTAAGTCCCGTCCATGAGCATCAACGGCATCAACTCCACTCCGCTGCTTCCCAACCTCGGTGCCACCCGCACCGACACGGCGCGCCCCGCGAACGCCGGCAACAACGGCGTCGTGTCGCAGCCGGGACTGCCGCAGCCCCGCACGTCGGCCACCGCGAATGCGCTCAAGCCGCAAATGCCGATCGCCGGACAAGGGGCCGCCCAGTCGGCCGTGCCCGCCGAGGCGCCCCCGGGTACCGACCCGGCCTTCTGGGGGGTGCTCACCGCCGAGGAGCGGAACTTCTTCGCCAAGACGGCGAGTCTCGGGCCCCTCACCTACAGTCGCTTCAAGGATGCCACGACCGCGCAGACGCCCCCGGCGGCGCGCGGCGTGCGCCTCGATGTGCGCGCCTGATTGACGCTCCGCTCTCCGGATTCCCCCATGCAGACCCGCCTCGATCTCTACACCCGCAATCTCACCCTCGGACAGGACCGGCCGCTCGCGACGGCAGTCCCCATCACTGGTGAGAGCGACAACAGCTTCGGCGACACGTTCACCCGGGTGCTCAACGAAGTGTCCGACGCCCGGGATCGCTCCGGCGATCTCACCAAGCGGTTCGCCGCCGGCGAGAACGTCGAGCTGCATCAGGTCATGGCGGCGAGTGAGGAAGCCGGCGTGGCCCTCGATTTGATCATCGAGCTGCGCAACAAGGTCGTCGAGGCCTATCGCAGTGTGATCGCCATGCAGTCCTGAGCAGCGCCACACGATGAATTCGCTTCTCGACAGTCTCTTGGGCCGCCTGGGTGGCGGCCGGCAGCTTGCCATCATCGCCGTCGGGGTGATCGTCACCGCCCTGGTCTTCGGCGTCTCGCGCTGGGCCACGGCGCCCACGAT
Source organism: Gemmatimonas sp. (assembly GCF_027531815.1). Taxonomy (NCBI): domain Bacteria; kingdom Pseudomonadati; phylum Gemmatimonadota; class Gemmatimonadia; order Gemmatimonadales; family Gemmatimonadaceae; genus Gemmatimonas; species Gemmatimonas sp. The sequence goes on along the minus strand of NZ_JAPZSK010000004.1, from coordinate 186,095 downwards.
GGTTCCGCTCTACGCCGACGTTCCGGTGGAGAGCGTGAAGGCCATGACCGACAAGCTCACTGAGTCGGGGATCGCCTACGAACTCGATCGCACGGGAACCACGATCATGGTCGGCAGCGGGGATCTCGCGCGGGCGCGCGTGGACCTCGCCGCCGGCGACGTGCCCAACGCGGGCCGTCCGGGCCTCGAGCTGTTCGACAAGCCCACGTGGGGCATGACGGACTTCACGCAGAAGGTGAACTACCGCCGGGCCCTCGAGGGGGAACTCGAGCGGACCATCGGCAAGATGAAGGAAGTCGAGGCGGTGAAGGTCCACCTCGCGCTCGAGGACGAGAAGGCGTTCACGAGCAACTAGCGGCCGAGCAAGGCGAGCGTGACGCTCACCATGCAGGGCGGCTCGCGTCCGGGGCAGGAGACGGTGCAGGGGATCGCGCAGCTCGTCGCGAGCAGCGTGGGCGGACTCGAGCCCGAGCACGTCACGATCGTGGACGAGCGGGGCCAGGCGTTGACCAGGCAGGACGAAGGGTCTCTCGCGGGGCTCACGAGCCGCCAACTGGCCGTGCAGAAGGAAGTCGAGACGTACATGGAGGAGAAGGCGAACAACCTGCTCACCAGCCTCGTGGGCACCGGCAACGCGCGGGTGCAGGTCGCCGCGGTGATCAACTTCGACAAGATCGAACGGACCGTGCAGGCGGTGGACCCCGAGAAGCAGGCCCTGGCCACAGAGCAGAAGGCCGAGGTCACCCCGAGCACACCGCAGCAGGGGGCCGGCTACAGCACGTCGGCCACGTCGTACGAGAACACCAAGAGTGTCGAGAACTTCAGCGGCGCCATCGGCAACGTGAAGAAGCTCACCGTGGCGGTGCTCGTGGCCGACAAGGTGACCTTCCCGGCGCCGGCCGGGGCGGCACCGGCCGATACCACCGCGCCGGTCACGCCACCGGCACCCGTCATCACCGCGCGCACACCCGAGGAAATCGCGCGCATCGAGGCGCTCGTGCGCAATGCGCTCGGGGTGGACAGCACGCGCGGTGACCTCATTTCGGTGGTGAGTGCGCCGTTCGACATGCCGCCACCCGTCGTCTCGAAGGCCGATACGGCCGTCACCGCGACCGACCTGATCGGGCGGATCCAGGCCAATCCCAAGCCGGTGGTGGCGCTCGCGGCGTTGGCGGTGCTGCTCGTGCTCGGCCTCGTGGCCGTGATCATCCTGCGCCCGAAGAAGGTGAAGGCCGTGGGCGATTCGTCGCCACCGGACGCCCTCGCGCGCGGCAGCGGCTATCCTGAACTCGCAGCCGGCACCCAGGCGCAGCTGGCGCTGGGGGATGGCCCGGAGACGTCCGGTGACCAGAACGAAGGCGACGACGCGTCCGAGGAGGCCGTACGCCTGCCGTACCGGTTGCCGCCGATTCCGACGACCCCCGGACGTGAACAGGCCGTCGCCATCGTTGAGCAGCGCCCCGCCGCCGCGCTGCGCGTCGCGCGCCAGTGGCTGCGCCAGTAAGCCAGGTTTCCCACCATGATTGCTCTCGCCAAACATTCCGCTGACCGTTGGGCGCCGGAACGCCTGACTGGACGTCAGAAGGTCGCCATCGTCTGCATGGTGATCGGCGCCGAAGTGGCCGCCAAGCTCACCGGCAATCTGGCCCCCGAGGAAGCCGAGATCGTAGCGCTCGAAATGGCGCAGCTCGACCGCGTACCGCCTGAGACGGTGGAGTTTGTGCTGGGCGAGTGGATGGAGACCACCATTGGCGTGGACTCGCTGACTACCGGCGGTGTCGAACTCGCCAAGGACGTGCTCGAGAAGGCCTTCGGCGTGGCCAAGGCGCAGCAGATCCTCAAGCGCATCCAGGGGCAGATTGCCGACAGCGATCGCTTCGGACGCCTGCGGCGGGCCGACCCGCAGCAGCTTGGCAACACGCTGCGCGGCGAGCACCCCCAGACGATCGCCCTCATCCTGGCCCACCTCGATCCGGCCCACGTCTCCGCCATCATCCGCGAGTTCGATCCGGTGCTGAGCGGCGAGGTCATGTATCGCGTCGCCAAGATGGAGAAGGTCTCGCCCGAGATGATCTCGCTCGTGGAGCGCTTCATCGGCAACGAGGCCGATCTGTCCTTTTCGCAGGGCATGTCGACCGTTGGCGGTCCCGCCGCCGTGGCCGCGGTCCTCAACCTCGTCAGCAGCTCGCTCGAAAAGGAAGTGCTCGACCAGGTTTCCGAGAAGGACACGCAGCTCAGCGACCAGATCAAGAATCTCATGTTCGTCTTCGAGGATCTCGGCTCGCTCGACGACAAGTCGCTGCAACGCCTGCTCCGCGAGGTGGACATCAAGCAGCTCTCCCTCGCCCTCAAGGCGGCGAGCCCCGAACTCAAAACCAAGATCATGGGTACCATGTCGCAGCGCGCCGTGGCCGGCCTCAAGGAGGCCATGGAGTTCCTCGGCCCCGTCAGGATGCGCGACGTGGAGGCTGCGCAGACCGACATCGTCAGCAAGGTCCGCGCGCTCGAGGAGACGGGCGAGATCGTGCTGAGCGGCGGCTCCGACGACTTGCTCGTCTGAGATGAACCGCATGCACGCGACCCCCTGGTCCCTCGACGAGTTCGTGGTCCACGACGTGTTCTTCGCGTCGACGTCCACTGCCGAGTCCAGCCCGAGCGGCGAGGAGCGGGATCCCGGCGCCCTGGAGGCGGAACGCGAGGTCCGCCTCGCCGCCGAGCGGGCCCGTCTCGAGGCAGATGCCTACGCCCGTGGCCGCGCCGACGGTGAGCGCGCGGCCCGGGCCATGGTCGAGCCAGCGTTGCGCACCGCCCTCGGCATGCTCCATGAAGCCGCACAGTCGGTGCGGATTCACGAGTCCCGCTGGGTTGGCAACATCGAGGAGAACATCGCGGCGCTCGCCGTGAGCGTGGCCCGCCACCTCGTGCACCACGAGGTCATCGTCGATCCGTCTTTCGTGACGACGCTCGTTCGACACGCGGTCGCGCAGTATCCGCTGGATCAGGAAATCACGATTCGCGTGGCACCGGAGGACCTCGCCACGTGCCAGGCCGTTCTCGACACGGACACCGACGGTAGCGGGGCGCGAGCCCTGCGCTGGATCGGCGACGCCTCGATCGAGCGCGGTGGCTGCCTCACCGAAGGGCGGGAGCGCATCGTCGACGGCCGCGTGGATACGGCGCTTGAACGCCTGTATCGCAGCATCGCCCGCATCCAGGCCTGACGGAGACGGCTCATGCTTCCCGCGTTCGTCACCCCCGACCTCGTCGCTGACCACCACGCCCCCGGCACCCCCACCCTCGACCTGCTCATCGACCGCGTCGCGCACACCGAACGCTTTGCCGAGTACGGCCGCGTCACCCGCGTCGTCGGCCTCGTGGTCGAAGCCACCGGCATCGACGCGGGACTCGGATCGCTGTGCCGCATCACCAGCCACTCCCGCGATCGTTCGGTGCTCGCCGAAGTGGTGGGGTTCAACGAGCGCAGCGTCCTGCTCATGCCGCTCGGCGAACTCGACGGACTGCACGCCGGCGCGAGCGTGCAGCCGCTCGGGCGCTCCTTCGGTGTCGACGTCGGCCCCGGCCTCCTTGGTCGCGTCCTCAATGGGCTCGGCCATCCCATCGACGGCAAGGGCAAACTCGACACGGTGGAGCGCGTGCCGCTCTCCGCCGAGCCCCCCAATCCCCTCCAGCGCGAAACGATCGAGCGGCCCCTGGAAACCGGCGTGCGCGCCATCGACGGACTGCTCACGATCGGCAGCGGCCAGCGTGTCGGTATCTTCGCCGGGTCCGGGGTGGGCAAGAGCACCATGCTGGGCATGATCGCGCGGCATGCGCAGGCCGATGTGAACGTGATCGCCCTGCTTGGTGAGCGTGGCCGTGAGGTGCGCGAGTTCCTTGAACACTCGCTCGGCGCGGAAGGCCTCGCCCGCTCCGTCGTCATCGTCGCGACCGGCGATCAGGCGGCGCTCGTGCGCGCCCGCGGGGCGCTCGTGGCCACGGCCATCGCGGAATACTTCCGCGATCAGGGCAAGCAGGTGCTGCTCATGGTGGACTCGGTCACGCGCGTCGCGATGGCGTGGCGCGAAATCGGTCTCGCCACCGGTGAACCGCCCACGACCAAGGGCTATCCGCCATCCGTGTTCGCCAACCTGCCGCGGCTGCTCGAGCGGGCCGGCAACGGCGAGCGCGGGGGCATCACCGGCATCTACACGGTCCTCGTGGACGGCGACGATTTCAACGAGCCGGTGGCCGACGCCACACGGTCGATCCTCGATGGCCACATCGTGCTCACCCGGCGGTTGGCGGCGCAGAATCACTTTCCTGCCATCGACGTGCTCGATTCCAAGAGCCGCGTGAAGGATCACATCATCAACGAGACCCAGCGGCGGGCCGGCGGGGCCATGTTGCGCCTGGAGGCAGCGTATCGGGAAAAGGAGGACCTCATCATGGTCGGCGCCTATCAGCAGGGCAGTGACCCGTACGTGGACGCCGCCATTGCCTATCGGCACAAGGTCCTCGAGTTCCTGCAGCAGCGCCCCGATGAGATCACCCACTACGGCGACACGTACGCCCAGCTGACGCAGATCGCCGAGGCGATCGACGCGTCCGTGCGCCGCCGCTAGGCAACGATCGGTGAACTTCCGGTTCCGACTGCAGCGCCTCCTCGAGCTGCGCGAACAACACGAACAGGCGAAGGCGCGCGAGCTCGCGGCTGCACAGGACGTGGCGGTGCAAGCGGTGCAGGCCCGGGAGGCCATCGCCGCCCTGCGCGCCGACTCGCACGCCCACTTGCACCACGTCGCGCGGCGTGAAACACGGATCGGCCATCTCCAGCAGCTTGGCACGGTTCTCGCTTCTCTCGACGAACGATTGGTGGTCGCCACCGACGTCTGCGAGCTGGCGGACGCAGGGGTCCACAAGGCCAGGATGACACTCGAGGAAGCGGCGCGGGACCGGCGCGTTCTCGACCGACTGAAGGAGCGTCACACCGAGGTGTGGCGTGCGGAAACAGCGGCTCGGGACCGGGCGCAGATGGACGAAGCGGCCCTCACGCAGTTTGCGCGCAAGCAGGAAGAAACGACCACTGCCCCGGCAGAGAATGCCGGATGACCCCTCCACGAACGGAATGATTTGATGAAGGCGATGCTCATCCCGATAGCGATCGGACTGCTGGCCGGACTTGGCGGCGGGTCGGGGTACGCGTACATGAAGGCCTCCGCCACGTTCGTCGCCGATTCGACGCGCCGCGCGGCGATGGCCGAGGCGAAGGCGGACTCGGCGGCGCACGATAGTGTCGGCCATGCCGCCAGCGGCGACAGCGCATCGTTGGCCGAGCAGGCGCTGATGACGCCGGCCGACAGCCTGCGGGCACTCGAAGCCGCGCGACAGAGCGGGACGGTCCACGCGCCGGCCGTGCACGGCGCCCCAGAGAAGGGCCCGGCCGCCGTGGCCCGGGCCGCCGCCGAGGCGTCGCACGCGGCACCGGAGGCGAAGCCCGCGCCCGTCACGAAGCCGGCCCCCGACGCGAAGCCGGTGGCGAGCACGGCCAACGCGGCGGCCTCGGCAAAGGCGGCGCGGGATCAGGCGTTACAGACCACGCTCCCGGAGGCCCGGCTCGCCAAGATCTTCGGCGCCATGACGCCCAAGGACGCGGCCAAGGTGCTCGAACAGATGACCGACGGGGACATTCGCGCCATCCTCGCCATGATGAGCGACCGTCAGGCCGCGGCCATCCTCTCCACGCTGCCGGCAGCACGCTCGGCTGCCATCACCAAGGGCGTCGTCAAGCCATGAGCGACCTGCTTTTGATGTCGCCGACGCACCGGGCGGACACCCACCAGCCCCCACGTACCGACCGCCTTGGTCTGGCGCCCGGCGCCGAGCGCGTCGGTCGCCGCGACGGCGTGGTCGATGGCCCGTCGCTCGCCGACAACGATGGGACCCCGCCTACCGGCCGGACGGCATTTGCGCAGCTGCTGGCCCTGCTGGCTGGCCAGAGCGACGTGCGGCGCGCCGATCCCGTGCCGCCACTCCCGGAGCAGGAGCTCTCCCTGGGCTTCGGGGCAGGGCCCGAGGACGGCACTGCGGCGGAGGAGGCCCTGCGGCATGGTCTGCTGCAACTACCCCGGGAGGCGCGCAGCGACATCCTGCACCCGAGCAGCGCCGCTGCCGCGCCAGTGGTGGCCGCGCCAGTGGTGGCCGCGCCAATGATGGCCGCGCCAGTGGTGGCGGCGCCTATGTTCGCCGCACCGGTCACTGATGCGCGCCCCCTTGATGCCTTCGTGGGGGCATCCACGGGGCGCGGCGCCTCCGTGGAGCAGCTGCTGGCGGTCGGCGACGCCCGCGGGGCGGACGTCCGCGCCGCCCTCGATGCCATGCTCGCGCAGGCCGGCACCAGTGCCGGTCTACAGCTCGCAGACACGGCGGGTGCGCGCAAAAGCGCCAAGGCGCTGGCGCGAGAGCTCTTGGCGGAAGTCGATAGCGGCTCACTCGCGGCGGCCGGTACCCTCGCGGAAGGGGCACGGGTCGCTGCACCTGTGGCCAGCGCCACCGAACCGACCTCGCCCACGCGCGATCTCGAGGCGGTCTCGGCCGAACTGCGCGGCCGTGTGCAACGCGTGATCGATCGCATGAGGAACGAGTACGGCCACGATGTGCAGGTCGTGGAGTCTACCCGCTCCCAGGAGCGCCAGGATTGGCTGTACGCACAGGGGCGCACACGCAGCGGACCGGTGGTCACCTGGACCCGCGACTCGGCGCACACGCGCGGCGAGGCCGTGGACGTGATCATCGACGGCTCGTGGGACAGCCCGACCGGGTACGCGCGACTGCAGCGCATCGCCCGCGAGGAAGGACTGCGAACACTCGGCATGAAGGATCCTGGCCATCTCGAACTGGCGAAGGGGCCGGACATGCCCGCCGACCTGACCGCGCGCGTGGACGCGCAGCGCGCCGCAACGTCGGCGCGGAGTGCCGCCGTCGTCGGCCCGTCGAGTGCCGCCGGGGTCGCCCAGGTGGCCGGCGTAGCCCAGGTGGCCAGTACTGCCCGTCCTGCCGACGCGGCCGGTCCGACGACTCCGGTCGTGGCGGGCGCGGTCTCCAGTGCGACCGGCGCGTCGCTCGCCACTCACACCGACCAGCAGCCCCACGGACAGTCGTCCGGACAGGGTGGCCACGGCGAGCACGCCTCGTCGCTCGCCAGCAGCCGCAAAGCCGAGCGCGCGACGCGGAGCGAGGGCGCCGACAGCTATGGCGCGTTGTCGCTCGGCGCCCACGCGATGGCCGCCAGCGAGCGCCTCGGGTCGTCTGCAGCCCCCAGTGCGTCGGCAAGCATCACTGGTACGCAGGCGCAGCGCGTGTCGGAGATTCAGGCACTGCGGGCCGACGCTCCGGCATCGCCACTCAGTCGCATGACGCTCAACGTCGAAGGTGCCAACGGCGTGACGCAACAGGTCACGGTGGACCTGCGCGGCAGCGTCGTGAGCACGCAGATCAGCACCGACGCCGCGACGGCCGACCGCCTCCGGCTGCGCACGGCCGACCTGCAGGACGCGCTGGGCCGGCATGGTCTCGAAAGTGATTCGGTGACGATCAGCGGACGCATGCCGCCGGATACCACCGAGACCCTACGGGCGGTGAGCAGCGACCGGGATCCCGCGAAGGTGACGGTCGCCACGTCGGCCAATGCGCAGGATGGTTCCAACGCCAACGGGCAACGTGAACGCAACCCTGCGCGCGAGTGGGACCAGGAGCAGACGCGCCGCGAGCAGGGCGCGCGCGCCCGTGATCAGCGGGAGCAGCGCGATCAGCAGCAGGATCGCCAGCGCCCGCGCCCCGACTTCCTCTTCGGTACGCCAACATGATCAGTGCCGTTCGCCCCCCGTTCGCGCCGCCGGCGTTCAATACGACCGGCCCGACCCCCCCCCCTACCACCCCCACGACTCCCGCTCAGCCACCGGTTGGTCCAGCCACTCCCGCTCAGCCACCGGTTGGTCCAGCCCAGCCTTCCGCACCCCGGGCGCTGCCGGCGAATCCGAAAGCCATGGGGCGCGACGAGTTTCTCAAGCTGCTCGTCTCCCAACTCAAGAATCAGGATCCGCTCAATCCGATGGATGGCAAGGATATGGCTGCGCAGCTGGCGCAGTTCTCTTCCGTCGAGCAACTGCTCCAGATCAACAAGAGCTTGGAGGCCCAGGCGACCCGCGATGCGGAGATCGTCGACGCCATCACGACGCTTGGCGAAACCCAGGAGTCCCGGGCCGACGAGCTCGCGCAACTCATCGAGGGGCAGATGGCGATGGGCACTGTCGGCAAGATCGGGGTGACGCCGGGCAACACCGTCTTCGTCGATCGTGACGGCCTGGGGCCACTCGTGGTGGACACGGGGACCCGCGTCGGCACCGGACGCGTCACGGTGACCAACAGCAAGGGCGAGGTCGTCGGCACCGCGAATGTCGAGGTCACGAAGGCCGGCCAGCAGTCGTTCGAACTGGGCAACCTGTTCTCCAACCCCAAGCTCCCGGCCGGGCAGTACACCTACAAGTTCGAGGTCGCTGCCACCGGCGGCCCGTTCCAGGCCGTCAAGACGTTCACGGCCGGCCGGATCACCGGTATGAAGTATGAGAACGGCAACCCCATCCTAATCATCGGCGACTCGCTCACCCTGCCGATGTCGCAACTCACGCAAATCCGCGCCTGAGGATCACTCACACATGCTTCGCTCTCTCTTCGCCGGCGTCTCCGGCCTGCGCAACAGCCAGGTGCGCATGGACGTCATCGGCAACAACATCGCCAACGTCAACACGGTGGCCTTCAAGGCAGGTCGCGTCACGTTCAAGGAAGGCTTCGCGCAGCTCCTGCAGGGTGCGAGCCGTCCCCCCGGTGATCAGGGTGGTATCAATCCCATCCAGATCGGCCTCGGGATGCAGGTCGGCTCCATCGACCAGATCTTCAATCAGGGCAACATCGAAACGACGGGGCTCAACACCGACATCGCGATTCAGGGCGACTCGTTCTTCGTGGTGCGCAAAGGCAACCAGAGCTTCTACACGCGCGCCGGCAATTTCCAGATCGACGCCATCGGCCAGCTGGTGAGCCCGGCGAACGGCTTCATCGTACAGGGGCGCATGTACGAGAACGGCTTGCCACTGGATGGCATGCGGGACATCAAGCTGCCCTTTGGCCAGCGGGTGTCGGCCAAGCCCACCACCGAAGCCACGCTCGCCGGTAACCTCAACGCCTCGGCGACGATCTTCCAGGGCAACTTCAATGATCCGCTGGTCCGCGCCGATCCGATCAACGAGAAGGCGTGGACCGAGACGCAGATCGGCGTGTTCGATTCACAGGGCACGCGGCACGACGTGAAGCTGCAGATGTGGAAGACGGGCCCGAACACCTGGAATTGGCGGATCGATCCCAAGGCGTCAGCACAGACCTTCGAAGTCGAAACGAACGGCAGCTCGCCGCCGGGCAACGTCCCTCTGCCCGTCCCACCGGCCGGCTACGAGATCCTGCCCGCGAACGTACGGGTGTCCAGCCCGGCAGGCGTGGAGTACGCCTCCCCTGCCGACTTCTCCTTCACTGCCGGCCCACCGCCGGCCCTGCAGTTCACGAGCAGCATGCCCTCGAACGCCGTGATCCGCGTGGGGTACTTCATGAGCCCCACCACGGCCACGCCGAGCGAGAACAGCGGGACGTTCGACTTCGACCAGTCGGGCATTCTCAACACGGACGTCGTCGCGTCGCTCAATTTCGCCGTGCCGGGCGCCAACGCAGTGCGCATCGACCTCAAGTTGGGGGGCGGGGTGAATGGCCTCACGCAGTTCGCCTCCACCGCCAGCACCGCCGTGTTGCGCGACCAGAACGGCTTCACGGCCGGGACCCTGCAGGACTTCTCGATCGATCGGCTCGGTCTCATCACCGGCTTCTTCACGAACGGCACCACGAATCCCCTCGCGCGCATCGTGCTGGCCGACTTCAACAATCCGTCGGGCCTGCTCCGCATTGGCGACAACATGTACCAGGAATCGGCCAACTCGGGTTCGGGGGTGCTCGGCTTCGCCCTCGAGGGCGCGCAGTCGCAGCTCACCAGCGGCGCCCTCGAAATGTCCAACGTGGACCTGGCACAGGAATTCGCGAACATGATCGTGGCGCAGCGCGGGTTCCAGGCGAACGGCAAAGTCGTCTCGACCAGCGACGAGCTTCTGCAGGAGCTGATCAACTTGAAGCGGTAATGAGTAGGCCGTAGGCAGCAGGATAGGCACCTTGCCGTCTGCCCGCCGCTCCCTCTTGGGGGGCGGGGGGCAGGGGGCAGGGGCCAATGCCGCGGTTGGCGCACGGTCGCCATTGCCGCGATCGGGGTGCCGAATGATTTCCTTAATCCAGAATGCGAGCGCTCGGCGGAATTTCTTGCCGCCTCGACGAGGCCGTGCGGTTTTTGCCGGGTGCATTCCGCTGAAACCAGCCGATGGCCGGCCCTCGCGAAAATAACGCAAGATATTGCAGGACAACATTTTACGATGCCACCGGCGGAGATACACACGCGTGGCACGACCCCTGCTTTCCCTGGGCGTGACGTCTTCACCTCCGCCCGCACCGTTCCATGGCTAATCAACAGACTCCGGCACCCGACGCCGCCGCCGCTGCCCCGGCTAAGCCCAAGCTCCCTGTCCTCATCGGCATGGTGGCCGTGGGGTTGCTGGTGGGGGGTGGCACCGGCGCCGCCTTTGTCGGCCCGATCGTTGCCAAGAAGATGGGCAAGAGCGCTCCCGTCGTGGCACACGCCGATGGCGAGCATGCGGATAGCACCGCCGACGAGGCCGCTGCGACATCCGAGGGCGGCGAGGCACCGGCGGAGGGAGAAGTCCCTGCGCTGCTGCTGCTCGAGAACCTCGTGCTCAATCCCGCCGCCAGCGGCGGCGGCCGTTACCTGCTGTTCTCGGTGGCTATCGAAGCCGGCAGCAGCAAGGCGAGCGAGGAGTTCGCGGCCCGTGATGCGGAGCTGCGCGACCTCATCCTCACCGCGTTGGGGGTGAAGACGGTGGAGGAGCTGACGGAGATCGCAAGCCGCGAACAGTTCAAGGCCGAGCTGCTGACCGTCATCAACGCGAAGTTCGGCAAGAAGGCCGTGAAGAGCCTCTACTTCCCGCAGTTCGTCGTCCAGTAAGCGCCCTTCATGTCGATTCGACCGCAATGAGCACGGAAGCCCTCTCCCAGAACGACATCGATCGCCTGCTCGGCGGGAACGCGCCCCGAACAGACGGTGCGCTGGACGCGCCGGTCGCGGCGCTCGCACCGTCGCCATTCGATGTGCAGGTGTACGACTTTCGTCGTCCGCACCGCGTGTCGAAGGAACGTCTGCGCACTCTGGAGGCCATGTACGAGCGCCTCGTGAAGGGGCTCGAGATGTGGCTCATCTCGCGCATGCGCGGCCAGATCGAGGTGCGGCTGCAGAGTGTGGAGCAGTTCTCCTTCGCCGAGTTCACGCTCTCACTGCCGATGCCCTGCACCTCGTACATCTTCGACATCACCGGCACGGGCCAGAAAGGCGTCCTCGATATCGGCCCCGAGTTCAGCACGTTCCTGGTCGACCGCTTTTTCGGTGGAGAGGGAGCCGGCGCGTCGCTGACGCGGGTGCTCACCCCCATCGAGCGCATGGCCGTGCGCAGCGTGGCTGACAAGATCACCGCGCTGCTGGAGGAGATCTGGCAGGACCACGTGCCGTTGGACCTCAGCATCACGGGGTTCGAGTCCTCGCCGGAAATCCTGCAGGTGATCAACCGCGAGGATCCGGTGCTCGTGGCCAACCTCGAGTTCAGCACCGGCAACGTCAGCAGCCTGCTGCTGCTGTGCCTTCCCCTGACCGTCCTCGACAAGTTCTTCACGTCGAGCGGTCAGCAGCGTCTGGCCCTGCTCTCCACCAACGATCGGGAACGCGAGCAGACACGCCAGCGCAGCGAAGCCGCGCTGCGCGCGACCAAGGTGCCGCTCACGGCGCGCCTGCCCGACTTCCGGCTCAGCATGCGCGACCTGTCGCAGATCATCGAGGGGAGCATCATCCCCACGGGTATCCCGAAGGACGCGCGCGTGATTGTACGCGCCGGTACGCAGGACCGCTTCATCGGGCACGCCGGACGCGTGAACGGCAATCTCGCGGTGCGCATCCTGGACGCGCTCCCCTCTCCCCCGTCGAATTCCTGACCCCTCTGCCGATGAACACCGCCGAAATTGATGCCCTGGTCGCGAGCGCGCAGGCCGCCAAGGCTGCCGGGCAGCCGATCTCGACTATCATGCCCGACGCGGGCGCGGCCACCGTCGCGCCGGCTATGCACGCGCCCCAATTTGCCGATTTCAAGCAGACCATGCTGGGTGGCACCGAGGTGCCGATCAGCATGTTGCTCGATCTCACCCTGCCCGTCTCCATCGAACTCGGACGGACGAGCATGATGGTGCAGGAGATCCTGCGCCTGGGCCGGGGCTCGGTCATCCAGCTGGACCGCCTCGCCGGCGAACCGATCGACATCTTCGTGGGCGATCGTCGCTTTGCCGAGGGCGAGGTCGTGGTGCTCGGCGAGCACTTCGGGGTGCGCATCACGCGCATCCTGGCAACGCCAAGCGCTGCCGCGACCGCCGCTCCCGCGAGCGCGGCCTGAGGCGCATGACCGTCGTCGTTCACCTTCCCACCTGAATCTCGGCCGTCCATGCTGATCGCGTCACTCGGGGTGATCGCCGCCCTCGCCTTCGTCCTCGGCCTCGGGGCCGTGTGCCTGTGGGCGCTGAAGCGCTGGGGCATGGGGTCCCTGTCGGCCAAGACGCGCGTTCCCGTGGAAGTGGTCCAGCGGGTCCCATTGGGGCCGAAGACCGGGCTGACCGTCGTGCGCGTCGGCGAAAAGGTCGTGGCGCTTGCCGTGGGAGAAGGCGGGGTCACCACGCTCTTCGAGCTCGACGAGCGTGATCGGCAGCAGGTGATTGCGAGTAGCGCCGTGCCGGTGCCGCACCGGTCGAGCGCTCAGGCGGCGGCCGCGTACCGCCCGCTCGTGCCGGCCTTCTTTGCCGGCCAGTTCGGGCGCCTGCTTGGCCAACAGCTCGAGACGGAGGCTGGCCCTGCTCACGAGGTGGCGCGCCCCGACACGGCGGCGCCAGTGGGGGGCCCGGCCTTCGCGCCCCTGTCCCTCACCGAGCGCGCCGAGATCCCGCGCTTTCTCACGGCGCCCCTTACCACGAGCCGTGGGACCCCGCTGACGTACGCGTCGCCCGTCCGACGGTCGTCCGCCGCTCGTGACTTCGGGTCTCTGTTCGACCTGTCGCTGGGTGGGGCCGCCCGAGTGGCGGCCCTGCTCGCCGGCGTCACGATGGCGTCCGCCTCGACGCTCGTGGCCCAGACCCCCGCGACGCAGCCGCCCGTGGTGCAGCCGCCCGTGGTGCCGCCGGCGTCCGCCTCGACGCCCCCCACGGCCATCCGTACGGCGACCCCGGCGACCGCGCCGCTCGTGATCGACATACCAAAGCTCGACCTCGCGCCGCTCGTCCCCATCACGATCGGCCAGCCGCCGGCCGCGCCGCCGCGCCCGGCCGCGCGCCTCACGACCCCCCGCGCCATCGGGCCCGCCACCCAACCGCCGCCGGTTCCACGTCCAGGCAATGGGGCCGCCGTGACGGCGCAGGCCACCGCGCCCCGTCAGCCCATGAACCGCGTGGTGCTGGACAGCGCCACCGACGTGCCACCCAAGGCCCAGAGCGCGTCACCGGCGCCCATCGCCGCTGATGAGGCCATCATGCGCATGATGCCGCAGATGGATGTCCAGCTGGGCGGCGACGCCGAAAACGGGGGACTGCGCCTGAACGGCACCGTTGGCATTGTCATCATGATGGGGCTGCTCACGCTGCTCCCGACGTTGCTGCTCATGATGACGGGCTTCACCCGCATTCTCATCGTGCTGCAGTTCCTCAAGCAGGCCATGGGTACACAGAGCGCGCCGCCCGGCCAGCTGCTCGCGGCCATGGCGTTGCTGCTGACCGGCTTCGTCATGGGGCCCACGCTCGCCGAGATGAATCGCACGGCCATCACGCCCTGGCTTGATGGCAAGATGACCCAGGTGGAAATGATGTCGGCAGGCGTGAAGCCGATGCGCACCTTCATGCTCAAGCAGACGCGGGAGAGCGACGTCCGGACCTTTGTCGAACTGAGTCGCCTGCCGCGCCCCGCCACTGTGGACGACGTGCCGCTGCATGTCCTGATGTCCGCGTTCGTGGCGAGCGAACTGCGTACGGCCTTCCAGATTGGCTTCGCGATCTACTTGCCGTTCATCATCATCGACACCGTGGTGGCGAGCGTACTCATGAGCATGGGCATGTTCATGCTGCCCCCAGCGATGATCTCGCTGCCGTTCAAGCTGCTGCTCTTCGTGCTCGTCGACGGATGGAGCCTCACCATCACGAGCCTGGTACAGAGCTTCAAGTAGCCCGCTCCCACCGCGCCCCGGACGGGGCTGCGCCCGGGCGGGGTGCCCGACGGGCCCCGAGGCCGGGTGCACACCGTGCAGCAATTACCGTCCGCCGTCTGGTAGGCGCGGCGCGATGCATCAGACCCGGCAAGACTTGCCGGGACACCGCGCCTGGATCCGCGTCGCCAGCGATCTCGTAACACATTGCAATACAAGCTGATACGCACTCCCGCGGGCTCATCACCATGCTGGCACCATCCCTGCACAAGGTGGTCTCGGCAGCCTCGCTCGACTCCTGAAGCCCGACCGCCTGTGTCCCATCAACTCGTCATCGATCTCACCCGCGACGCCATCATGACCGCCCTCATGATCGCGGCCCCCCTGTTGCTCATTGCGCTGGGGGTCGGGCTCGTCGTCTCGATCATGCAATCCGTCACGCAGATCCAGGAACAGACGCTCACGTTCGTGCCCAAGCTCATTCTGGTGGGTGGCGCCTTCATCGTCGGCATGCCGTGGCTGCTCCAGATCCTCATCAAGTTCACGTCCTCGATCATCCGCGGGATTCCCGCGATGGTCGCCTGAGCCGTCTCCACCCGTCGACCGGCCCGTGAACTCGCTGATCTTCGGCCTCCCCGACCTCTTCGCGCCCGGCGTCGCGACCGCCACGGTGCTGACGGCGCTACGCGTGGGTGGGCTGTTGCTGGTGGCACCCGCCTGGTCGGCCAAGTCCGTGCCCATGCGACTGCGCGCGGCACTCATCGTGATGTTCGCCGTGCTCCTGCTGCCCGCGGCACTTGAATCTGCCGATCCCACGGGGCTCGCGATCACCCCTGCCACGTTTCTCGCGGAGACGGTCGTGGGGTTCGCGCTCGGGTTCGCGGCCGCCCTCGTGGTCGCCGGAGTCGAGTTTGCAGGGGAACTCGCCACCAACACCATCGGTCTCTCCGGCGCGGCGATCTTCGACCCGCTCAGCAATACCCAGGGCGCGCTGTTCGCGAGCTTCATGCAGCTGCTCGCCGTCACGCTGCTGCTGCTCGCCGGCGGACACCTGCTGATGATCGAGGCCGTGGCGAAGAGCTTCCACGTGATGCCGCTCGGCGGACCGCTCGCCCTCGATCGCGGCCTCCTGCCGCTCGTGAAGGCGGGCGCGCAGATCTTCGCCAGTGGCCTGCAGTTCGCCGCGCCCATCATCGCCGCCATCCTGCTGACCAACATCGCGCTGGCCGTGCTCGGGCGCGCGGCACCGCAGCTGCAGGTCATGAGTCTTGCCTTCCCGCTGCAGATCGGCGTCGGCCTACTCACCTTCGCGGGCTCCATCGGTCTCGTGGTGCAAGCGCTCAGCGGCTGGACCACGCCGTACCATCAGACCCTCGACTCCTTTGCGCGGGCGGCCCTGGTGGCCCCGGCGCCGGCGACGGGGGCGTCGCGATAACGACCGATGGCAGAGAACGAGTCCGGCGAAAAGACCGAAGAACCCACTGGCAAACGCCTCGATGACGCGCGGGAGAAGGGGCAAATCGCCAAGAGCCCCGAGTTCGTCACGGCCGCCTTCCTCCTTGGCTCCCTCGTGGTCTTTTCCTTTGCGGGACCACCGCTGTGGCGCTTTCTCGTGGAGACCGTCGGCGGGACGCTCGCCACAGCGGGGGACGGCGCACACGAGGGGGTCGGCCTCATCACCTACCTCCAGGCGCTCAGCTTCCGCGTCATCGTGAGCATCGTGTCGGCCATGGCCTCACTCGCCGTGATCGCCATCGCCGTGCAGGCCCTGCAGACCGGTGGCCTCCTCACCACGAAGACCCTCGAGCCCAAGTTCGAGCGTCTCAACCCGATCAGCGGCGTCAAGCGCATGCTCGGCCTGCAGGGATGGGTGGAGCTGGCGAAGGGGATGCTCAAGATGGTCATCGTGAGCTATGCCGTGTACGCCACGCTGCAGGACGCGTGGCCCGACGTCCTGGCCCTCGCCGTGTCCCCGTCCCCGATGGCGCTCATGGAGCTCGTGAACGCCTACAGCTTCGCGTTGCTCCGCAATGCCGGCTTCATGTTCCTCGTTCTTGCGCTCGCCGATTACGGCTTCCAGCGCTGGAAGACGAACGAGGACCTCAAGATGACGAAGCAGGAAGTCAAGGAGGAAATGAAGTCGCAGGAAGGCAACGCCGAAATGAAGGGGCGTCGCCGCCAGGTCGCGCGCGAGCGCGTGCGGCGCACGATGTTCGCGAGCGTGAAGACCGCCGACGTGGTGCTGGTGAACCCTACGCACATCGCGATTGCCATCAAGTACGACCCCGCGGTGGCGCCGGCACCGTACATCGTCGCGCTGGGCGAACGCAAGATCGCGCAGCGGATCAAGGAGCTGGCCTTTCAGCATGGCGTGCCCGTGATCGAAAACAAGCCGCTCGCCCGGGCCCTCATCAAGATCGCGAAGGTCGGCACCATGATTCCGGTGGAGATGTATCTGGCCATCGCGGAGGTGCTGGCCTTCGTAATGCGTGAGAAGCAGCGCCATGGCGCCGGCTGGCGCGGTACGGCCGCCGCCTGAGGAGACCTGCATGACCTCTGCTGCCCTGCCCCTCAACCCCGGCGCGCCGAAGATGCGCATCGCCGAGATCGCCGTCGCCCTCGTGGTGGTGATGATTCTCGCGCTCATCATCGTCCCGCTACCGCCGGTGCTGCTCGACCTCTTCCTCGCCGCGAGCATCGGCTCGTCGCTGGTCGTGCTGCTGGTCGCCCTCTACACCACGAACCCGCTCGACTTCAGCAGCTTCCCCGCACTGCTCCTGCTGCTCACGCTGTTCCGCATCGGCCTCAACGTCTCGTCCACCCGCCTCATTCTCACCCAGGCGCATGCGGGCAAGGTGATCGAGGCCTTCGGCCAGTTCGTCATCGGCGGCAACTACGCCGTTGGGATCGTCATCTTCCTCATCCTCATCGGCATCAACTTCATCGTCATCACCAAGGGTGCCGGCCGCATCGCCGAAGTGGCGGCGCGCTTCACCCTCGATGCCATGCCCGGCAAGCAGATGGCGATTGACGCCGACCTCTCCGCCGGCCTGATCGACGAGAAGGAGGCCCGCACCCGCCGCGACGAGATTTCCCGCACCGCCGACTTCTACGGCGCGATGGACGGTGCCTCGAAGTACGTGAAGGGCGACGCGATTCTCGGCATTCTCGTCGTGATCGTGAACATCGTCGGCGGCATCTTCATTGGCGTCATCCAGCGCGGCATGGATGTGGGCAAGGCGGCGAGCACGTACACCATCCTCACGGTGGGTGACGGGCTCGTCTCCCAGGTCCCGGCGCTCATCATCTCCACCGCGGCCGGCATCATGGTCACGGCGGCGACGAGCACCGACCGGATCGGCACCGTGCTCAGTCGGCAGCTTGGCGGCCATCCGCGCGCCATGTGGATGGTGGCGGGCGTGCTCGGCGCCTTCTCGCTCATTCCCGCGCTCCCGATGTTTCCCTTCCTCGCCATGGCCGCGGGGACCGCCGTGCTGGCAAAGCTGTCGACGCAGGCCGAGGCGCAGCGCACCGCCGAGGCGCTGATGCTGTCGCCCACGGTGAGTGACGCCCCCGAGGTCTCAGCCACACCCGATCCGATGCAGGACCTGCTGCAGATCGACCCGATCGAACTCGAGGTGGGGTATGCCCTCATCCCGCTCGTGGACGAGGGGCAGGGCGGCGATCTGCTCGAACGCATCTCGCTGCTGCGCAAGCAGGCGGCGCTCGAACTGGGCATCCTCGTGCCGCCCATCCGCATCCGCGACGACATCCGCCTGCCCGCCAACGAATACGTGATCAAGCTGCGCGGCAGTGAGGTTGCCCGCGCGGAAGTGCTGCCGCGCTTCATGATGGCCCTCAACACCGGTGCGGTGGTGGCGGAGATCGACGGGATGGACACCATCGACCCGAGCTTCGGCATGCCGGCACGCTGGGTCGCGGCCTCGCGCCGTGCCGAGGCGGAAGCGCTGGGCTACGTGGTCGTGGAACCCACGACCGTGGTCGCCACCCACCTGCTCGAGACACTGAAGGGGAGCGCCGCCGAGCTCCTGGGTCGCCAGGAGGTGCAGGAGATGGTGGAGACGCTCAAGAAGTCGCACCCAGCGCTGGTGGAAGAGATCATTCCCGGAAAGGTGTCCCTGAGCGTGCTGCACCGCGTGCTCCAGCGCCTGCTGCGCGAGCGTGTCCCCATTCGCGACCTCGTCACGATTCTCGAGGCGATCGGCGACGGCGCGGAGGCGACGAAGGATCCCGAGGTGCTGACGGAAGTGGTCCGCAAGGCGCTCACCAACGTGATCGCCCGGCTCTTTGCCGACCCCACGGGCACCATCCGGGGCATCACCATCGGGGCGCGTCTCGAAAGCGCCCTGCTGGGGCTCTTCTCGCCGCGCACGGCGCAGGCGACCACGCCGATGCTCACCCCCGAATCCCTCGCAGGAATGCTGCGGGACCTGAACCACCTCGCCACCACCTACGCGGTGGATGGCCGTCCGCTGCCGCTCATCACGCCGCCGTCACTGCGCGTGGGGGTGCGACGCCTGATTGAACCCGTGCTGCCCAGCCTCCCGGTCGTCTCGCTCGCCGAGCTCCCCGCGCAGATCACGCTGAGCAGCGTTGCCACCTGGGAGATGCCGAATGGCTAGTCTGCTGCCGGTCGAACGATTCCGCGGCGTCGACCTGTCGCGCGTGGCCGATCGCGCGCGGCGCACGCTGGGCGACGACGTGATGATTCTCCACACGCGCACCGTGCGCGACGGCGGGGTGCCGATGGTGGAGGTGCTCGCAACGCCGAGCCACGCCCTCGATGCCGTCCGTGCGCGCCTCGAAGCGGCGCCGTTGCCGCCCACGCTGCGCAAGGCCGACGGCCGCCCCTATGGCATCGCGCTGGTGGGCCCCACCGGGGCCGGCAAGACGACCACCGCCGCCAAACTGGCGGTGCGCCGCGGCATGTTCGGGGCCGCGCGCCCGGGACTCCTCACGCTCGACACCTACCGCGTGGGCGGCATGGAGCAGCTGGCCACCTACGCCGAGCTCGCCGACATCCCGTTCGAGGTCGTCTACGATGCGCGCGAGATCGAGACCACCATGAAGCGGCTCTCGGCCGACTGTGACGTGATTCTCATCGACACGCCGGGGCGCAGCCCAGCAAGTACGGAGCTCACGGAGCGATGGCGCACCTTGCTCGATGCCATCGCCCCCGACGAGGTGCACCTGATCCTGCCGGCCAGCTTGCGCGCCGACCTCGCGGTGGACATCGCCCGTGCCTATGCCCCGTCGCGCGCCCACTGCGGCGCCACGCATCTCCTGCTGTCCAAGCTCGACGAGGTGCCGCGGGAATCGGGTGTCACCGATTTGGCGCTGTCGCTCGAGATGCCCACCCGCTGGATCACCGATGGCCAGGACGTGCCCGCCGACCTCAAGCCCGGGGTGCCGCGGCTGCTGCGCACGTGGGGCCTGGCGGCCGACGCCGAATCCGACTGGGCACCGGCCTGATGTCGCTGCTCCTGACCGTGCCGCGCGGAGCGGCACCACCGACGCAAGCCGATGGCATCCGCAGCACGCGCAGCGCCGGCGACGCCCGCAACGGGGCGGCACCCACGCTGCTGGTTGCGAGCGGGCGCGGCGGCGCCGGGGCCACGCTGCTGTCGGCGCTGCTGGCCGTGAGTGCCGCCGGCGAGGGTCGGCGCGTGCTGCTGGTGGACACCGATGACTTCGTGGGCGCGCTGGCGCTGACACTCGGGGTCACCCCGCGCGGCAGCTGGACCGACCTGCGTGCCGGGCGCGCCGTGCCGGCGGATGTTGCCACGCCGGTCAGTGCAACACTCACCCTGGTGGCCGGCGGCCCCCCGCGGCTCGCCGATGCCCCGCGCAGCGCGGCGCCAATGAGCGCGGCCGAACGCAAGGCCTGCATGCGCCGGGTGAGCACGCTTGCCGAAACGATGGACCTCGTGGTCCTCGACTGCGGTGCCCGCCTTGACCATGTGCTCGGCGCCGTTACACCCGCTGGCAGTGAGCGGCTCTTGGCCGTCTCCGCCGGCAGTGATCCCGTGGGCCTCGCGGCGACCTATGCCCTCTGCAAAGCCGTCGGGCTTGCCCGCCCGGCCCTGCCGGTCGAGGTGCTCGTCAACCGGCATGAAGGGAGTGAAGCGGCTCGCTGCTTTGACGCCATCGAGGCGGGGGCCCGGCAGTTCCTCGGCTTCACGCCACGCCTCGCTGGGGCCATTCCGGCCGACCCCACCCTTGATGCCGCGCTGCGCGCGGGCATGCCCTTTCCTGACGCAGCCGCCGGATCGCCGGCCGCCATCGCCGCGCACCACGTCGTGATGCGCGTGCTGGCCGAACGACCCCTCTCCCGCCCCGGTACTTGATCGTGTCTCTCGCTGCCCCCTCCGGTTCCACAGCCATGAACGCAAACCTCTGGCAGTCCTATCGGGCGGGTAATGTGGTTGCCCGCGACCGTTTGCTCGAAGAGCACCTCGGTCTCGTGCATCACGTGGCCCGGCAGGTCTCACGGACGCTCGCCGCGCGTACCGACTTCGATGAACTCGTGAGCGCCGGGACGATCGGCCTCATGACGGCCCTCGAAGGCTTCGATGCCACCCGTGGCCTCGCCTTCAGCACCTTCGCGGCACCCCGCATTCGCGGCGCGATTCTCGACGAGCTGCGCAAGCAGGATCACGTGCCGCGCTCTGTCCGGCGCAAGACCCGCGAAATCACCGGCGCACGGGAGGCCTTTCGGCGAGCGCATGGCCGCGCGCCGGAGGATCGCGAACTGGCCGCGCAGCTGGGCGTGGACCTCGACACGCTCTGGCGTTGGCAGGCGGACGTCGAAGGCGCCCATCACATGCCGCTCGACCGGGCCCCAGGCGATCGGGAAAGCACGGCGCCCGTTCCGGCGGAAACACTGACCAGTGAGCAAGACAGCGACGTCGAGGCGTCGCTCACGCACGAGCAGGAGGTCGCCCATCTCAAGGATGCGATCCTCCGGCTCAAGGAGCAGGAGCGGATCGTCCTCTCGCTCTACTACTTCGAGGAGCTCAAGCTGCACGAGATCGCCAAGGTGCTCGAGCTCACCGAAAGCCGCGTCTCGCAGATACGCAGCAAGGCGCTGAGCAAGCTGCGCGTGGAGCTCAAGCCGCTCCGCGACGCCTGACGCACGACTCGCCTCGCGCACGTTCTTGACCCTACCACGGAGTCCCCGCATGTCGAAGGTCTGGAAGGAAGTCCTGCAGATGACCGCCCTTGGCGTCGGCGTCAGCATCGTCGGGCTGGCCATCGGTGCACTCCTGATGTCGCCCGCCGTGTCGCCGGACCAGCGGCTCGTGGCCTTCGCCGCGTTGGGAGCGGCGACCGCCGCCGCGCTGCTCATCGAGCCACTGCGCCGCGTGGGAAGCGCCCTCCGGAAACGGCGGGGGCGCCGCAGTGCGCTGGCCCACACTCGCCATGCCGCACCGCGCCCGGCGACGGCCGCGCCCCCAACGATCTCCCTGCGCGGTGGACGGGGGGGCAAGACCCCGCGCACCGTGCGGGCGCTGGCAGCCGCTGGCGCCGCCCCGACCGAGATCGCCTGGAAGACCGGTCTCCCGCTTGACGCCGTCTCGATGCTGCTCGAGATCCACGGCGGAGCCCTCGCGGTACGGTAGCGCCTCCCGCACGGCAATAGCGGCCGCCCCCGCTGGGATCCGGCACGAATTGCCGTGCCGACGGTCGGGCCCGGACCGCCGACACGCGGCCGCGAAGAAACGGCAAGTCGTTGTAATACAAGATCTTGCTATCAACTTCATCAGGTCGGGCCCGCGTGGCCCGACCATTGCTTTTCTCCCTGGCGAGTTCGAGTCCCCTTACCGACTACGACATGCCAGGTCCCGTCCAAACCAACGGAATGAGCAGTGCGGCTGCCGCGCTCCAGATGCTGGAGCGCCGACAGGCGGTGCTGGCCAACAACCTCGCCAATGCGTCCACCCGCGGCTTCAAGGCGGAAATGGCCTTCTCGCGGCTCATGGACAACGCCCTGGCGTCCACCGACACCGCCGTTGACCTCACGGCCGGCACGCTCACCCAGACCCATAACCCGTTCGACCTCGCGGTCGAGGGGGACGGATTCTTCGTGGTGAACACGCCCGGGGGGGAACGGTTCGTGCGCAACGGCAGCTTTCGCCTCAGTCCCGAACGCCAGCTGGTCGACGGCCGCGGTAATCCGGTCCTGGGCGAAGACGGGCCGATCACCATGCCGCCCACCGGCGTGGTGGAGATCGACGCCGCCGGTCAGATCGCCGTGAATGGCAAGCCACTGGCCCGCCTGCGCCTCGAGCGCGTCCCGACTGGCACCGACCTGCAGCACGAAGGGGGCACGCTGTTTGTGCCCGATGCCTCCCGGCAGGCCATCCCGTCCGCCGAACGGCGGGTGCAGCAGGGGTTCCTCGAGGAGTCGAACGTGAACCCGATGACGGCCATGACCGACATGCTGAGCGTGCTGCACCGCTATCAGGCCGCCCAGAAGACGCTGTCCACCATCGATGCGGTGCGCGGCATCGCCGTGACCGACCTCGCCAAGCCCGTTTGAGCACGCCCGCCACGGGCACGCACCGGAGACCTGACCCATGAATCCCGCACTTCGCGCCGCCGCAACCGGCATGATGGCGCAGCAGACCCGCACCGAAGTCATCGCCAACAACCTCGCCAACGTGAACACGGCCGGCTTCAAGCGCAGCCGCGCGCAGTTCGAGGACCTGCTCTACCAGACCATTCAGGGACAGCAGGTCATCGGCGGCACGGAGGCAGAGACGCTGCCGGCCATTCAGGTCGGCCGCGGCACCCGGCTCTCCGGCGTCCAGCGACTGCACGAGCAGGGCCCCATCGAACAGACCGGGCGCAACCTCGACGTGGCCATCGAAGGCGAGGGCTTCTTCCAGGTGCAGCTGCCCAACGGCGAACTCGGATACTCGCGCGACGGCAGCTTCCAGATCAGCGATCAGGGCGTCCTCGTCACGAGCGCCGGCTACGCCGTTCAGCCGCCGGTGCGCATTCCGGTGGACAGCAGCGAGCTCACCATCTCCAGTGCCGGGGTGGTGAGTGTCAAGCGCGGAACCGACCTGCTCCCCACCGAGGTGGGACGCATCGAGCTCGCGCGCTTCGCCAATCCAAGCGGCCTGCTCAACCTCGGCCAGAACATGCTCACGGCCACGACGGCGTCGGGCCAGCCCATCCTTGGCTTCGCCAACGAAGACGGCATGGGACGCCTGCAGCAGGGAAGCCTCGAGGGCTCGAACGTGCAGATCGTGCAGGAGATGGTGGAGATGATCGCCGCGCAGCGCGCCTACGAAATCAACTCCAAGTCCATCAAGACGGCCGACGAGATGGGCCAGATCGCCAACAACATCGTGAACTAAGCCGCACCGGACACGGACTTCCTGATGTACTCGCCAACCCATCGCCCGGCCGCGCACGGCACCGCATCCCGGTGGTCACTCCGCGCGATCGCGGGACTCGCGGGGCTGCTGCCCCTGGGGCTCGCGGCGCAGGCGCCACGCGCGCGGCCGGACACGGCCGGCGCGCTGCGCGCCGACCAGCGCCGGGTATCCGTTGCCGTCGCGCTCCGCCAGCTCGGACGGGGGGACACGCTGCGCGCCGAAGACATCGGCGTGGCAGACACCGTGATCACCTGGCGCTGGAACGGCATGGCCCCCGACACCACGCGAGCGCAGGTCGGGTGGATCGCGCGGCGGCCCATCGCCGTCGGCGAACGGCTTCGGCTCCCGGCCGTCACGCCGCCGCCCGTCATTGCGAGCGGAACACCCGTGACCGCCGTGTGGCGGGATGGCCTGCTCACGCTCGTCCTGAGCGGCGTTGCCACCAACAGCGCCGCCCTCGGCGCCCCCGTGGGCGTCCGCATCAATCGTACCCGCCGGCTCGACGGCGTCGCCGTGGCGCCGAATACCGTTCGCCTTCGCTGAGACTCCTCATGTCCCGTCAGCGCTCGCCACTGGCCCTCGCCGCCGCCCTCGCGTTCGCCCCGTTTACGGTGTCGGCGCAGGCGGCATCCCAACCCCCCGGTAGTCAGGCGGCCACGGCTCCGGCAGCCAACGCCCCGGCAGCCAACGCCCCGGCGGCCAACGCCCCGGCCATCCCCGCCCCTCCGCCGCGCAACGCCTGGGTCAGCGACCGTCGCCAGTTTGCCGTCGGCGACATCATCACCGTACTCATCGACGACTACACGATCAGCACGGCGGTCAAGGAGAACCTCAATCAGGACCTCCGCAATCGCGGTTTCGGACTGAACGCGCGCGTCCCCGGCAGCAGCCAGTCCGCAAACATCGACGCCCGCAACAACGCTGACCAAACACAACGCGGCCAGGCGCGGCGCGAAAACCGGTTCCAGAACGAAATGAGTGTGCGCGTGGTCGCCGTGGGGCCCAACGGCCTGCTGCAGGTGAAGGGCACCAAGAAGATCGACGTGGACCGGGCCATGCAGGACATCGTCTTCACCGGGTGGGTGCGGGCGCAGGACGTCTCCGTCACCAACCTCATCGAGTCGAGCCGCGTGGCCGACGCCCAACTGGGCTACGCCTCGCCGGGCCCGCTCGGGAAACCCAAGCAGGGCATCATCAGCAAGGTCCTCGGGATGGTGTGGCCGTGAACACGTTGCTGCTCCGCTCGCGCAGGGTCCGCGTTGTGGCCCACGACACCGTCCGCCTGCTCCGCACCGTCGCTGCGGCCATCGCCCTGCTGCTCCTCATGCCGTCGCTCGCGGTCGCGCAGAACGACGTCAAGATCCGGGACCTGACGCAGGCCGAGGGGGCCCTGCCGGTGCGCCTGGTGGGGTATGGGCTCGCCGTGGGGCTCGACAACACCGGTGACCGGGCCATCGGGGGACAGACCGGCGGCCCCACGGTGCAGAGCGTCATCAACATCCTCCGCCGCTTCAACGTGGAAGTCCCTGCCGACCTCATTCGCATGCGCAACGTCGCGGCAGTGCTCGTGACGGCCGAGGTGTCCCCGTTCCTCCGCGCCGGGGGACGCTTCGAAGTGCAGGTGTCCAGCATGGGGGATGCGCGATCACTCAAGGGCGGCACGTTGTTCATGACGCCGCTGGTGGCCGACCCGAGCGGGCCGCCACTCGCGAGCGCACAGGGGGCCCTCCTCATCAGTCAGGGCGGCAGCACCACGCGCTACGCGCCGACGCACGAGACCGCCGCGCGAATTCCCACGGGCGGTGTCCTCGAGGCCGACCTCCCGCGTCCGACCATCGGCGCCACCTCGCGGCTCCTGCTGCGTGAACCCGATCTTGGGCTGGCCAGCCGCATTGCCACGGCGATCAACGGCGCGATGGGGGAGAAGACCGCGATCGTCGAGGACGAGGGGGCCGTGATCGTCACGCTCGCCGACTCCCTGGCCAAGCCGGTCGCCATGGCCAGGATCCGGGATCTCGCCGTGGCCCCGGAGGCGCGCCCCCGCATCATCATCGACGGGCGCGACGGCACCGTGGTCGCGGGCGGCGATATGGTGGTGGGCGCCGCTACAGTCAGTCACGGGGCCATTACGCTCGCCATCGGCGCCCTCGAGCCCAACGACACGGCCGCCATTCCGGGTAGCGTTCGCCTCCCCGCCGGCATCCCCGTCCAGCGCGTCGCCTCGGCCCTGCACGCCGTCCAGACCCCCGCCAGCGAGATCGCGGCCATCTTCGCCGCCCTGCGTGAAGTGGGCGCCCTGACCGCGGAGATCATCGTCCGGTGACCGATCCCGTACGCCCCCGGGCCTCCCTGGTGACGGTCACGCCCCCGGTGGCGCCCCCCATTCCCCCGGCGACCGATCGTGCACTGCGCGAGACCGCCAAGCAGCTCGAGGGGCTGTTCGTCCAACAGCTCTTCAAGGCGATGCGTGAAACCGTTCCCCAGCAAGACGGCATCGTTTCGGCCAACGCCGGCGAAGACATGTTCACGGGACTGATGGATCAGCATCTGGCTGCCGAGACTCCCAACCAATGGGAGGGCGGGCTCGCCGAGTCCGTGTATCGCCAACTGCGTGGCCGCGTGGCGGCCACCCCGTCCTCATCGACTTCCAGTTCCACGAATCGCTGATGTCGCCCTTGACCATGTATGCCCAGGAACCCGCGCCCCGCGCCGGACTGCAATCCTCGGCGCTGATCGCCGCGCTGCACGACGCGCTGGTCAGTGAACGGCGCCTGCTCGATGATCTCATCGCGCAGATGCGTCGGCAGCGGGCCGCCGTCGGCAGCGACGACATCCAGGGCGTCGACGACAGCACCTTCGCCACGCACCGCATCCTCGCCACGCTGGGGCAGGCGCGACAGCGGCGCCGCCAGCTCAACGTGCTGGTCGGTGGCTCCGAGGAAATGACCCTGCGCGAGGTTGAGGATGTGCTCGGCGACCTGGTGGACGATCGGTTCCGCGAGGCGCGGCTGCACCTGCAGCAGGCCGCCGACACGCTCAGCCGGGAGGTGAGCATGAACCGCCGGCTGCTCCGGGAAGCGCTCACCAGTACCGACCAGCATGTGCAGACGCTCGTCGGCGGATCGGCCAGTCCGGCCACCTACGCCACCGAGGGACTCGTGCCCCCGGGGCCGGGCGCGCCGCGCGGCGTGCTCGTCAATCGCCGGGCCTGACCCATGAATAACGGCCTCCTCAGCATCGCGCGCTCCGCGCTCGTCGCGCACCAGACTGCCCTCCAGACCATCGCGCAGAATGTCGCGAACGCGGAGACACCGGGCTATTCGCGACAGGAGGCCGTGCTCGCGCCGAACACGCCGCTGCGCATGCCCTACGGGAACGTGGGCACCGGCGTCAACGTGTCCACCGTGGTCCGCAAGCGCGACCTTCTCCTCGACGAGTCCTTCCGAAACGCCAACGGGCAGGCGGGCGATGCCGGGATGCGCCGTGACCTCATGCAGGAGCTCGAGGCGGTCTTTGGCGAACCGAGCGACGCTGGCATGTCCAACGCACTCGACCAGTTCTGGAATGCGTGGAGCGATCTCTCGGCCCAGCCGAGCAGCCTCGCCGCGCGCGCCGTCGTGCAGCAGCGAGGCCGGCAGCTGGGCCAGCTGTTCAATGGCTACGACACGCAGCTCACCACGCTGCGCACGAGCACCCTCGAACGGCTCGGCAACACGGTGGAGCGCATCTCGGCGCTGGCCACCCAGGTGGCCGACCTGAATGTGCGCATCGTGGGCGCAGAGTCGAGCGGCAACAGTGCCAACGACCTGCGGGACCTGCGCGATCTCAAGCTCGACGAGCTTTCGAAGCTCGCGGGCGCGCGAGCGCTGCAGCAGCCCGACGGTTCGGTGTCGGTGCTCATCGGCAACTCCTTGCTCGTGGACGGCGCGACCGCGGTGTCGGTGTCCCTGCAGTTGGAGACCCCCAACCCGCTCCCGGCGACACCGCTCACCGACCTGCCAGTCCGTATTCAACTCGGCAATCCGCCCGACCGGCTGTTCCCGCTGGCCGGGGAGCTGAAGGCCTTGGCCACGGTGGTCAACTCCGAAATCCCCGGCGTGCGCACCCGGCTCGACGCCATGGCCAGCCAGCTGGTGAGCGCCGTGAACACGGCGCACAGCGGGGGCTTCACCTTCACCGGCAGCGCGATCCCCGGCGTCGCGGCCGGCAACTTCTTCGACCCCGGCACCCTGGCCGTGCCGGTCTCGGCCGCCACGCTGAAGCTGCACAGCACGATCATCGCCGACCCGTCGAAGATTGCGGCCTCCGGTAATGCCAGCGCCCCGACCGATAACACGGTCGCGCAGGCGCTCTCGGCGCTGCGCACCGCGGAGAATACCGTCTCCTTCACCACGCCCACCGGCGCCACGGAGACCGGCTCGTTCGTCGGCTTCTTTCGCGGACTCGTGACGCGGGTCGGCCTGCAGACCGCGTCGGCCAACGACGAGGCCACCGTGGCGACGACCCTCACGGATCAGGCCGATCTGCGCCGCCAGGCTGTGAGCGGCGTGAGCACCGACGAGGAGCTCGTGAAGATGCTGCGTGCCCAGCAGTCCTTCCAAGCGGCGGCCAAGATGATCAAGGTAGCGGAAGAGATGCTGGATACGCTCGTCAATCTGGTCTGACCATGCTCATTCTCGGACGCCGCGAGGGCGACTCCATTCTGATCGACGGCGGCATCCGCATCGTGGTCGTCTCGTGCGATCGCGGCGGGGTGCGCCTGGGTATTGAGGCTCCGGCCGACGTCAAGATTCTCCGCGGCGAGATTGCCCAGCAGGTGGCACAGCAGAACCAGCGTGCCGCGAGTGGCTCGGCGGCCGGGGCGTGGCTCGCCACCCTCGGCCCACCGGGTGCCGCAGTACCCCCCGGGCCCTCCGCCGGCCCCAAAGCCACGGCGTAGGGTCACCCCCCGCGTCGCCGCACGGCCGCCAGCGTGGGGAGCGAGAATCCACATCCGTGGGGCACGGCAAGCGCGTGTCCATAGCTGGCTGCCAGGAGCCAGGCGAGGACGGGGGCATCGGCCGGCGGCGCGGGAGCGGTTTCGCCCTCCGGGACGGCCGTGTCCGCGTCAGGCGACCCGTCCCGGTGCACCGTGAGGTGCACACGGTCAGCCACCGTCTCCAGCGACACCACCAGCGCCCCGGGACCACGACGGGCCGCCGCCAGCAGCGCCACGCACGCCGCGTGCACCACCGACTGGGGTTCGGCCCGCACCGGCAGGACCTCACCGACGACCACCCGGCCCACGGTGCGTCCCTGCAGCAGCGGGTGCTCCGCAACGAGCTGCAGCGCAGCCTCGAGACCATCGGCCAGCAGCATGGGCTCAGGCGCGGCATCCGGACGGCGCGGCAGCTGCCGCAGCCGGTCCAGGACGCGCTCGAGCCGCTCCGCATCCTGCCGCAGCCCATCGAGCATCCGGGCATCCGGCACCGTGCCGCCCTCCAGCAGGCTGGCCACGCCACTGACCGTCGCCAGCCGGTTGCTGATCGTATGTGCCAGACTGCGCAGTAAATCGTCCTGAATCGAGAGCCAGCGCTCGGCCCCGGTTTCCGCGCTGGGCGCCACGCTCGCTGCCCCCTTCACCCGCACCCCGGAATCGCTCGCGTGTTCGTCATCATCGGTCTGGTGATCGTCTTCGGCTCAGTCATCGGTGGCTACGTCATGCACCATGGCGAAGTCGCGGTGCTCTGGCAGCCGACCGAGTTCATCATTATCGGCGGCGCAGGGCTCGGGACGCTCATCATTGGCAACCCACCAGCGGTGCTGAAAGCATGCGTGGCGCAGCTGCTCGGACTGCTCAAGCCCAACCCGTATGGCGCCAAGGCGTACGCGGAATTGCTGGAGGTACTCTACGAGGTCTTCCAGAAAGTGCGCAAGGACGGCCTGGTGGGGCTGGAAGCGCACATCGAGGACCCCGAGAAGAGCGACATCTTCCAGAAGTATCCGTCCTTCCTGGCCAATCACCACGCCACGGCGCTGCTTTGCGATACGCTGAAGGTGCTGCTGACCGGCACGGTGGAGGACCATAACCTCGCGGACATTCTGGATGTCGATCTGGAAAAGCATCACCACGAGCAGATGCTGGCGCCGCACGCCATCACCACCGTGGGCGATGCCATGCCGGGGTTCGGCATCGTCGCTGCCGTCCTCGGCGTCATCATCACGATGGGCTCGATCGGCGGCGCTGCCTCCGAGATCGGTGAGAAGGTGGCCGCGGCGCTCGTGGGCACGTTCATCGGCATCCTGCTGGCGTACGGCGTGTTCGGTCCCATCGCCAAGGCCATGGAAACGCGCATCCACGCAGAGCACGACTACATGCTGTGCGTCCGCACGGCGCTGCTGTCGTTTGCGCGTGGCGATGCGCCCATGACGGCGGTGGAGTTCTCGCGCCGCAACATCGAGCCCCATGAGCGGCCCAGCTTCGCCGAGCTCGAGGAACTCACGCGCAAGAGAGTGGCCTGATCCATGGCGGCGCGCGGCGGCAAGAAGATCATCATCGTCAAGAAGAAAGTGGTCGGTGGCGGCGGACATCACGGTGGCTCGTGGAAGGTCGCGTACGCCGACTTCGTGACGGCCATGATGGCCTTCTTCATGGTGATGTGGATCCTGGGCATGGACGAGAAGACGAAGCAGGCCGTCGAGGGCTACTTCTCCAACCCCGTCGGCTACAAGAAGGGGTTCGGCGCGGGATCGAGTCCGCTCAGCGTCGGCACGACGCCGACTCCCATCCAGCGGACGCCCATGCGCATGATGCTGCGGACCACCGAGCAGCGCAGCTTCGAGCAGTTGCGCACGTCGATCCTCGACAAGCTGGCCGCCAGCGATTCGATGAAGCGGCTCAATGCCGTGGTGGATGTGCAGGTGACCCGCGAGGGGTTGCGCATCGAGTTGGTGGAATCAGGGCGTGGTGACGTGTATTTCCCGCTCGGCTCGGCGCGCATGAATGCCGCGACCATGCTCGCGCTGCAGCTGGTGGGAACGGAGCTGGCCGCCAGCGGCCATCCAGTGGTGCTGGAGGGACACACCGACGGGGCGAAGTTCGGGCAGGATGCGGCGTACACCAACTGGGAGCTCTCGACCGATCGCGCCAATGCCGCACGCCGCATCCTGCAGTCCGCAGGCGTGGCGCCCGGTCGCGTGGTGGAAGTGCGCGGCTATGCCGACACGCACCCGCGGGTGCCGGATGATCGCATGGCCCCCAGCAACCGCCGCATCTCCATTCTGCTCCCCTATTCCCAAACGCCCGAAAGCGCCCCCAGTGCCGAGGCGTTCGCCACGCAGAAGCGCGACTCGCTGGTCACCACCCTGTCGACGCCGCTCAAGAAAGCGTATTGACGGACGCGTGACGACGGCGCCGCTCGAGCGTGGGCGCTGGCCGGCAGGTTACGACGGCATCTCCGGCGACAGGCGGTCGTGCGCCCAGAGCACCGCCTCCGTATACAACGCGGAGAGCGCCGCATCCCCGCCGAGCGAGTCCACGACCGCCCAGTCGCCGCTGTCGTAGGCGTCGGCCAGACGGAGCGTCTCGGCATGGACTCCCGTCCGGTTCAGGAGCGCCGCGCGTACGTCGTCGCTCACCGGCAGGCGGTCGAGCACCTGATCCATGGGGAGGCCCAGCAGCGTATCCATGCGGCTGAGCAACCCCACCAGGAAGCGCGGTCCAGGGTCGCCGTTGGCACCGCGCGCCGTGACCAATTCGCAGAACCGTCCGCGCACGAGGGCCTGCAGGACGGCCTCATGGGCCACGGCGCTGCGGCTGCTGACGCTCACCGCCAGCATGACGAGCATCCAGCGCGACAGCGCCTCACGGCCCACGACGCGGAGGGCATAGGGAATGGAGTCCACCCCCCGCCCGCCGAACGACGCCGAGTTGACGAGGCGCAGGAGCGACAGGGAGAGCGACGGGTGACTACGAAACGCCTCGTCCAGCGCCGCTTCGGGGGTCTCCGGCTTGTTCAGCAAGGCCATGATCTGGAAGATCGCCGCCTGGTGCACGTTGACGGTGCGCCCTCCGAGCGTCTCCGGCCGACTGTACACGTACCCCTGAAAGAGCGTGCACCCCAGTGCGCGCATCGCCGACAGCATCTCGTGCGACTCCACCCGTTCCGCCAGCACCACGAGGCCGCGCGCCAGCAGGCCCCGGATCATGGGGGCCAGCGCCTGCGGGTCGCGGTCCAGCACGTCCACCTTCACGATCGTCGCGAATGGCAACAGGACGTCCAGGGACGCCCGTCCGTCGTAGTCATCGAGCGCCAGGGTGTACCCCTCGGCCACCGCTGCCTCGCAGGCCGCCACAACGGCCGGCGTCCCGTCGATCGTTTCCAGCAATTCGAGCACCACCGTGCGCGGGTCGAAAATCTTGTGCAGTCCTCCCAGCAGGTGCTCTTCGGTCATGTTCACGAAGGCCGTCGTTCCCCCCGCCAGTCGCTCCAGGCCGATGGACAGCATCGCGTGGAGGGCGGTATCCCCGCACATGAGGGGCTGGGA
This sequence comes from Gemmatimonas sp., assembly GCF_027531815.1. Lineage (NCBI taxonomy): Bacteria > Pseudomonadati > Gemmatimonadota > Gemmatimonadia > Gemmatimonadales > Gemmatimonadaceae > Gemmatimonas > Gemmatimonas sp. The sequence goes on along the minus strand of NZ_JAPZSK010000004.1, from coordinate 153,721 downwards.
CGGCGGACCCTCGTGAGCGTGCGTCGCCTCGCGGGTAGCCCGGTACAGCAGTTCGTAGGCTACGCGGGTGTCCTGGGCGTCGAAGATCGGCTGGCGGGCAACAAAGACCTGCTGTACCGGGGTGGGCGTCGTCACGTCGACGGTGGTGGACGGCATCGACCAAGAAGGGGCTAGGGGAACGCGAGCCGCACCCCGGCGTACGAAGCGGTGGCGCGGCACTCCTGTTTTCGACTATCGTCTTCCACATGGCGCAACTTCACTTTCGGCGCGGCGGAATCCTCCACTTCGGGGCCACGCCCCTGCTGGGGTTGGTCTTGCTGATCGGGTGTCGCGAGTCGCGTCCGGCAGACGACGCCACCGATTCATCGCTCGCGCGCGACCTTACGCTGGCGGCATCGGCCACCTCGACCGTCGCCATCGGCGATACCGCGGTGTCCAGCCCCACTCTCTCGGGGCCGGCGCCAGTCACGGCCAGCGCCTCGAGTCCGCAACGGGCGCCGGCCCCCGCCGCGGCGCCGCCGCGTCCCGTGCCTCAGCCCCTGCCACAGCCGAAGCCGCCGGCCGGGGCGCCCGCGCCGGCCGCCGCCGAACCATCGCCGGTGGACAGCGGCAGAGTGGCCGACACGCCGGCACCCGCCGGGCGCGGGCGCACGCTGGCGGCGGGCACCGAGCTGTCCGGCGTCACCCGGGAGGCCATCTGTACCATGACGTATCGCCGCGGTGATCGCCTCGTCGTGTCGCTGGGGCGCGAGGTCACCGCCCCCGATGGCGTCACCCTCATGGCCGGAACGCCGGTGCTGGTCGAAGTCACGCAGGTGGATTCCCTCAACGGCGAGGTGCAGTTCCGGCTCCGCGGGCTGCAGCTCAACGGCGAATTCATTCCCGCCGAGGGCTCGGTACGCGTCACCGCATCCAGCGTCACCGATCGGCAGGTCTCCACGGGTGGCAGCGACAAGGGCAAAGTCATCACCGGGGCCATCATCGGCGGCATCATGGGGCGGGTCATGGGAGGAGGCACGCGCGGCGCCATTATCGGTGCGGCCGGAGGCGCTGCCGCCGGGACGGTCATGGCCGCCCGCGCCCGAACCACCGAGCGATGCCTCGCCCCAGGCGCTACCTTGACCGCCACTCTCTCAGCGTCGGTGTCGCTGCCGCCCGCCCCATGAGTCGTTGCCGGGTTCCCCTCCGCCGTCTCTACTAAGTGATCGACGTTTCCGGGTACACGAAGCTCTACGGCGACACCGTGGCGGTGCAGTCGCTTTCGTTTCAGGTGGCACCCGGAGATGTGCTGGGGCTGGTGGGGCCAAACGGTGCCGGCAAGACCACCACCTTGCGCGCCCTGGCGGGCATCCTGCAGCCCACCTCGGGGCGCATCGCCATCGACGGCATCGACCTGCAGCGTGATCCCGTGGCCGCCAAGGCCCGCCTCGCGTTCATCCCTGATGAACCGCAGCTGTTCGACTACCTCACCGTGACCGAACACCTGCAGTTCGTGGCGCGCCTCTACGGCGTACACGACGCGGCGCCGCAAATTCCGCGGCTGCTCGAGGAACTCGAACTCACCGGCAAGCGCGATGCCCTCCCGCCCGAGCTGTCGCGCGGCATGAAGCAGAAGCTGGCGATCGCCTGCGGCCTGCTGCATCGGCCGGCCGCGCTGCTGCTCGACGAACCACTCACCGGCCTCGACCCCGTGGGCATTCGTCGCATGAAGGAGACCATCACGGCGCGGGCGCGCGAAGGCACGGCCGTCATTCTCAGCTCCCACCTCCTGCACCTGGTCGAGGAGCTCTGCACGCGCCTCCTCGTCATCCGACGCGGGCAAATGGTCGCACTGGGCACCATCGCCGAGATCGTCGCCGAACGCCCTGCACTGGCCGGCCGCACGCTGGAGGAGATCTTCATCGCGCTCACCGGCGATACCGCGAGCACCGACCTCTCCGCCGCGTGATCGACGAGCGCGAGCGTCACCCCGCTCCCGCGGCGGCCCTGCTGTTCCTGTATGCACGCAGCTTCATGAACCGGGTGCGCTCCCAGGCGGCGCGAATCCGGAACCCGCGCTACATCATCGCCGTCGTACTCGGCGTGCTGTATCTGTACTGGGCGCTCTTTCGCAACACGCAGGCAAACGGGACGTCGCTCACGCAGCTGCTGCGTTCCGACAGCACGGTGGTCCTCGTGAGTACCCTGGTACTGCTGTCGTCGGCGCGCTGGTGGATCTTTGGCGCCGATCGCAGTGTGCTCGCCTTCACGCTGCCCGAAGTGCAGTTCCTGTTCCCCGCCCCCATCAGCCGGCGTGGTCTCGTACACACGAAGCTGCTGCGCATGCAGCTGGCCATCTTCGTGAACACGATCGTCTTCAGCGTCATCTTCCGCGGCAACGCCAGTGACCTGGCCACCTGGGAGCGCGCGCTGGGGTGGTGGCTGCTCTTCTCCACGCTCTCCATGCACCGCGTGGGGGCGTCGATCGTGCGCGCGAGCGCCGTCGAGCACGGCCGTGCCGGGTGGCGACGTGTGCTGGTTCCCGCCACCATCTTCGCGGGACTCGTCGGTGCCGTGGTCTACGGGATCGTGACGGCCATCCCCGAACTGCGTGGTGCCGGCGATGGCGGCATCATGGAGATCGTGCGGACACTCACCGACGCGCTGCAGTCGCCCATTCCGGCGGCTGCCCTGTTTCCGGTACGCCTGCTCATCGACCCCATCGTACGCGCCGGCACGCCCGCGTGGTCACTGGCGCTCCTCTGGGGTGGGCTCATCGCGCTGGGGCATTATCTGTGGCTCGTGCGTCTCGATACCGCCTTCGAGGAGGCGGCGCTGGAGGCCACACAGCACCGGGCCGAACGGCTGGAGCGATTCCGCGCGTCGCAAATGGGGCAGGCGCGATCCCGAAAGGGCAAGCTGGTCTCGGTACCTGCGCTCGCGCTGCATGGACGTCCGGAAGTGGCGATCGCCTGGAAGAATGTCGCGGCAGCGCTGCGCGGTGGCTCCTGGAAGAGCCAACTGATCGCGTTCGTGGTCGGGCTGTCCGTGCTCGCCGTGGTCACCCGTCAGGCGTCGCCGCGCGCCGGTGATGCCTTCATGGGGGTGGCCATCGGGTGGGGCGCCATGCTGCTGTTCATTGGCCCCCTCTGGATGCGCTTCGATCTGCGGCTCGACCTCCCGCGGCTCGCCGTCCTCAAGACCTACCCGCTCGACGGGTGGCGCATTGTCGCGGCCGAAATCGCGGCCGTGACCATCCTGCACTCCATCACCATCTGGGCGTTGCTGCTGGTGCCGGTGGTCATGTTCCTGCAGGACCCGGGATTGCTGGTGCAAAGCGGCGCCACCGCGCCCATGCTCGTCTCCGTCATGGTGGGCGTGCCGGCGTTCAACGCGCTCATGTTCACAATCCAGAACGGTACGGCGCTGTTGTTCCCTGCCTGGGTACGCCTCGGCACCGAAAGTCGCGGCTTCGAAACCATGGGCCAGAACCTGCTCACCACCGCGGCGACCACGCTGGTGGCCGCGGTCGCGCTGGTCTTTCCGGTGGGCGCCGGCGCACTCGTGCTCTGGCTGGCCAACGACTGGGGCGGCTGGTCAGTCCTCGCCGGCACGATGGTCGCGGCAACGATCATCGCCGTGGAGCTGTGGCCCGTCCTGCACTGGCTGGGCACGGTGTTCGAGCAGACGGATGTGAACGAGGTGGCGCCGGCCGCCTGAGACCGTGTGCTCTCCCCTTCCGGGGCGACGGTCAGGTGCCTAACCTGCGAGGGTAGCTGGTACCCCCGCGCCTGAGACGGTTTCTGCCGATGTCCGCTGACGAATTCGATCCCACCGACGACACGCCCACGTCCGACGAAAGCGAGGCTCGCCCCGCGGTCTTCGTGACAACGCGCGAGCCCGTGTCGGTGAGTATCGCCCAGCTTGACGATCCGCGGGCGCCCGAATCGTCGGCGCTCGCCGCGTACATCGACGGCCGCATGGTGGCCCGCAGCGCCATGCCGGCCGAGGCAATTGCGCGCCTCGTCGAGTTGCGGCTCTTCGATGAGCCGGTGCCGCTCGGCCTCTTCGCATACGAAGAGGCCCCGGGGCTGCAATGCCGGCTCTTTGCCCTCGTGCCGCGCTCACTGCTCGAGGCCGACGTGCACAACGCCGAGCCGTGGAAGGAAAGCGTGCCCAGCTATGAGGCGTCGCTCGGCGGCGGCGCCGGCGACGATGACGAGGACGACGAGGAGGACGACGAGGACGAGGAGGGAGAGGAGACACCCTTCGAAACGATCCTGCTCGGCCATATCGTGCGATTCGCCAGGGATCGTCGCCACCCGGATGATCTGGCAGCGGAGGCCGTGGACATCCTGCAACGCATCATTCACGGCGCCGAGTCGCTGGAAGATGCCGATCGCAAGGCCATCGACGACCTGCTCGGTTCGCTCTGAGCAGAGGCCCGACACGACACAGCGGCGGGGCGCAGGATGGTCTCGACGCCACGATGAATGTGCAGACAGGGAACACATTCCGCGCGCGTCCGTCCATTCACTGTGCGTCGTGCGCGTCCCCGAGGCTACGCACGTCGGCATCGAGCGGCGCCAGTGGTGCGAGCACAGACTCCACCCCGGCGCGCGCTCCCAGCTTGCGTGCGGTCACCAGCACCCGCGTTTCGAGACTGCCGAGGGCGCGGTTGTAGCTCGTCACAGCGCGCTGCAGTCCCTTGCCGAGTTCCGTCAACTGGTCATCAAACACGGCCAGGCGATCATGCAGCTCACGCCCCAACAGCGCGACCTGCTCCGCTTCTTCAGCGACCCGCTCCTGACGCCATCCGTAGGCGGCTGCCTTGAGCAGGGCGATGAGCGTCGTCGGCGTGGCCAACAGCACGCGCTCACCCAGCGCGCTTTCCAGCAGGGTCGGGTCGGCATCGAGCGCCGCCGCGAAGAACGCCTCGCCGGGGAGAAACAGCACCACGAAGTCGGGCGCGTCGGGGAACTGTGCCCAGTAACGCTTCGCGCTGAGCTTCTGCACGTGATTCTTGACCTGCGCGGCATGCTCGCTCAACCGCGCCGCACGTGTCCGCTCGTCGGCAGCAGCCGACGCCTCCAGATACGCGCTGAGGGGGGCCTTCGCGTCGACCACCAGCCGACGCGCCCCCGGCAATCGCACGACGAGATCGGGGCGTAGCGCGCCGTCGTCTCCCCGCACGGTGACCTGCGGTTCGAAGTCACAGTACGCCAGCATGCCGGCCAGCTCGCACACTCGACGGAGCTGCAATTCCCCCCACTGCCCACGCACCGTTGGCGCGCGGAGCGCCTGCGACAGCTGCTGCGTTTCGCGCCGCAACTGCTCACCGGAGAGCACGACCGATTCGAGGCGCTCGCCGATCTGTCCGGCGATCTGTGCCTGCGCGCGCCCGAGCTGTCCGAGCGCATCGTCGTAGCGCGTCAGCGTGTCGCGAATGGGCGCGAGCAACTCCGCCACATTGCCGTGGCGCGCCGTGAGCGCCGCTTCCGCCTCGTGGCGGGCCAGCTGCTCGCGCAGCACGGTTTCCTCCGACCGCGCCCTGGCCTGGGCCTCACTCAGCGCACGCGCCTGCTCCGCCCGGGCCACGCGCCGGGTCACGGTCCAGGCCACGAGCGCGCCCAGCAGCGCGCCCGCGGCAACCAACAACAGTGCGGTCAGGATATCCATGGGCATGCAGTCTACACGCCGGGCTGACAAATGCCGCACCACGCGGGAGCGACCTCAGCGACGCGGCCGCTGCTTCTCCGACACCGACTTGATGACCAGCAGGCGCTCCCGCTTCTCGTCGATCGGTTTGGGGGCCATGGCGACCGCCGCCTCCACGAGCATCTGCAGGTGCTCGTCGTCGAACTGCGCCAGCGACGCGATGCGCACCCCGCGCACCGCGCTCCCCGTCCCGTGCAGCAGGTTGAACGGATCATCCACCGCCGCGCCGTGCATGAGGAACAGGGTGACCCACCGCGGATACACGGCCACCGACAGCACCGCGTCGGCGGCACGCGTCGTGGGCCCGAAGCTTACCACCAGGGCATGATAGTTGTCGTAGACCAACTCGATCGCACCGGGGACGAAGCACCGGGCACGGTCGAGCACCGCGCGCGCGTGCGCGGCAATCTCCGGGGCGAACTTGTCGAGGTACGTATCGAGCTGGTGCTGGGCAGTGGGCATTACGACGGCATCTTCGACCGGGGAGGGAATCACGCCGGGAAGAGGCCCTCGATGGACAGATACCGCTCCCCGGTGTCGTAGCAGAACGTAAGCACGCGCGCACCATCCGGCATCTCCGCCGCCGTCTGCGCCACGGCGGCCAGCGAGGCCCCACTCGAAATGCCGATGAACAGCCCCTCCTCCCGCGCCGCCCGCTGGGCGTAGGTGAACGCGTCCTCCTCACTCACCAACACGGTGCCGTTCAACGTCGCCAGACGCAGGTTGCCCGGAATGAACCCCGGCCCCACGCCCTGAATGCGGTGCGGGCTGGGCGCGCCCCCGCTGATGACCGCGCTCTTCGCGGGCTCAACGGCCAGGGTCTGCAGCGAGGGCCACTGCGCCTTGAGCACATCACTCACGGCGGTAATGTGCCCACCGGTTCCCACCCCCGTGATGAGGTAGTCGAAGCCCTCCGGGAAGTCGGCCACGATCTCCCGGGCGGTCGTGTCGGCATGCGCCTGCACATTGGCCGGATTGTCGAACTGCGACGGCATCCACGCGCCGGGGGTCTGCGCCACCAGCTCGTGCGCGCGGGCAATGGCCCCCTTCATGCCTTTTTCGCGCGGCGTGAGGTCGAAGGTGGCGCCGTACGCGGCCATGATGCGCCGCCGCTCGATGCTCATGCTTTCCGGCATCACGAGCACGAGCCGGTAGCCCTTCACCGCCGCCACCATGGCCAGACCGATCCCGGTGTTCCCCGATGTGGGTTCGATGATCACGCTTTCCCGCGTGAGCACGCCCCGTTGCTCGGCATCCTCGATCATCGCCAGGGCAATGCGATCCTTGATGCTGCCGCCGGGATTCGCACGCTCCAGCTTCATCCACACCTCGATCCGAGCATCGAACAGGCGTTGCAACCGCACATGCGGCGTGTGGCCGATCGTCTCCAGAATGCTGCGTGCCTTCATCACCCGGTCCCGCGTCGAAGGTGGCCCGTCAGATGTGGAACTCCAATCCATCATCGCCGCCGCGCTGCTCGACACGGCTGCTGAACTGCACCACACTGCGCGGCGGCACCGAGGTGGTGAGCCACACGTTGCCGCCGATCACCGACCCTTCGCCGACCACCGTATCGCCCCCCAGGATCGTGGCATTGGCGTAGATCACCACGTCGTGGCCGATCGTCGGATGCCGCTTGCGGTTCGCCAGCTTCTTACTCACGGCCAGCGCCCCCAGCGTGACGCCCTGATACAGGCGCACCCGATCACCAATCTCACTCGTCTCGCCGATCACCACGCCGGTGCCATGGTCGATGGCAAACCCGGTGCCGATACGCGCCCCGGGGTGAATGTCGATGCCGGTTTCCCGGTGGGACCACTCCGACAGCACACGCGGAAACAACGGCACGTCGAGCAGGTACAGCTCGTGCGCCACCCGGTGTACCGCCGTGGCCAGAAAGCCCGGATACGCCACGATGACCTCCTCGAGGCTCTCTGCCGCCGGGTCGCCGCGCAGGATGGCCTCGGCATCCAGCACCAGCGCGGCGTGCACCGCAGGCAGCCGCGACAGCACGGTGTCCACCACGCCCTCGGCGTGGGGCACCAGCGGCGTGATCGCGGCCCGCAGCAGCGCTTCCAGATGCGCCGCCTCGTCGTCCACGTCGAGGGCGCCCAGCCGCGATGGATGCGCGAACTGCGGGAACAGCAGCGCGAGCGTGCGAAAGGCGAACTCTTCGGCCAGCGCCCGCAATGGGCGCGGTGCGTCGCACGCCTGACGCTCGGCCTTGCGTGCCGCCAGGAAATCGCGCCACGACGGGGACTCGTTCTGCATGGTCACGCCGACGTCTCAATGTGTTCCAGTGCCGACACACGGTCGCGTGCCGCCTGTGTCACGTAGCACTGCATACCGATGGCCAATAGCCCCGCCTCCTGCATGACGTCGCGGTACCACCGCGCCGGCTTCGGCGCCGGCCAGTCGGTATCCCCCTCGAACGCGTCCTCGCGCGCGAAGAGCTCGAGGTAGGCCACCCCCCCGGTGCGGCGCGCCACCTGCGCCACCCCGCGGGTGAGTGCGACGGCGTCGAGGTAGTTCAGCATGCCACAGCAGATCACGAGATCGTATGCGTCCCGCAGGGCCAGCGTGTCGAGCGACTCGATCCCCCCCAGCTGCAGGCGGCGACGCGCACCGTGGCGGGCCACGGCATACTCGCTGGGATCCACACCATCGTAGTGCACCGACGGACGATGCCGACGCAGCGCGGCGCGCCATTGCCCTTCACCACATCCCACATCGAGCACGGTACGCACAGGGCGCCCCAGCACGAACTCCGCCGTGCGCAGCACGAAAGCGGCCTGACGCGCCAACTCCGCCGCCGATTTCACGCGGTGCCGCGGATGACGATACCACTTGTCGAAGTAGGCCTCGTCGTACGCCTTGGCAAGACGCGTCGTGCTCACAACATGCCCCAGAAGCTGCGATCGATGTCGACGTTGAAGCGCCACGTCCCGCCACGCAGTCCGCGCGCGACATCCACACGCACCAGGTCGTAGAAGAAGAGCGCGCCGAGTCCCACGGACCCGTACCCACCGGCCGCGCGCGGCGTACGCAGCGCTGGCCCGTCACTCTGCGGCGTGATGAGGAACGACGGGTCACCGGCATCAAAGACGCGCGTGCGCGCGGTGACGAGCAGCTGCGCATACGGCGCCAGCACCACGCGCGGCGGGCTCTTGCCGAATCGCCCCAGCGGAATCGACGGCCCCCACACCGGCAGGCGCCACTCCACGCGCTGCGAGGCCATGGCCCCCGACGAGAACGACAGGTAATCGTATCCCGGCGCCGACCATGGGCCGCCGGCAAACAGCCGCCACTGCGGCGGCACGACCTGCCCCCCCCCGAGACCGGCGAAGCTCTGGAAGAAGAGCGCCTGATCATGGGGAAGCGGCCTGGTTATCTGCAGCAGTCCCTGCACCCGGCCCACCACGGGCTCCACGGTGCGCGTCTCTGCTTCGAGCACGGTGGAGCGCGTGGTGGTGAAGCGCCCGCGGTAAGCTCCCGCGCTGGCCGACATCTGCCATGTTCCACGCCACCCCATCGGCTCGGCGGCAACCCATCCCCCACTTCCGCGCACCTCGGCGCGAGCACCCGTGAGCGGCCAGGCCTTGAGCGTTGGTTCGAAGCGTCCGCGGAGCGGGCCCGACGACCAGACGTCGGTGGCGCGATCTCTCTCGGCCGCCACGCGCCACGTGAACCGGCTGGCGGGATGCGTACGCCATTGCACACCGGCGGCCCACATGTCCACCTGGTTCGTGTAGTCGCCGCCGAACAGTCCCGCCGCCAGGGAGTTCGCCACCCCCGAGCGTTCGGCGAGGGCGAGATCGCGGTACTCGCGCTCCACGAACAGCTGCCACGGGGGAACGCGCCCGAACGTCGGCACGCGCGCCAGACTGAGCTGCCCCTTGAGCTGCTCGTCGCTGAACCCCACGCGGACGCGCGCCTGCAGCAGGAGCCCCGAGCGCGTCGTGTGGGCGCCGCCGATGCCAAGCGCGAGTCCTTCAACGCGTGAGTAGCGCGCGAAGTCGCTGAGGCCGCGCCCGCTCACCGAGCCCGTGGCGGGACGCACCAGCATGGCGGCGCGCACGGCGTTTTCCGCCTCCACGCGCGCGCGCACCACCTCCTCGCTGCTCGCCATCTGGATCTCGGGAGGCAGGGCGTCCACGACCCGCCCTTCGAAGGGGTGCGCCCGCAGCGAATCCCGCGGCGCCGAGCTCCATCGTGGCAGCAGCATGGTTTCGGGGGGGATGCGCTCGTTCACGTCGTAGTTGGCAATCTCCCACCGGCCCCGCACGATGCCGCGCGCCGGAATGTCGAACCAGGTGCTGCCGCGCGACACTTCCACTTCCTGACGGCGCGGCAGCCAGTACTTCTCGCGCACGAGGCCGTTCTCGAGCGTCACCACCAGGGTCTCGATGCGTTTGTCGAGAATGGCAGCGCGCGTGAAGGTCATGGACAGGCGAACCACCGCCGCCGTTTCGCGGTCGAGGTACACCGAACCGATCGCGCCGGGCAACGTGCCGTCGCGCGGACGGAACTTCACCTCGTCCACCAGAATGTCGCGCCCTGGCAAGCCGATGCGCACCGCGCTTCCCATGGTGTACTCGTACTGCTGCGGCGCCGTGGCTCCCAGCGGATGCGCCACATCGCGCACATCCTGTCCGTCACCCAGACGAATGCGATCGGGCAGGTTGTCAAGCACCACCCCGTAGCGATCGCGGTAGTAGCCCACATCGGCGGGCAGCAGCGTGGTATCTCGGCGTCCCACCAGGCGCTGCGCACTGCGCCCCGGCTGCCACCACGAGATCCTGAGGGCGAGCTGCTCACTCTGTACCACGCGCGGCGGGATCACCACGCCCTCACCAAGCTGCGCCAGAAACGCGAGGAATCCGCGGGCGTCCGCCTGGTAGCTGAGCAGGGTGCTGTCGGCCAGTTGCCGTCCGCGCAGCGCGATGGCGCGCGCCACCAGCGAATCGGCGGCCGGGTCACGCCAGACGCCGCCGGCAACGCGCGAGGACCGCGCCGCCCCCGCCTCCTGCGCCTCGGCCGCGAGCGCTGGCGCGAGCGCTGGCGCGACGACCGCGAGGACACCGGCCAGCAGCGCACATCGCGCCCCGCCTGCTCGCGCGCCGGCCAGCGAGACACGGTGCGCGGGAAGCTTCGGGTCACACATTCACGGAGTCGACGCGGAGGATGAGGGCGCGAGCAGCAGCCAGCCGCGCAGTCGGGCAACGGGGCGAGTCGGGTCGTGCGGCATGATCGCAAGATAGGCCCAGCCGTAGCGCCAGTTGGAGTCCGGGCGCAGGGTGGAGGGGCCGGGGGTTCGCGGCGCCCGAAAGGCTCGCCGTCCCACGATGCGGGCGGTGACCGGAGTGAGCATGCCCGACGGGCCGGCCAGCTGGACCCGCACCGCCTTGCCCAGCGCGGGGGCCGCCCACATGGCGCTGAAGTGCACGGCCAGCAGGGTGTCCGTGCGGCCACCTGCGATCACACTTTCGACGCGCGGACGTGGTCCGCTGGTGGCCAGCGACGTGGCGGTGAACTCCGCATCAGGGAACAGCTGCGCCCCGCGAAAGCGGGTTACGATCCACGCATCGAGACGGTCACTCCCCCCGTTCGCGGGCCCCGTCGCCGGCAGGATCAGGCTACCCCAGAGGAGCGCCCCGGAGAGCCGTCGCCGGATCATCGTCGCGAAAGGGTGAGGCCGGGCGCCACCACGTCCAGTCCCTCGCGCAGCGCGGCATCCTCGCGCACGGCGTACCGCAGCAGGGCTTCGCTCTCGCGTTGCACTTCGAGCACCCGCACCATCGCCATCCGCGTGGTCACGGCCAGCCACTCCGCGTAGGCGGCGCGCGCCGTGGCCTGCCGACCCGCGCGCCGACTCCGGGGAGCCGGTGCCATGATCGTGATGGAATCACGCAGGTGCGATTCCAGCAGCGGCAACGGACGATTGGCCCACCCGTGACGCAGGGCGCGCATGGCCAGCGTATCCGCCACCACCTGTGCCCGGCGCGATACCGACGCGCTCCAGCCGACCGGCACCCCGGCCGGATCGGCTCGCGATGCGTCATCCAGCAGCACATCGGGCGCGAGGCCGCCGCGGGCCGCCACCCCCTTGCCCGTGCGTCGCTCCAGCGCCACGCCGCGCGACGTGAGCCACCGCGCCGTGGTCAGCCGCACCGCCAGCTCCGGCGACAACCGGACCACGCGTTGCACGAGCCCCTTGCCGTACGTCGGGGCGCCCACGAGCAGCGCACGCCCGTGATCCTGCAGCGCGGCCGCAATGACCTCCGCCGCGCTCGCCGTGCGGCCATCGACCAGCACGGTGAGCGGGAGCTCACTCCAGCGCGAATGCCGCACCCGGTACGGCTGCACGTCGGCACCGCCGCGTCCCATCAGCGAGGACACGAGCGCGCCGCGCGGCAGGAACAGGCCGGCCGCGCGCACCCCGTCCTCGAAGAGTCCGCCCGCGTTGCCACGCAGATCGAGCACCAGCGCCTGCGCGCCGCGGTGGCGCAGACCGTCCACCACCTCCTCGAGTTCGTCGGCGGCACCGGCAGAGATCGTCGCGAGCCGCACGTATCCCACCGAATCGGCCAGCATGCCCTGCTCACTCACGGCCGGCATGTGCCACGCGCCGCGCTGCACGCTCACGTCCACGGTGTCGCCGTGCGGCGCGCGCCAGAGGGTGAGTCGCACCTGCTGCGCGGAGAGGCGCGTACTGTCGCCGACGCGTGCGTTGGTGTCGCGCACCGCCGAGACCGGGACACCGTCGGCCGCCAGAATGCGATCGCCCGCGCGCACGCCGGCCGCCAGTGCCGGTGACCCCAGGGCGACACGGGTCACCCGATAGCGGTCCCCGTCCCGTCGCAAGACGAGTCCGATCCCCTGCCCCGTTCCCTGGAGCGTCCCCTGGTAGCGGGCATAGCCGTCGGGTCGCAGCAGCGCCGCGTAGGGATCCTGCAACTCCCGCAACATCCCCGAGACGGCGCGGCGGATCAGTTCGTCGCTGGGCAGGGAATCGAGCGCGTTGGCGCGAACCGAATCAATGGCCGTAGACAGCAGGCGCGCATCCGCCCATTCGTCGCGCGCCCGGGTGGCCTCGCGTTCGTACCGGATACCGCCCGCGAACGCACCGCCGATCGCCACGACGGCGAGCGGAACAAGAACCATCGGGTGGGTGACGCGGCGCAGCGACATCGCGGGAGCACTCGTGACACGGAACCGGAGGGCGGAAATCGCTCATTGATTCCGCGCGGGAACCTCTACATACCAAACGCACGACGCGGAGATCCGTCAACCGCACGATGGGCGGCGGCCGCGTGTGAGGATAGCTTGTGACGATGCATGATGCTGCCGAAGCCGTGATCGAGGAAGGCTACGTTTCCGAAAAGGCGCCGCCGCCAAGTCAGGCGCTGAGCGGGCTGCTGCTGCTGCTGTGCGCGGCGGTGGCCCTCGTTTGGGCCAACTCGTCGGCGCAGGCCAGCTATCACGGGCTCCTCCGTGCCGAGGTCGCCGGGTGGTCGGCGCTGCACGTCATCAATGACGGCCTCATGACCGTCTTCTTCCTGCTCGTCGGCCTCGAAATCAAGTATGAGCTGCAGGAAGGGGCGCTCTCCTCGGTGCGCAAGGCCGCGCTGCCGGTGGTTGGCGCCGCCGGCGGCATGCTCCTCCCCGCCGCCATCTACGCGCTCGTGGCCATGGGCACCCCGGCCGCTCGCGGCTGGGGCATTCCCATGGCCACCGACATTGCCTTTGCCCTGGGCATCGTCGCCCTGCTCGGCAATCGCGTCCCCGCCGCCCTCCGCATCTTCCTGGCCGCGCTTGCCATTGCCGACGACATTGGCGCCGTACTCGTGATCGCGGTGTTCTACACCCCCAGCGTCGCCACCCTCGCGCTGGCCGCCATCGTGGTCATCATGCTGGTGCTTTTCTGGCTCAACAAGCGACAGGTGCACGCCGTGTGGCCGTACCTGCTGGGTGGGCTGCTGCTCTGGATCGCCGTGTACAAGTCCGGGGTGCACGCCAGCATTGCCGGCGTCCTGCTGGCCTTCACCATTCCGTCGCGCGGCGAGCACAGTGTGCAGCACCGCATCGAACAGGTGTTGGCACGCCCGGTCAACTTCGGCATCGTGCCCATCTTCGCGCTGGCCAACGCCGGCGTGACGCTGCCGGCCGACGTGGCCGCATTCGCCACACAGCCCGCGGTCACGGCTACCATGCTCGGGCTGCTCATCGGCAAGCCACTGGGCATCTTCGGCGCGGCATGGCTTGCCGTGAAGGTGCGCTGGGCGGAACTCCCCGCCGACTGCACCTGGGGCGGCCTCTTCGGCGTGGCCATTCTCGGCGGCATCGGCTTCACCATGGCGCTGTTCATCGCGGGCCTGGCCTTTGGGGAGAGCCCCCAGCTCGATGCCGCCAAGATCGGCGTGCTGTGCGGCTCCCTGCTGACCGGCAGCCTCGGTGCGGCCGTACTCATGCGACAGGCGCGTCGGTCCGCAGCGGTGTCGGCGGGCGCTGTGGGATGATGCCGGCGCGGCGATGAGCCGCAGGGGAGTGGTCATGATCGTCCGCGTTGGCTCGCCGCAAGTGTCCGCAATTCCGGACAGCGAAGCCGGTCGTTCCGCACCAGTCAATCACGGGTACGCGCTCCCACGCGACGCGTAACCGGTTGAAACGACAGACTCTTGCCCTCGCACGGGCGGGTCGCGCACCCCAACGGCCGGCGACCGGTCCCGCATGGCATTGCCAATGCGCTACGGACGAGCACCTGTCACCACGAGGACACCATGACTGTGCATCGTTCGACCCGCGTCGTTCCCGCGTCCACCGCAGGCCGTTCCCGTCTCCTGCGTGCGGCCAGTGCGTTGGCCGCCACGACACTGCTCGCTGCCGCCACGGCGCACGCCGCCACCGCGCACGCGGCGCCGGTGGACCGACAGCTGTTCACCTGGACCGGGCGTGTAGACCGCGAGGTGTTCATCACCATGCGCGGGCGTGATGTGCGGACGCGCGGCATCGATGCGGGAATGCCCAACCGCGCGCGCGTCAACGAAGGGTTGCCACGCAATCGCGGAGATGTGGTGGTGCGTCTGCTCGACGGTCGCGGGGATGTGCGCGTGGTGGAGCAACCTTCCGCTCGCAACGGCTTCACCACGACTATCCGCATTGCCGACCCGCGCGGCGGCGCCGACAGTTATCGGGTGGTCGCCTTCTGGCAGGGCGACGACTGGAACGACGGGCGTAATGACGGGCGCGACCGTGACCGTGATCGTAACCGTGACCGTGATCGTGATCGTGATGATCGCTGGGAGCGCGACGACTGCCGCCCGGGCAACAACGGCCGCGGCTGGGGGTGGGGTCGTGGCGGGCGCCGCGACGACTGCGACGACCGGTCGAGGCGCGACAACGACGCGCGTGACCGCAACGATCGCGGGGGATGGGACGATCGCGACGACCGCGACGACCGCGGCCTGCTGCGGTGGAGCGGCCGCGTCGACGACGTGGTCGAACTGCGCATCAACGGCCGCCGCGTGGAGGCCATCACCCGCAGCGGGCGCCGAGTGGAGGACGTGAACAGCAGCGTGCGAGGCAATGGCCTGCCGGCTCGCGATCTCACCATCACGGTCGATCGTCACAGCGGCCGTGGCAACGTACAGGTTGTGCAGCAGCCGTCGGCCTGGAACAACTTTACCGCCGTCATCCGCATCTACGACCCGCAGGGCGGCGCCAGCTTTTACGACTTCAGCGCGTTCTGGAACTGATCGCGCGACGGTCACGTGAACGACGGGACGGTTTCCCGTCGCAACAACACAGCGGCCCCCCGGAAAGTCGCTCCGGGGGGCCGCCGTGTCTCGCGTGGAGCGTCGTCAGCGATCGAGCAGCACGAACGCGCGCAGCGGCGCCCCGCCCACGTTGTTGTCGGCCGCCACGATCGTACGCACCGTGTTGGCCGCCAGCGCGAGCGACGCCACGTTGATGGCCACGGCGGCAGCACGACCCGCCGGCGGCGTGCCCGCCGGCACCACGCGCACCTGGTAGGTGCCGGCGTTGACGGCGAGGTACGCTGACGCACTCCGCACCGTCACGTTGGTGAGTGTGGGCGTGGCGGCCGCCAGGTCGGCACCCGGCGCGGTGACGAACACATCCACGGCGCCCGCGGTGGGGCTCAGGTGCACCACACGCACCCGCGCCTGCGTGGCCGACAGGGCGTTGTCATCGGTGGTGATGTAGCTGCCGATGGCCGACGCGCCGGCGCCGCCGGTGGCATAGATCGTCTGATCCTGTCCGCCGGTTACCGTGAAGCCGATCGTGGACACCACGGTATTGGTGTCGGCCGTACGCCGCAGCACGAGCGTGCGACTCCCCGCGAGAATGGGCGAGTAGTTACCCGTGTTGGGCGCCGCGAGCGTAATGGGCGTGCTCTGGGTGTAAGTCAGGTTCACCCCGAACGGGACATTCTCCAGAATCGCGTTCACCCGCCCGCGCGTGGTATCGGTGATCACGTTCACGAAGCGCACGCGCCCCGTGGGTCCGGTGGGGGCCAGCGGGTCGGCGGCGTCGGTGGTGCCGCAGGCAGCCAGCGCCGCGGTCAGGGACACCATCGCCGTCATCAGCACGGGACGGAAAGACTTCATCATGGCAGGTCTGTTCATGGTGAGCGGCCTCACGGCTGGCAGCCGGTGGGGAACGACGTCGGCTCCGTCGGGTCGGCTGGCACATTCGGGTTGGCATTGCGATCGCCGATGGCGTACGGCAGCCAGCACCGCTGACCGTCCAGCGGCACGCTCGGCGCCGCGACCGGACCGCGCACCGCGTTGCGACGGCGGGCGTCTTCCCAGCGCAGCCCGGTTCCGAACAGCTCGTAGCGACGCTGCACGTAGATCTCGTCGAGCAGTTGCGCCTGCGTGAGCGAGCCCGTGAGCGGAGTCAGGCACGCCTTGGGATCATCCAACCCGCGGCCGCCGGTGCAGTCGGTGCGCACCGAGTCGAGCGCCGCCTGCGCCGCCGCAGGCTGCCCCTGCAGCGCCAGCCCTTCGGCCTTGATCAGCAACGCCTCGTCGGGGAAGTACACCGGCAACGGCGCCTGCGCATTGGCATAGCGGTTCCAGTTGTCCAGCAGCGCGCCGACACGCCCGGAGAGCGTGGTGGACGGCGCCACGAACCACGTGAAGCGCTGATCGCCCGCCGCCATCCCGGTCCGCCACTGCCGGCGCGGCGCAATGCCGTTCGTTCCACCGGTGACATTCGCGTAGAAGTTCACCGTGGGAGCCGGGAACTGCAGCAGCGAGAATGCCGTCGGCCCACTGCGCGGCACGAGGTTGGCGAACGTCACCGCATTGCCATGATCGTTCGCCATCCGCGCATACCGCGCGCGGAACAGCTGGATCATGCCGTTGAGGTTCACCCCCGGGGTGAGGATGCTGCCGGTGAAGAACGCACTCGGCGGGGTGCCCGTGATCTGCGCGTTCGCCGAGTCGAGCAGCGCCCGCACGTAGGGCAGCGCCTCCGCGCGCGTCACGTACTGCGGCGTCGTCTGGCCGAACGTGTTGATCGGCACGCGCTGGTAGCTCTGCAGCGCCTCGCCAATGGCTTCTGCCTTGAGCGCCTGCGCCAGCGCGATCAGACCGCTGCGCGTACCCGGGTCGAACTGCGACGACAGCGCGTTGGCGCCTGCCAGCAGGTCGTCGGCGGTACGCACGGTGCGATACACCGAGTTGAACACGTTGTCGGCAATGCCGGTACCGGGTGCCACGGCGCCCTGTTCGGCATCGCTGATGGATATGAGCGCGGCGCTGGTGGAGGCAAACTCGTCGGTCACAAGACCGGCCATGTACGCGAAGTTGCCGTACGAGGCGGCGAAGCGCCCCTGCAGCCCTGTCGCGAGTGCGATCACGCCGTCGGCGCTCGTGGTGACCTGCACTTCCGTGGGGGAGTTCGGGTTCTGCAGGTCGAGGCTGCAGGCACCCAGCACCAGGGAAGCAAGCGCGGTGGAGAGCACCGCGCGCGAAGATGTCATGCGCATGAGGTGGAGTCTCCGGTTGTCAGTAGGTGAAGCGGGCGCTGAGCGACCACGTGCGCGGAATGGGATACCCGCCGAAGTCGAAACCACGGTCGGCCGCCGTCGTCTGCCCGCTACCCACACCGCCGGCATTCGTACCGAACAGGTTGATCTCGGGATCGTAGCCGCTGTACTTCGTCCACACCGCGAGGTTGCGGCCGGACAGCGTGAGGTCCACCCCTTCCTTGAAGACGCGGCGCAACGGCGCCCACTCCACCGCGTAGGTGGCCGAGAGCTCGCGCAGCTTCACGAAGCTGCCGTCTTCCACCCAGTATTCGAAGATCCCCTGCGTGCGGGCGTTGAACCCCGGCGCCGACTTCCGCGGGTCGCCGTACGGCAGCAGCTCGTTCTCGAACGTCTTCGAGTTGCTCGCAATGCCGGCGTTCTGCGCGCGCGTGGAGAGATTCATCACGTCGTTGCCGAACACACCGTCCAGCAGCACGCGCACCCGCAGCTTGCGGCCGATCGTGAACTCGTTGAGCAACGAGCCCATCCACGCCGGATTCGGATCGCCGATCACGGCGTTGAGCGAGTCATTGCAGGTCCCGTTGCTGATTGCGCGGCGCTGCGCGAGCGTGGCGCCCATGTCGGCCGCCTGGTTGCTGCGCCGGTAGCGCCCGAGCGAGTCCACCAGCAGCCTGCCCGTCACGCAGTCGCGCGCCGCGTACGACCCATAGAACACACCGGCCGGCTCACCCACACGGATGCGGTTGGGATACCCGCCGGCCGACTGGAAGTCCTGGATGTTCAGGCTCTCCACAAGATTGCGGTTGCGCGTGTAGGTGACCGTCGATTCCCACTTGAGGTTCTTGCGGTCCACATTCACCGTGCGCACCAGCAGCTCCACGCCCTTGTTGCTCATCGAGCCGATGGGCGCGAACTGGCGCGAGAACCCGGTGCTGGTGGCCAGCGGACGGAAGAAGAGCAGGTCGTTCACCTGCCGGTCGTAGTAGGTGGCTTCCACGCCCACCTTGCCGTTCAGGAATCCGGCCTCGGCGCCCACTTCGGCCTCGCGCGCGCGCTCGTTGCGCAGCGTGGGGTTGCCGAAGGTCACGTCGTTCACGAAGCCCGGACGTCCGGCGAAGGGGAGCTGCGCAAACGTGATGTACTGCGAGTAGGCGTTCACGATGCCCGGCTGCGACCCCGCCCAGCCGAGGGCCGTGCGCAGGCGCAGGCTGTTCACGAGACCGGGGCGATTCTCCAACGCCACGTAGGACAACGACAGCTTGGGGAACGCCTGCCAGCGCTCACTGGGGGCAAAGGTGCTGGAGGCGTCGTAGCGCACCGCACCCGTGAAGAAGAGGCGGTTGTTCCAATCCACTTCCTGCTGCGCATAGAACCCGAGGGTGCGCAGCTCGATGTCCGTCTGGCCGGCGGCGAACACCGAGCCGGCGCTCACCAGCTCACCCACCGGGGCGAGGCCGTTGGCCGTGGCCACGGTGGTGCGCAGCCGCTGCGAGGTGTAGTTGAAGCCAGCCGTGGTGCGCATGCCGAAGTCGTCGCCCAGACGCCACGAGTACGAGCCCACACCGTCCTGGTTGATGACGCGCGTATCCTGGAACACCGACTGCGACCGGCCGGTCGCCAACGGGCTCGTGCCCAGCACCGCGTTGCGCGGCACGAACTGGCGCTGCTCGAAACTCGAGTTGTCCACGCCCAGCGTGTAATCGAGCAGCAGGTTGCTGCGCGGCGTCCAGGTGAGCTTCGTGCTGCCGATGAAGCGGTTGATCGTCTGCGGATTGCGGATGCGATCGATAGCGAGCAGCGGGTTGGTGCCCAGCGACGGCGGCAGCGGATACACGCCGTTGACCGGGCGGAAGTTCACGTTCGTGGGGGCAAAGAAGAGCGACCCCATGATGCCGTAGTCGTTCTGTTCGCCGAACGCCTGGAACTGGTTGTTCGTGGTCACGAAGTTCGACGTGACGTTGGCCACCAGGTTGCTCGCCAGCTGCTGCTGGAGATTGATGCGCGCGCCCGTGCGCTGCGAGCTGGTGGAACGCAGAATCCCCTGGTCATCGGCGTAGTTGCCGCTGATGAAGTAGCGGGTCTGGTCGTTGCCGCCTTCGATCGTGAGATTCTGCTCCGAGCTGGGCGAGCGGCGGAAGATGTCGTCCTGATAGTTGAAGCGCGACACCGGCAGGCCGTTCACATCGAACGGGTACAGGTTGAACGGCTGCTGTTCGCGCAGTTCGTTGATCCCGTAGCGGGTGTTGAGCGAGAAGCGCGGCTTGCCGATGCTGCCGCGCTTTGTGAAGATCTGCACCACGCCGTTGTTGGCGCGCGAGCCGTACAGCGCCGCTGCCGCCGCGCCACGAATCACTTCCACCCGCTCGATGTCCTGCGGGTTGAGATCGGCCAGGCGGTTCTGCGGATTCGAGCGGCCACCGAGGTCGGCCAGCTGTCCCGAGCCGTTGTCCACGATCACGCCGTCGATGATGTACAGCGGGTCGGACCCAGAAATGAAGGAGTTGGTGCCGCGCAGGCGCACCGAAATGCCGCCACCACCCGGGCCACCTGAGTTCTGTGAGATCTGCGCGCCGGCGATCTTACCCTGCAGCGCCTGGTCCACCGTCACCGCCTGCGCCCGGCTGATCATGGTACTGTCGAGCGAGGCAATGCTCGTACCCACCTTGCGCTTCTCGGTCGGTGCGGCGGAGCCGGTCACCACGATTTCGCTCAGGTTGACGGCGCTCACCGTGAGCGTGACATCGAGCGTCGCGGTGCCGCCGGCGGTCACGGTCACGGCGCGCGTCACCGGCTGGTAGCCGATCCGGCGGAACACCACGGTGCGCGGGCCGGTGGGCGCCCCCACAAGGGTGAAGTCACCGCTGGCATTGGTCACGGCGCCTATGCGGGTGCCGGTCACGAGCAACTGCACGTCGGCCAGCGGGCGGCCGGTCGCGCCGTCGGTCACACGGCCACGCACAGTGCCCGTGGGGGCGACCGCCTGCGCAGCAAGAAGGGCCGGTACTCCGGCTACGGGTATGGTCAACAGGGCGCCTTGAACAGCCAGGCGGCCCAGAACCGATCGGAAGAGCATGCACACACTCCGAGGAGGGGGGCACTCGTCGGGACGGAACTGCAGAACGAGTTGTGTGCGGACGCTAGTTGGCCCCGGCAGTCACAGCAATTGGGTACCCCGTTAATTCCCTCACCTGTGCGCACAGCACGCCCCGCCGCTCCGGGCGTCGGAGGTCAGGGGCGGGGTTCGGCCACCAGCAGCAGCGACGCGGGCGCTCCGGTGTGCGGATGCACAGGTTCCCGCAGCGCGGTCAGCTGAAAGCCACACCGATGAAGCAGCGCCACCCAGCTGCCGATCGTGCGGAAGTACCAGGGGGCCGGATCCCGAAAGTCGCTGCTGAAGCCGGCCCACGACCCCTCGCGCCAGCCATCCGTGTACGGCGCGTCCGTGCTGGCGGCGGCCGGATGGAGCGTCTGCATGACAAAGTGGCCCTCAGGCGCCAGCAGCGGCGGCAGCGCGGTCACCAGCGCCTCCACCGACTCGGCGCCGAACAGGGCAAAGTTGCACACGATGACATCGAAGGCGCCGGCGTGGCGAGCGGCGAGCGCGCCGACCGCCACGTCGGCGTACGGCACCACCTCGTAGTGGGCGGGCGTGCCGGTGACCGGATGACCGGCGCGCGCGGCCTCGATGAGCCCGGCAATGGCGTCGGTACCCACACAATGGACCCCCTCAGCCGCCAAGGTGTGGCAGATCCACCCTTCGCCACAGCCCAGGTCGAGCAGCCGGCGCGGGGCAAGCGCCCGCACCGCGCCCAGCACCGCGCCGTTGGTCACGGCCACACGGCTGGCAATGTCCCCGGCGCGCACGGCCTGGGTCCATGGACGCACATTCGCCTCCCATGTCCGGAGAATCTGGTCGTCGCGGCTGGGCATGGCGGGCCACTCGGGGAGGGAGACACGAAACCCGCCGCCCCGCGAAGGGGCGACGGGTCGTCGAGAGGCGCCGGTCGGAATCGAACCGACGGTGGGAGATTTGCAGTCTCCTGCCTTACCACTTGGCGACGGCGCCGTACCACTCGGCGGCCCGTACCGGCGGCCGTCGAGGAGACGCAATGTATGGCGCCCGAACGGTCAGGGGTAGCGGAGAAGGCATTTTGCCGTATTGAATTCCTTGACAATCTTCGTTTTAACAGTAAACGTAGAAGTAAGATGAATGCCTCAACCGATCCCCGGTCGGCGGTTTGCCTCAGCAGCACCGTTTTTGCCCTGCGCGCTGCGGCCGCTCATGTGGAACGCGCCCTGTCTCGGGTGCTCGAGCCCTTTGGCGTCACGGCCGCGCAGTTCGAGTTGCTGCTCGTCGTTGACCGGCTCGCCGCGTCCGACGCGGGATGCAGCGAGCTGGGGCGACAGCTCGCGGCACCGGGCCCCGATGTCACCAGAATGCTCGACAGGCTCGAGACTGCGCTGTTGGTGAGCCGATACCGCGATGAGAAAGATCGCCGTGTGGTGCACGCAAAGCTCACCGATCAGGGGCGCGCGCTCATCGCCGCGGCCGGTCCACCCGTCGCCAACGCGGAGCAGACGCTGTTCGCCGGGCTCAGCGAAAACGAGCGTCGACAGTTGCTGCAGCTGCTCCAGGGGGTACATCGCAATTGCTCCGGCAACTCCGGCAACTCCGGTAACTCCGGGAGCTGACTTCGGGTGGGGCACTCCGATCTCCCGGCCGACCCGAACGCAAGCACCATCGCCATGCTCGGCGTTCAGGTCGACGACGGGGTCCGCTCACGCCGGCACGCCGTCGATCGCGTCGCCACATTTCTCTGATGTCACGGTCGTCCCTCCCGATCTTTCCGCTGGGCGTCGTGCTCTACCCGGGCACGGCGCTCCCGCTGCACCTCTTCGAGCCGCGCTACCGGCAGCTGCTCGCCGACGTTCGCGCCGGCGACTCGCGCTTCGGCGTGCTCACCGCCATGAGCGGGGTGGCCGAGCGCGACCTCCCGCCCGGACGCATGGGGTGCGTGGCCGAAGTGACGGAGGTGGAGATGATGCCCGACGGCCGCGCCAACATCGTCGTCGTAGGACGCGAGCGATTTGCCCTCGAGCAGTTCCTCGACAGCGAGGCGCCCTATCATGTGGCGTCCGTGACGAGCGTGCCCGATATCGCCACGGCGAATGCCGTCGCGCTCGCCGTGCGCAGCGATGACGTGGCCCAGCACTTCAAGCAGGTCGTGAAGGCGGTGCACGTCATCAACGGCAACGACGGCCCCGTACCACCACTGCCGGACGACCCCACGCAGCTGGCCTGGACAATCGCGGCCATGATCGACCTCGATCTGGAATCACGCTATAGGCTGCTCGCCGAGCGCGACCCCGCGGCCCGGCTTACCACCATCGATGCGGTGCTGCGCAAGGCCATTCCGGAACTCGAGCTGCAGGCGGCGCTGAGAAAACAGAGCTGACACGAGGCCGCCACAGCCTGGGCGTGCGCGACCGACAGCACACCCGTTCAGCGTAACGGGTTGTGCGTGCAGGGTTGTGGGCTGATGTCACGCCCACCCCACACCCTGCACGCCCGTCGGCTACGACCCGATGCGCCCCATACGCGGCTCGTGCAGTCGGCGGCCGCCCACGTACACCGTGATTGCCACCACCACGACCGCGCCCACCAGCGCGTAAGTGGCCGACGGCCCCACGCCATCGCCACCACCCGCGATCATCGGCTCGGCCACGGCATTCATCCACTGGCGTACGCTGAGATAGCGGATGGCCTGAAAGGTGTCGCTCAAGGCGCCCTCCCAGAAGAGCACGTAAATGAGCCCCACCACAAGCGAGCGCCGAGTGAGCAGCGCCAGCATCGTGAACAGCGCGGCATACGTCACGCCGCCGTAGAACACCGCCACGGTGTACGCCGTGACGATCCCCTCCGGGTCACTGAGGCCCACCGCCACGACCCCGGAGGCGAACACCGACAGGCTCGTGAGCACCCCCGTCAGCAGTGACGCGAAGAGCAACCGCGCCATCACGATCCACCAGCGGGGCGTGGTCGTGGTGACCAGGTACAGCAGCGTGCCATCGTCGGTCTCGGCGCTGAACGCACTGGTGCCCAGCAGCAGCGCAATGAGCGGCGTGGCCAGCCCCGCCACGATGGTATCGTAGCGCGCCAGCAGGAAGTCGATCGGGTCGCCTGACAGCGCGCCGCGACTCGCGAACATGAGCGAGAAGAGCACCGGCAGGCACAGCACCACCAGCACCCCCAGCATGAGCAGCGGCGAGCCCGTACGGGCCCACGCGAGGCGCATGAGCACCAGGGCCGTACGCGGGAACGACACGCGCCCGAACGGCGGCGCAGTGGAAGTGGCGACGGTGGGCATCAGCGCTGCACCAGGTAGGCGAAGACGTGTTCGAGTGATTCGTCGGTGGGCTGCACATCGTACAGCGTCACCGCGGCGCCACGCGCAGACTGCACCAGCAGGCGCGAGAAGGCGGTGTAGTCGGTCGTCCGCACAGTGAGCGCGTCGGCCCCATCCACCTCCACACTCACCACCGGCGCCTGCACGACGAGCTGCGCGGCCAACGCGCGGACGTTGCTGGCGCGGATCCGCACCGAATGCGGACGATCGGTCATGAGGCGTCGCAGCGTGCGATGGTCGCCGCTGGCGGCGAGGCGCCCCGCGATCATGACCAGAATGCGCGACGCCACCCCTTCGATTTCCTCGAGAATGTGACTGGACAGCAGCACCGCGGTCCCTTCGGCCGCGCGCGCCTCCAGCAGTTGCATCATGTGCAGACGCTGCCGCGGATCGAGGCCGTTGAACGGCTCATCGAGCAGCACCAGCCGCGGCTGCTGAACGAGCGCCGCCGCCAGCTTCGTGCGCTGGCGCATCCCCTTGGAGAAACCCGACACCGCACGGTCGGCCACCGTGTCCATCTCCACCATTTCGAGCGCCGCCCGGGCCGCCGCGCGCGGATCACGCAGCCCCAACAGTGTGGCGCGCGCTTCCACGAAAGCGCGTGCCGACAGCATGCCCGGCAACGCCTCGCGCTCGGGCACGAGCGCCACGTGACGGAAGATCTCCGGGTTGCGCACCGGCGACGCGCCGAACACTCGCACCGCGCCGCCGCTCGGGCCCATCAACCCCGCGGCCAGTTGCAGCAGCGTGGTCTTCCCGGCGCCGTTGGGACCCAACAGGCCGGTAATCCCGGCCTGCACCTCTGCCGTGACATCGTTCACGGCCACCACCTCGCCGTACCAGTGCGAGACGTGGTCGAAGACGAGCGGCGTGGCGCCGAGGGATACCGAAGGCACGCTCATACCGGTACCCGCCGCACGCGCCATACGAGTCCGGCCGCCGCCGCGAAACCCAGCGCCGTGAGCGCCGCCACGTGTACCCAAACCGAGGGGGGCGGCGTGAGTTCCATCCAGCGCTTCGTTTCGCCGAACAGCTGCATCGCCGTGGTCCGCAGCGTTTCGATGGGATCGATCATCTTGGTTGCCGCTTCCGACATCCCCGCCAGATCCTGCAGCCCCTGCGAAATCACCACCGTGCCCAGAAAGCCGCCAATCACGGCGGCCGTGGCGTACGCGCGACGCGGGGTGAGACTGGAGAGAAAGGCGCTCACCGTGCTCATCACCCACGCCAGCAGCGTGGCGAAGAGCAGCACCGGCCCAAGCTTGTTCCCCATCTTCGCGAAGGTGGCGCCCGGGTCCTTGGCCACCCCGATCTCGCCGAGATAGAGAATAAGCAGCGGGGCGAGCGCCACCAGGAACATGGCCGTGAACAGCGCCAGCAGCCGCGCCAGCGCGTAGTGTGTGCGCGTCACGTCGCGGGTGAACAGGAGGGGCAGCACGCGGTGCTGCTGATCGCGGCAGAGCATCTCCGGCGCCTGTGCGGCACTGAACAGCAGGAACAGCAGTGCCTGTGCGCCGATGACATTCGCGTAGGTGATGGGCAGTTGCCCCTGCGTGGCACCGCTGGCGGCCACACTCGCCAGCGCCGGCAGCATCGTCACCACACTCACGAACACCGGCACCGCCTTGGTTTTCATGGGGCGCCCCACGCCAAACATGGCACGGAACCCCTGCCAGTACAGCGCGCGGAACGCCCCGCGCGCGCCCTCGCGCTCGCCGTCATAGCGGCGATAGCCGAGGTCGTGAATGGTGGAATCGGTGGTGGTCATGCGCCCGCCCCGGTAAACAGATCCTGCAGATGCCCACGCCGGCGCTCGAGGCGCAGGATACCCGTGTCGGACATGGCCGCGGCGTCGCGCACGGCATCGTAGGCCGCGTCGAGCGCTGCCGGTGTGGCCGTATCGGGCAGTTCCACCAGGACGCGCTGCCGCTCGGCCTGCACCAGCAGCCCCGCCGCGGCCACCCGCGCCACGAACGCGGCCAACGCCGCCGCGTCACCATCAAGCTCCACCACCAGCGTGGCGGTTTCGCTCGTGAGTGCCCCCACCTGTTCGGCGCGCAACAGCCGCCCCTGTTCGATCAGCACGATGCGTTCGCAGATGCGCTCGAGCTCACCCAGGAGATGCGACGACACCAGCACCGAGATGCCGAACTCGCGACCAGTGCGACTCACGAGGGCCAGCATCTCGTCGCGCCCCTCGGGGTCGAGGCCGTTGGTGGGTTCGTCGAGAATGAGCAGCCGGGGGTCGTGCACCAGCGCCTGGGCCAGCTTCACACGCTGCGCCATGCCGGTGCTGTAGCCGCCCATGGGGCGATAGCGCTCCTCGAAGAGCCCCACGTGCCGCAGCACCTCGGCGGTGCGCTCGCGAGCGGCGGTCACCGGCAGGCCGCTGCAGCGCGCCATGAAGCTCACGAACTCGGTGGCGCTCATGTCGGGGGGCAGGCAATCGTGTTCGGGCATATAGCCCACCAGCGCCCGGATGTTCGCGCGCTCACGGACGACATCGTGCCCCATGACCGCGGCGTCCCCCTCCGACGGATCGACGATGCCGAGCAGGATCTTCACGAAAGTGCTCTTGCCGGCACCGTTGGCGCCGACAAGGCCGGTGATCCCCGGCTCGATGGCCACGGTCAGGGCATCGAGCGCCGTGACGGCGCCGTAGCGACGCGTCAGCGAGCGGGCAGTGATGAGCGGTGCGGCCATGCGGACCGATGAAAGACGTGAAGCCGACGATGTGTGGAATGTGTAGGGGTGGCGGTCCCAACGACAGTTTGCCCAGCGGGGTTTCGTTTCGGCGTGTGCGGTTCGTTAGATTGCCCACACTCGACAGGGGCGTCCCGTAGTGCGCGGGGCTGAGAAGCACCCTTTGAACCTGACCCAGATCATGCTGGCGTAGGGAGTCGCGGTCGCCATGGGCGCAGTTGCGGCCCGGCGCGCGCGGCGGCCTGCGTCGCCCGAGGCCTCATGCCACGACTCACACTGACCCCGGCTGACGCGCTCGGCGCACTACGCGCCGAAGCGCCACTCACCCAGTGCATCACCAACTATGTGGCGATGAACATCGCCGCCAACACGCTGCTCGCCGCGGGCGCGGCGCCGGCCATGGTGCACACCGTGGAGGAGAGTGGCGACTTCGCGCGCATCGCGCGCGCCGTGACCATCAACATCGGCACGCTCTCCCCCGCGTGGGTGCAGGGCATGCTGGCCGCCGCCACGGCGGCGAACGCGGTGGGCACGCCGTGGGTGCTCGATCCCGTGGCGCACTTCGCCTCGCCGTACCGGGCGCAGGCCGCACGCGAGCTGCTGGCGCTGCGCCCCACCATTCTGCGCGGCAACGCCAGCGAAATCCTCGCCCTGGCCGGTGGTGACACCACGGCCCGCGGGGTCGACGCGGCCGATCCGGTCATGGCCGCCGAGCCAGCGGCCCGCGCCCTTGCCATGCAGACGGGCGGCGTGGTGGTGGTGACGGGCGCCATCGACCTCGTCACCGACGGCGCCCGTGTGGCCACCATCACAGGTGGCTCGCCGCTCATGCCGCAGGTCACCGCTCTCGGCTGCTCGCTGACCTGCCTGATCGGTTCGTACGCGGCCGTCGCCGCGCCACTCGAGGCGGCGGTGGCGGCGCTCGTACTGTTCGCGCACGCGGGGGAGCGCGCTGGCCGCGAGGCCGAGGGCCCGGGATCGTTCGGGTGGCGCTTCCTCGATGCCCTGGCGGCGACCTCCCCGGCGGAGCTCGCCGCCACCGAGCGCGTGACATGGGGGTGATCGCCCCACAGCTGCGCCTCTATCTCGTCACCGACCCCGCGCTGTGTGCCGCGCGGGGCGTCGTGGACACGGTGCGCGATGCCGTACGTGGTGGAGTGACCATGGTGCAACTCCGTGACAAGGACGCCACCACAGCGGAGCGTGTGGCATTGGGGCGGGCGCTCATGGACGTGCTCGCGGGGACCAACGTCCCGCTCGTGATCAACGATGACCTCGAGGCCGCCGTCGCCATTGGCGCCCACGGCGTGCACGTGGGGCAATCGGATGTGCTGCCGCACCAGGCACGCGCGCGTCTAGGCCCGCACGCGATCGTGGGCCTCTCGTGCGAAACGGTTGCCCACGCCGTGGCGGCCGACCGGTCCGTGCTGGACTACGTTGGCCTCGGCCCCGTGTTCGCCACGAGCACCAAGCCCGATCACGCCGCGGCCATGGGGCTGGACGACCTGGCCGCAGCGCGAGCCGCGACCTCGCTGCCGGCGGTCGCCATTGGCGGCATTCACGGCACGAACCTCACGTCGGTGCTGGCCACCGGCGTGGCGGGCGTAGCCGTGGTCTCCGCCATCTGCGGCCAGCCCGATGTACAGGCAGCAGCCCAGGCACTCAGCGATACGATCGCCCGCTCCCTCCCCTTCTCACCGGAAACCCTCTCGTGACGCCCGCCCGCATTCCCAATGCGCTCTCGATCGCGGGCTCCGACCCGTCCGGCGGTGCCGGCATCCAGGCCGACCTCAAAACCTTCGCGGCCCAGCGCTGCTACGGCATGGCCGCGATCACAGCGCTGACGGCGCAGAACACGCGCGGCGTGTCGGGTGTGCATCTGGTGCCGCCGTCGTTCGTGCAGCAGCAGATCGCCGCCATCTTCGACGACATTCGCGTAGACGCCGTGAAGATCGGCATGATCGCCACCGCCGACATCGCCAGCGCCGTCGCCGACTCGCTCTCGGCATACCCCGGCGTACCGATCGTCCTCGACCCCGTGATGATCGCCAAGGGTGGGGCGCCCCTGCTGCGCGATGACGCCATCGACGCCGTGCGCACGCGCCTCGTACCGCTGGCCACCGTCATCACTCCAAACCTGCCGGAGGGGGCGCGGCTCCTTGGCACGACCGTAGCCGACACGCGCGCGGAGATGATGGCACACGCGCAAGCGCTGCTCGCGCTGGGAGCCCGGGCCGTGTTGCTCAAGGGCGGACACCTGGACGCCAACGAGAGCCCGGACTGTCTGGTGTTCGACGGTGGCGTGCACTGGTTCGAGTCGTCACGCCTGCCCACCACGCACACGCACGGCACGGGGTGCACGCTCTCGGCCGCGCTCGCCGCACAGCTCGCGCACGGCGCCTCGCTCCCCGACGCGGTGCACACGGCCAAGACGTACGTCACGGCCGCCATCGGGGCGGCACATCAGCTCACGGTGGGACACGGCCACGGTCCCACCCACCACTTCCACACGCTCTGGCAGGACTGATCATGTCCCATTCTCTCTCCAAGCAGGTCGTCGTTGTCTCCGGTGCCGGTCGCGGACTGGGTGCCGCCATTGCCGCCGCGTTCGCACGCGAGGGCGCGCAGGTCGTCGTGAATTATCGCGCCAGTCGGGCCCAGGCCGAGGCGTTGGCGGCCACGCTGGGGCCGCGCACGGTAGCGCTGCAAGCCGATGTGCGCGATGCGTCGCAGGTGGGCGCGATGTTCGATACCATCGAGCGCACGATGGGCCCGGTCACGACCGTCGTCCACAACGCGCTCGCCGATTACCGGTTCAATGGCGACGCGCGCGACACCATCGCCACGCTCACCCCGGACAAGCTGCTGGAGCAGACCAACACGGCCTGCGTGGGCGCACTCACGCTGCTGCAGCGCGCGGTGCCGGCCATGGCGCAGGCCGGCTTCGGGCGCGTTGTCACCATTGGCAGCAACCTCGTGCAGAACCCGGTGGTGCCGTACCACGACTACACCGCGGCCAAAAGCGCCCTGCTGGCCTTCACGCGAACGGCAGCGGCCGAGCTCGGGCCGCGTGGCATCACGGTAAACATGGTGTCGGGCGGGCTGCTGCGGACCACGGATGCCAGTGCGGCCACCCCCGACGCGGTGTTCGACCTCATTGCCGCCAACACGCCGCTGCGGCGTGTCACGACCCCCGAGGAGCTGGCTGATACGGTGCTCTTTTTCGCGAGCCCGTGGGCACGATCGGTGACCGGGCAGAACCTCATCGTGGACGGCGGGCTGGTGTTCGGCTGAGGGCACGTAGGTCCGCCCGCGACGTGGCGGGCGGACGCCACAGCGCCCGGGCTAAATTCCGCGCGTGTTCTCTACCTGTGTCTATTGCCACAGCGCCCTCGGCGCCAACGACGTCGTCGAGTCGTTCCCCGTGGGGCGCAAGCTCGCCTTCGACGCGGCACGCGGCCGGCTCTGGGCCGTCTGCCCGCGCTGCGCCCGCTGGAACCTCTCGCCGCTCGAAGAGCGGTGGGAGGCCATCGAGACCTGCGAGCGCCTGTACCGCGCCACCCCCCTCAAGGCCAGCACCGACAACATCGGCCTCGCCAAGCTGAGCGAGGGGCTGCAGCTCGTGCGCGTGGGACAGCCGACCAGGCCGGAGTTCGCGGCGTGGCGGTATGGCGGCGAGCTCGTGCGACGGCGAGTGAAGACATGGGCGATCGTCGGAGGGAGTTTTACCCTCGCGATGGGCATGATGGCCCTCAAGTGGATCGACCCGGCGTTGCACGGTGCCATCCCCGCCGCCGGGACGATTTCGCATCTGTTGGTCAACTACCTGGCCATGTATCGGCAGCTTCTGCGCCCCGTGGGGCGCGTGCCGTACAAGAGTGGCCTCGTCACGCTCCGACGCCCTGACATCGGCAACATCAAGCTCGAGCTCGACGACCACGAACAGTCGTGGCGCCTGAACGTGATGCACAAGAAAGGACGAACGATCCTCGCCGGTGACGAGGCGCAGCGCCTCCTTGGCAAGCTGCTCACGGTCGCCAACGAAGAGGGCGGCTCGGCCGACACCGTGAAGTCCGCCGTGACGCGGCTGGCCGAAGCCGGTTCAGCCGAGGCCTTCATTCAGCAATACATCAAGACCGGCAAGGGGGTTTTCTCCGGCTCGTGGCGCGACGGCACACGTGAACGGCAACTCGCGCTCGAGATGGCCCTCCACGAAGACACCGAACGCGTCGCACTCGAAGGCGACCTTGCCGCCCTCGAACGCGCGTGGCAAGAAGCCGAGGAGATCGCGGCCATCGCCGACAATCTCCTGATCCCCGCGTGGGTGCAACAGCGGTTCGCGGGCGCTCCCCCTCGTCGTGGGCCAACAGATGGTGCCGATACCGATCGGGATCGTTGAGGAAATCACGCGACAGCCGAGAGTGCTCGGGAGCGTGAGACGGCACGGCCGTTACCTGCGCAGAATCGGCATGAACGCCAGCTGACGCACCGTGTTGGCCGCGTCGTTATTCGTTGCCCGCCCCGTACGACCGCACGTAGTCCACGTCGAGGCGAAAGGGCCCGTCCTGCCCGTCGGCCATGTAGAGCCCCATGCCACGAATACGCGCCACATCAATGACCGGGGCGTTCACCGCTCTCCCGAAAATCGTGCTGCGAAGCGCGCTGAAGGGGACGCGCACCACCGTCCACTCGGCCGACGTGGCAAAGGGCGCCCGACGCGACACGGTGCGGCCGTAGGCGCGCACCCCGTCGTCGAGCTCCACCTCGAATTGGCGTCCACTGCCGCGGACTCGCATTTCGATACCCAGCTGACCGGTGAGATCCACGGCGCGGCGCGCCCGCACCGAGGTAAACCCACCCCCCTGCGTGACCAGCGTGCCGGTGAAGCGCAGGGCGCCCTGCTCGACCGCCACAAAGCCCGCCGAACGGCCACCCATGACACCGTCGTTGACCACGTCCCACTCGGCCTCGTCGGTACGGTCGAAGGTGAAGAGCGTGACGGGCGCGGGCATGGGCAGGGGGTCTATGGGGGCGCCCTGAGGCCCGGCGGACGCGCCGAGTACCAGCCACAGGACAGGCAGGAGCAGGAGGAGTAAGCGCATCGCGGCATGCATACAGCGAGAAAGCGGCGCCAGGCGAACCGGGTTCCCCGGCAACAGGTTGCCTGAGCCATATATATCCAGCATACATATGGCATGAAGCGTACTACCGTGTTCTTTGACGATCAGATGATGCTCCAGCTGCAGCGGGCCGCGCAGCGCACGGGCGTGAGTACAGCGTCTCTCGTGCGGGAGGCCGTTGCCATGTACCTCGCCGCTCCGGGGGCCACGTCGCCGCTGCCGTCCGTTGCCGGGCAGTTTGCGAGCGGCACGAGCGACACGTCCGAGCAGGTGGACACCCTGCTCTGGAAGGATCCGCACGGCTGATGGTCATTGCCGACACCGGACCACTGTATGCGCTGGTCGATCGCAGCGATGCGTGGCATACGCGGGTCACCGCGTGGTGGACCGCACAGGCGCGTCACGTTCGCGTGCCCATCACCGTATTGCCCGAAGTGTCCTACCTGCTACAGACGCGAATCAGCGCGCAGGCGGAGCAGGCATTCGTACGATCCGTGGCGAACGGTGAGCTGATCATCGAGCCGGTGGAGTCGGACGACGTGCTGCGGGCATCGGCTCTGATGCGCGAGTATCTCGATTTCCATTTGGGTTTCGTCGACGCAACGGTGATTGCTGTGGCTGAACGACTCGGTGCGCGCGAGATCCTAACCACCGACCGGCGTCACTTCACCGCGGTGCGCACGAACGGAAGCCGCCTGGTGTCCTTGGTGCCGTAGTCGCGTCTCAGCGGGCGGCGAACACCGCGCAATTGAAAACCGGTTTCCATGCTCGCGGTCGAGGCGGTAGCGGTCGGACAGGGTCGCCGCCAGTCTCGCGGGCGTCACGCGCAACCGCTGCGGTTGGTCAGGACGTCCGCTTCTCGAGGCGTTCAGCGATCCACACCTTGATGATCGACTGCCGTGTGACACCGAGTCTCGCGGCTTCCTGATCGAGCGAATCAATCATCCAGACGGGAAAGTCGACGTTCACGCGACGCGGTGCTTGCGTCGGGCGGCGCACTGTGGACAGGTCGAGATCATCCGTGATGTCGACCTCGCGGTCGAACTTGCGGTCAAAGTCCTTCGCCTTCATACAACGCCACCTCCTCAGCGCGCGCGCGGCGCACGGATATCAGACGAACGCGGTCATCACGATACGTGACCACCGCCGACCAGACGACGCCCGCGATGCGTCCCACGACCAGCCAGCGTGGCTCATCGGTGGTCCTCGCTCGCACTTCGAGCAGTCGGTCGTCACGCCACAGCGCCTGCGCGGCGTCGAAGTCGAAGTCGATGCCGTGTTTGGCGAAGTTGCTGGCGCTCTTGAGCGGGTCGAACTCAAACTCCACAGAACCCCCTTCTTCGGTATAAAAACTATACCTTTTTCCTGTCTCTTCAAGCGACCCACAGTAACAGACCCCCCTTCCGTGCGGCTGCGCTTGGAGCAACGATTCCTCCCCGCCCTCGCCCCCCACAGCCACGCCCGTCTGATGCCGGAGTCCCCCCTCGCGCCCACCCCCGGTCGCGCGACGCTCGCCCTGCTCGCCCCCGTCTCAGGCGTCATCGTCCCCCTCGACGAAGTGCCCGACCCGGTCTTTGCCCAACGACTGGCCGGCGACGGGCTCTCGATCGACCCGCTGGGGAGCGAGGTGGTCGCCCCCTGTGATGCCGTGGTGCGGCAGGTCCATCGCGCCTCGCACGCCGTGACGCTCGAGGCGTGCGGCCTGGAAATCGTCATCCACGTGGGGCTCGATACGGTGCTGCTGCAGGGGGCCGGATTCCACCCCGCGGTCAAGGCTGGCCAGCCGGTGCGCGCCGGCGACGTGCTCCTCCGCTTCGACATTGACGCCGTTGCTCGGCGCGCGCGCGCGCTGCTCACGGAGGTGGTCATCTCCAACATGGACCTCGTGGCCGCCTTGCGGCCGCGTTCGGGCATGGTGGTCGCGGGCCACGACGTGCTGTTCGAAGTGGAGCTCAAGACCGCCCCCAGCAGCCCCGCGGCGCCGGCCTCCGCCGACACGGCCATCACGTCGGCCCCGGTTATCGTGGGGGCGCGCACGGGTCTGCACGCACGTCCCGCGGCGGTGGTCGCGGCAGCCGCTCGGCGCTTTGCCGCCGACCTCCGGCTGCGCAAAGGCGAGCAGGAGGCCAACGCGCGCAGTGTCGTCTCCATCATGGCGCTCGAAGTGGGAGGCGGCGACACTCTCACGGTGGTCGGGCGCGGTGGTGACGCCGCCGAAGCCATTCAGGCGCTGGTCACGCTGCTCGCAACAGATCTTGATGGTGGTGCCGACGCGGCACATGGCGCATCCGCGCCCGCAGCCCCAGTGCCCATTGTCGCCCCCTCCACCACCGAGCCAGTCGCCGACGGGGTACTGCGCGGCGTTGCCGCGTCGCCGGGGCTGGCCATCGGGCAGGTCTTCCACCTGCGTCACGACGACGCCGTCGTCGAACAGCGGGGTGCCGACCCGGTGCAGGAGCAGCGCGCGCTCGAGTCGGCGCTGAGTGCCGCACATCTGCAGCTGGAAGGGTTACGGCAACGTCTCACCGAAGAAGCCGACGCCAACCACGCGGCCATCTTCGCAGCGCATCAGGAACTGCTGGAAGACCCGGAAGTACTCGACCGCGCGGCCGCGCAGGTGCGCGCGGGCGACTCCGCCGCCTGGGCGTGGCAACAGGCCTATACGTCGCAAGCCGACCGGCTTTCGGCGCTCTCCAATGCCGTCATGCGCGGACGTGCCACCGACCTGCGCGATGTGGGGCGACGGGTGCTGCACCTGCTCGTGGGCGGCTCGGCGCCGGTGGACGTCCCGGCCGACTCCATTGTCGTGGCCGAAGACCTCACCCCGTCGGATACGGCCGCGCTCGACCGCACCAAGGTGCGGGCGCTCTGCACCACGATGGGGAGCGCCACCTCGCATGTGGCCATCCTCGCCCGCGGGCTGGGACTGCCGGCGGTGGCCGGCGTGGATCCGCGCATCCTCGCGGTGCCGGCCGGCACGCGCGTGGTGGTGGATGGAGATCGCGGCATCGTGAACACGACCCCCAGCGCCGCCGACGACAGTCGCATCGTCGCGCGGCAGGCGGTGGACAGCGAACGCCGCGAGCGGGAGCTCGCCGTGGCCATGGAGCCCGCGACCACCACCGACGGACATCGCGTGGAGGTGGTGGCCAACATCGGTGCCGTGAGCGAGGGCGCGCGCGTCGCCGACGTTGGCGGCGAAGGGGTGGGGCTGCTGCGCAGCGAGTTCCTCTTCATGGACCGGCGCACGGCACCCGATGAGGACGAACAGACCACCAGTTATGCCACGGTGGCCCGTGCCTTGGGTCACGACCGCATTCTCGTCATTCGCACGCTCGATGTCGGCGGCGACAAGCCGCTGCCTTACCTCGATGTCGCCGCCGAGCTGAATCCCTTCCTCGGTGAACGGGGCGTGCGTCTCACGCTGGCGCGTCCCGAGCTCTTTCGCACGCAGGTGCGCGCCATTCTCCGGGCGTCCGGGTCCGGCAAGGTGGCCATGATGTTTCCCATGATTGCCACCTTGGCGGAGTGGCGGGCCGCGAAGGCGCTCGTGGAGCGTGAACGTGAGGCGTTGGGAGTGGCGCCCGTTCCAGTGGGCATCATGGTGGAAGTTCCCGCGGCGGCGCTCATCGCCGAGCAGTTCGCACGTGAGGCCGACTTCTTCTCCATCGGCACCAACGACCTCACGCAGTACACAATGGCCATGGATCGCACCAACCCGCGGCTCGCGCCGCAGGTGGACGCACTGCACCCCTCGGTGTTGCGGCTCATCGAGCGCACGGTGGCGGGCGCTCGCGCCCACGCACGCTGGGTGGGGGTCTGCGGCGCGCTGGCGGGTGATCTGCACGCCGTGCCCATCCTCGTTGGCCTTGGTGTCGACGAATTGAGCGCCGACATTCCGCTGGTGCCGGCCGTCAAGGCGCGCGTGCGTTCGCTTTCGTTGGCCGAGTGCCGGGAGACGGCGCGCCTGGCCCTCGAGGCGGGTGATGGTGCGGAGGTGCGGGCGATCGTTACGCAGCGTCATTCATGATGCGATACATGAGGCGAGACATGACGCGGCACTCGAACCGGAGTTTATCCACATGAGTCAGGGTCGCGCCGCCTTCGGGTGGCTGCAGAAAATCGGCAAGTCGCTGATGCTCCCCGTGTCGGTGCTCCCGGCTGCGGGCATCCTGCTGGGTGTGGGCAGCGCCAAGTTCAGCATCCTGCCGGCGGCCATGTCGAGCGTCATGGCGCAGGCAGGCGGAGCGATCTTCGGCAACCTGCCGTTGATCTTCTCCATCGGGGTCGCGCTGGGTCTCACCGGCAACGACGGCGTGGCGTCGCTGGCCGCCGTGGTGGGCTTCGCGGTCATGGTGGCGACCATGGGCGTCATGGCTCCGTTGGTGGGCTACGAGCCCAAGCAGATCATGGGCATGCCGTCCATCGAGACCGGCGTATTCGGCGGCATCCTCATTGGCACCATCGCGGCGCTGCTGTTCAATCGGTTCTATCGCATCACGCTGCCGTCGTATCTGGGCTTCTTTGCCGGCAAGCGCTCGGTGCCCATTCTCACCGCTCTTGCGGCGGTGGTGACCGGCATCGTGCTCAGCGTGGTCTGGCCGCCCATTGGTCACCAGATCGACCTGTTCTCGCACTGGGCCGCCAACAGCAACCCCGCGCTGGCCTTCTCCGTGTACGGCGTCGTGGAACGGTCACTCATTCCCTTCGGCCTGCACCACATCTGGAACGTGCCCTTCTTCTTCCAGGTGGGATCGTTCACCGATCCGGCCACGGGGCAAGTACTCACTGGAGAGATCCCGCGGTTCGCGGCGGGTGATCCCACCGCGGGCTACCTCGCGGGCGGCTACCTCTTCAAGATGTGGGGACTCCCCGCCGCCGCCCTCGCCATGTGGCGCACCGCGCGTCCGGAAAATCGGACCAAGGTGGGTGGCATCATGATCTCGGCGGCGCTCACCTCGTTCCTCACCGGGATCACGGAGCCCATCGAGTTCGCCTTCATGTTCGTGGCGCCGCTGCTGTACGCCATGCATGCGATGCTGGCCGCCGCAGCGTACTTCGTGGCGGTGGAGCTGGGCATCCGGCACGGTACCACGTTTTCGCACGGACTCATCGACTACATCGTCCTCTTTCCCAACTCCACGCGCGGGCTCTGGTTCCTGTGGCTGGGCCCCCTGTGGGCGGCGATGTACTTCGCGCTGTTCCGCACCATGATCCTCAAGCGCGATCTCAAGACCCCGGGGCGTGAAGTCGAGGACAGTACCACGGTGTCCGACGAGGCGGCGAATGCCGAGCAGGTCTCGGGCAGTGGCGCTGGAGTAGGCGGCAGTCTCGCGGCACAACTGGTGGCGGCCTTTGGTGGCCCCGAGAACATCCGCAATCTCGACGCCTGCATCACCCGGCTGCGGGTAGACCTGCACGACGTCTCGCGCGCCAGCGCCGCGGCCCTCAAGGGGTTGGGCGCATCCGGCGTGATGCAGGTGGGCGATGGCATGCAAGCCATCTTCGGGACCCGGTCGGAGAACCTCAAGACGGACATGGAAGAGTTCATGCGGACCATGCCGCTGACGTCCGCCCGCGGCCCCTCTCCTGCACCCCACGTCGCGTCGGCTGCCATCGCTGACGCACCAGCCGTCGTCATCACACACGGGCACCGTACCCGCGCGGCCGCCATCACGGCCGCCCTCGGCGGTATCGGCAACATCACCGCGTCCGAAGCCGTGGCCCTCACCCGCGTGCGCGTGGTCCTGCACGACCCGTCACGACTGCATGAGTCCACACTCACAGCCGCCGGTGTACGCGGCGTAATGCGCGTGGACGAGGGTGTCGTGCACCTCATCGTTGGCGAAGACGCCGCCGGCATCGCGGCGGCCATATTGCCCTCCGTTTCCGCATCGCGGTGAGCAACGCACAAAAGCAGCGCGCCGTGGACATCGGTGTCGACGCGCGACGCCCCGTGCGCATGGTGTGCCTGGATGTGGACGGCACCATGCTCGGTGCGTCCGGTACCGTGCGCGCTGCGGTCTGGCACGCGGTGGAGATGGCGCGCCGCGCCGGCATTCAGCTCACCATGTGCTCGGGGCGTCCGGGCTTGGGGGTCACGCGCGAGCTGGCACATCGTGTGAACGCTACCGGATGGCACTGCTTCCAGAATGGGGCCAGCATCGTACGGTTGCACGACGGGCAGTCGCAGTCGGCGGTGCTCCCCGACGACACCATTCGCATGCTCATCGCGCGCGCGCGCGAGAAGAATCGCCTGCTCGAACTGTACACCGACGCGCAGTACGTCACGGAGAGCGAGACACATGTGGCACGCGTGCACGCCGAAGTGCTCGGCTTGCCGTATGCGCCGCAGCCCTACGAATCACTGTCACCGCCTATCGTGCGCGCGCAGTGGATCGTGCCACACCACGAGCTGGACGCCCTCGTCGCCGAGCCGCACGAAGGGCTGGAAATCTCTCCGGCGATGGGCCCGGCACTCCCGGATCAGGTGTTCGTGAATCTCACCCGGCGCGGCGTGGACAAGGGGTATGCCCTGCGGGTGATCGCCGCCGAGTATGGCGTAGCGCTTCACGAAGTGATGTACGTTGGTGACGGCCTCAACGACACACCGGCACTCGGGATTGTGGGGTGGCCCGTGGCCATGGGCAACGCCGAGCCGGTGGCCAAGGCGCTGGCCGCGCATATCGTGGCCGACGTGGAGTCGGACGGGGTGGCCGAGGCGCTGGCCATGGCGATCGCCAGTCGAAGCTGACGATCACGGTGGGGTCACTACGAGTTCGCTACTCGTGCGCGGACGCCAGCTCCACCACGCGACGCTCACGCGCGGCGCGCTGCGCGGCTTCGATGACGTTCAGCATGGCGATGGCTTCGTGCACATGCACGGGCGGTGGCGCCCCGTCGCGAATGGCGGCGGCAACACCCGCATAGAACGCCGGATAGTCGCCGGCTTGTGTTGGTACCGGCGCGCTCGCGGTCTCGGTGCCAAGCATCCCCCATCGTTCGGGCGGCTCCTGGCCCCACGCGCCGCCACCCGGCTTCACTCCCGCCTTGAGCGCGGCCTCCTGCACATCGAACCCCCACTTCACCAATGACGCCACCGACCCGCTCACACGGAAGCGTGGAGTGGCCTGCGCCTCGAGTGCACTGGCGTATAGATGCGAACGCACGCCGTTCGCGTGCGTGAGCGACACGAACACGTCATCCGCTGCCGTGACGCCGGGCCGTCGCGTATCCAACTCGGCGTACACCGCCGTCACAGGGCCAAAGAGCAGCAGCGCCTGGTCAATGAGATGACTCCCGAGATCGTAGAGCAGACCACCGGCCACGCCCGGTTCTCCTGACTCACGCCAACGTCCCGTTGCCTGCGGACGCCAGCGGTCGAATCGGCTCTCGAAGTGATGGACCGTGCCGAACGCGCCCTCTGCGAGTAATGCGCGCACGGTGAGAAAGTCCCCATCCCAACGCCGGTTCTGGTAGGGTATCAGCAGCCGCCCCGCGGCGCGCGCAGCATCGGCCATGGTCCTTCCCTCGGCCGTTGTCACAGCGAACGGCTTGTCGACCACCGCGTGCATGCGGTGGTCGAACGCCGCCAGTACGAGCGGCGCATGAGTGCGATTCGGCGTGGCAATCACTACGAGGTCGATCTCACTCGACCGGTCCCACAACTCCGCCGCGGAGGCAACGACGGTAACGCCGGGATAATCGCGCAGCGCCTGCGCGCGACGACCTTCATCGCTCGTGACTACGACACTGAGCGTCAGCCCCGGCGTTGCCGCGATGAGGGGTGCGTGAAAGTACGCCCCGCCGGGACCGAACCCGATGAGCGCGACGCGGACTATCGGACCACCCCGCTCTTGCTTACCTGTTGCAGCCACTGGGAGTTGCGCGTCGGCGTACGCCGCTGGGTGGCGCCGCTGAACCACACCGCGTTCGGCGCCTCTGATCGCGCCGCCGCAATGTCCGGCCAGCCATTGCCGTCCAAATCCCCAACGGCCACGCCGTACACCGAGCCCTTGCCGTCGCCCCACGGCATGTCCGCAAAGCGCGGGACACGCGCCCCACCAGTGTTGAAGAGCACCGACCCGACCGCCTCCTGCCGCCCCACCACGAGGTCGGGCTTCGCATCGCGATTCATGTCGGCAATGGCCACCGCATAGGGCGCCCCGCCTACCGAGGGCAGCGCGACCGGCGCATCGAACGCGCGCGGCCCCGCCCCCATGTACACGAAGAGTCCGTTGCGTTCATCGCCCACCACCACATCCGTCAGGCCGTCACCGTTGATGTCGGCCGCCGCGGCGGCACGAATCTGCGATTGGGGCGGGCCAAGTGGCGTTGGCGGCTCACGAAACACGCCCGTGCCGTCGTTCCAGAAGATCAGGTTCTGGCCACCGTCGCGGTGCGGCACCACGAGGTCCGTCTTGCCGTCGCCGTCGAGATCACTGGCCACGACAATGGTGGCCGACTGCGTGGCGAGCGGCGCGCACGTGGGAAACGCGCCCGCCCCGTTGTTGAGACACACGTAACTCGGCCGCGGCGCTGCGGGGTTGGAGCTCCGGTTGGCCACGATCAAGTCGGGGCGCTGGTCGCCGTTCAGGTCGGCCACGGTCACGTAGCGCGTGTTCCACGCGGCCTCGCCAAAGGTGCCGCCAACGCGAAAGTGCCCCGCCCCATCGTTGAGGTAGATGAGCTTCCGGTCGGGCTTGTCGTTGCTCGCCACGATATCGAGATCGCCATCGCCATCGAGGTCGGCGAGCGCCGCCGAGTAGGTGCGATCGGGGGCGTCCGAGAGGGGCTGCGTGGTGAAGTGCCCCTTGCCGTCGTTGCGCAGAATCTGGTCGACCAGCGGCCAATGGCGCCCCTTGGCGAGAATCACGTCGAGCGTACGGTTACCGTCGATATCACCGAGGCTTACGCTGGCGGAGGTTTCGCTGGTCGTCTCGAGCAACAGCACGCGCTCAAAGACGCGGGGGGCGCTGGTTTGCGAGGCCACGGCGGCGCTGGCGGCCACGCACAGGCCAAGGGCCGTGAGGGCGCGAAACCCGCGACGGCCGAACGGGGGCATGGTCATTGGCAGAAGGTACGGCGCCGGCGCGTCGTCCCGTCAGTACTCGTTGAAGATCCGCTGGATCTCGCGCGGATCCTTCGTCTTGGTGAGCGCGACCATGAGCAGGATGCGCGCCTTGGTGGCTGTCAGGTGCTGCGCAACGACGGCGGGCGGCACCGGTGGTACAGGCGGCGCCGCCGGACGCGCCACGGAATCACGCGGCGCCGTCGTATCCACGCGCGCCGCCGGCGGTGGCGGTCCATCGCCGCCGCCGCCACCACCACCCCCACCGTTCACATTCTCCCCCGAGGTGAACGACGTCACCACCACCACACCCGTCTGCCGCAGCGCGCGGTACGTGGCGTTCTCGGCGGCGGTCATGCCCGTCGTAGCCACCACCACGCCCTTCGGGTTGGTGGTGAACGTCTGCCCCGTGCCACCGGGGTACGACATCGTCAGCTCGACCTTGGGCAGCGTATCCACGCCATCCAGGTCGAACTCGCTCCGTTCACCGAAGCGACGCACCGGGGCAAAGAAGAATTCCGGCCCCTGCGACGCCACCACACCCAGCATCCCCATGTCGCCGGTATCGAAGCCGCCGGTACGCTGATACAGCTTGCGCGACTCGCGCGCCGACAGAATGCGATCGTCCATCACCACCATCACACCCTTCTGTACGGCCTTGGGCGACGCGGCGGTCCGCACGGCACTCAGCAGGTTGATGGGACCATCCGGGCTGATGCCCGTGGCCGGACGCTGCGACCCCACCACCACCACCGGCTTGCTGGAGCGCACGGTGAGATACAGAAAGAACGCCGTCTCTTCCAGCCGATCGGTGCCGTGCGTGACCACCACACCAGCCAGATCGCCGCGCTGCAGCACCACGTTGATGCGCTTGGCGAGCTTCACCCACATCTCCGGCGTCACCAGTGTGCTGGCCACGTTGGAGAACTGTTCGGTTTCCACCCGCGCATAACGCGCGAGCTCCGGCACCGACGCCGTAATCTGCTCGGCGGTCAGCGTACCGGCGCGGTAGCCCCCGAGCGTACCCGGCGCGTTCTGCACACCGGCAATGGTGCCGCCGGTCGCAATGACCAGCACCTTGGGCGCGTTGGGATTGGGGACGACGGCCGCCTGGCGCGCGGCAACGCCTGTCTCAGGCGCCGGCGCGGAAGGCGCCGGCGCGGTCGATCCGGGTGCGGCCGTTGCGGGCGCGGCGGGACTCGGCACCGGGGCGGGAGAAGTACCAGGTCGCGCGCACGCGCCGATCACGAACGCCAGCAGCGCAACAGTCGGGCGACCCACTCGAATCACATGCGTCATGAGCAAACCCTCAGTTTCGCTTTGCCGGCGCCGCCACGATCATCTCCGCAATCGCCGCCCCATCCTTGCGCGGGTCCGACGCGCCCGAGTTGACCTTCGTGACGAAATGGCGCTGCACCGCTTGCCCTGCCCCCATGCGCGTGCTGGAGTAGTCACCACGCATCACGATCTCGTGCCCCATGGCCGCCAGAGAATCGCGCGTGCTCTTCGCAATGCGCGCTTCAAAGTTCACATCGCACCCGGGGAACGTTTCCTTCGAAAACCGCGGCGCATCGAGCGCGCCCTGAATGTTCATGCCGAAGTCCACGAGGTTCGCCACGAACTGCGCGT
Organism: Gemmatimonas sp.; assembly: GCF_027531815.1. NCBI lineage: Bacteria > Pseudomonadati > Gemmatimonadota > Gemmatimonadia > Gemmatimonadales > Gemmatimonadaceae > Gemmatimonas > Gemmatimonas sp. The sequence continues at coordinate 111,076 of NZ_JAPZSK010000004.1, read as the reverse complement.
GCGCCTGCGATTGATTCCATCCGCCCATGATGCCGAAGGCGATCTTCTCGTCGCCCTTCTCCATGAAGCCGGGGATGATGGTGTGCAACGGCCGCTTACGCCCCGCAATGAGATTGGGACTCGCCGCGTCGAGTGAGAACCCGCCACCGCGATTGTGCCAGACGAAGCCGGCGTCGGCCACCGTGAGCCCCGCACCGAAGCCCACGGTGCTGTAGTTGCTTTGAATGAAGGAGATGAGGTTCCCTTCCTTGTCCACCACGCTCAGATACGTCGTACCGTTGTCCGTGCCTTCCGGCGTCCCCACCGGCACGTTGCAGTTGGCCATCGACGCGCTGATCAGCTTCGCGCGCGCCACACCGTACGTCTTGGAGATGAGCCCGCTCACCGGAATCTTCGCAAAACGCGGATCGGCGTCGTACCGCTGCATGTCGGCGTACGCCAGCTTCTTCGCTTCGATCATGTGGTGCAGCGCCTGCACGGAGTTGTGCCCCATCGCCTTGAGGTCGAACTGCTCCATCATGTTGAGCATCATGAGCGCGGCGATCCCCTGCCCGTTGGGGGGCAGCTCGTACACCGTCCAGCCGCGATACGTGGTGGAAATGGGCGTCACCCACTCCACGTCGTACTCGGCCAGGTCGGCGGCGGTCATGGTGCCACCGTGTGTCTTCGAACTCGCCAGCAGCTTGGCCGCCACATTGCCCGTGTAGAACGCCTTCGCTCCCTGCGCGGCAATCTGGCGGTACGTCCACGCCAGCTCGGGATTCCGGAACATGTCGCCCACGCGCGGCAGCTTCCCGCCAGGCAGGAACGTCTTCGCCGTGGCTGCGTCGGCCCGCAGCACCTCTTCGCTGTCCTTCCAGTACACACTCACCACTTCGCCCACCGGGAAACCGGTTTGTGCATACTGAATGGCCGGCGCGAGAATCTGCGTGAAGGGCAGGCGGCCGAAGCGCGTGCGCAGCGCCTCCCACCCCTTCACGGCACCCGGTACCGTGGCCGCGTCGATGCCACGCTGCGGCATGCGCGTGTTCCCCTTGGCGCGCAGATACTCGGCCGTGAGCGCCTTCGGCGCCCATCCCGACGCGTTGAGCCCGTACAGCGTCCCCGTCTTCGCTTCGTAGTAGATGGCGAAGAGATCGCCGCCAATCCCGTCGTTCATGGGGGCCACCAGCCCCATCATGGCGTTCACCGCAATGGCGGCGTCCACCGCGTTCCCCCCCTGTTCGAGAATGCGGGCGCCCACCTGCGACGCCAGCACGCTCTCACTGGCCACGACGCCCAGATGGGACTGGACCATGGAGCGGGACTGCGAGCGGTCCTGCGCCCCAAGGGCGCCGGCCGGCGAGGTGAGCAGCAGGGCGGCGATGGGCGCGAACGTCCGGAGCGGGCAACGGGGCATGCAGGCTCTCGAGGTCAGAGGCGTGAGGAAATGTCCGATGGAATATGCCACCGGCGCCTCCCATCTTCCGGCCATGGGACCCGTTGCCCTGATGTACCGCGTGGTCGCCGCGGCACTACTCTGCGCCAGCCTCGTGCATTCGGCATCGCCGCAGTCGGCTCGGCCGCAGTCGGCTCGGCCGCAGTTGGCAACGCCGCCGCCGCGCGCGGTGCCTGGGCTGCCCGCCACTACCATTGAAGCGGTCGTACGCTCGCTTGACCCGTCGGCCGCCGACGGGCACGACCGGCCCCTGCTGCATGCGATCATCCGATTCTACACCGGCCGGCGCTTCACCCCGGCGTGGACCGATGCCCGCGGGCTCACGGTCGCCGGCGCAGGCCTGACGCAGGCGCTGGCCACGGCCAACGACGAGGGGCTCGACGCACGCGCCTACGACGTCCAGACGCCCGATCCGCGAGACACCGCCGCACTCGCCCGCGCCGATGTGCGGCTGTCGTTCCTCGCCCTCCGCTTCGCCGAGGATCTCGCCGTAGGGCTCGCGGTGCCGGGCGCCATCCACCGCGACCACGCATTCGTCCGCCCGCGCCTGCATGGGGACTCGTTGCTCCGCGCCCTACGCAACGCAGCCGACGCCAATCGCGCCCTGCTCGCCGCGGCGCCTGCGACACCGGGCTATGTGCGGCTGCGCGAGGCGCTGCATCAACTCCGCGCCATCGAACAGCGCGGCGGCTGGGATACGCTCCCCGCCGGCCCCACGCTGCGACTCGGCATGTCGGGGGCGCGCGTGGCGCAGCTGCACCAGCTGCTGCGGCAGCGCGGCGATCTGGAGGGGGCGCACCGCGAAGACAGCACGGCCACCTTCGACTCGGCGCTGGCCGTGGCCGTGGCGCGGTTCCAGGAGCGGCACGGCCTCACCGTGGACACCCTGGCGGGTCGCGCGACCGCTGCCGCGCTCAACGTGCCCGTGCGCGACCGGATCGAGCAGGTGCGCCTCGGCATGGAGCGCACCCGATGGCTCCCCGCGGTGACGGGGAATCGGTGGATCACCGTGAATCTGGCCGACTACATGGCGTTCGTCTTCGACGATGGCCAGCCCGTGTTTGCCACGCGGGTGGTCATTGGCGACCGGAATCACAAGACGCCGATGTTCGTGGACACGCTCACCACCATCGTGCTCAACCCGGCGTGGAACGTGCCGCCCAGCATCGCCGCGAAGGAGATTCTCCCCAGGCTACGGCGGGAGCCCGACTACCTCGAACGGAATCACATGATTCGGGTGGGCGGCGACATCCAGCAGGTGCCAGGGCCGTGGAACGCCCTGGGTCAGATCGCCTTCCTGTTTCCGAACCGCTTCAACGTGTACATGCACGACACGCCGGCCAAGGCGCTGTTTGCGCTACCCGATCGTGCCCACTCGCACGGCTGCATTCGCGTGCAGCGCCCGCACGAACTCGCCACGTTGCTGCTCGAGGCCGACGGGGGGACGCGCGCCCGCCTCGACTCGGTCATCGCCACCGGCCGCCGCACGGCGGTACTGCTCAAGACGCCGGTGCCGGTGCGGATCACGTATGCCACCGCGTTCGCCGACCGTGACGGCACGCTGCAGTTCCGCCCCGACGTCTACGGGCGCGACGCCCTGTTGGCGCGAGCGCTGGTCCTCGAACACCAGCGCCCCCTGCCCGCCCCGCTCAGGTAGCCGGCTGGGCCGCGGCCGCGGGCGCCGGCGGGCGCCCCCCCCGCACACCAGCCCCCGGCCCTGACCACACCCGGAGGCGGCCCCCCCCCCCCCGCGCCCCCCCCTATGGGTGCGCGGGGGGGGCGGCGCCGGCGCCCGCGGCCGGGACCACCGCCGGAACGGAAGCCGCGGCCATTTCCACCACCGGTAGCGGCACCCCCGCCTTCGCCGCCCGCAGCTCCAGCGTTTCACGATCGGCCAGGCCGCGAATGAGCGCGTCGGCCTCACGGTTCTGCAGGTATTTCCCCTTCTCCCACCCGTCCACGATCCCCTTGGGGGTCCCGTAGATCAGCTCCGCGAACTGTGGCAGGGTGAGCCCCAGCGATTCGCGCAACTGACGGATGGCCTTGGGCGCCAACAGGTTGTGCTCCGCCCGGATATACTCGGTCGCCGACTTTTCCGCGGCGTCGCGCTGTTCAATGGTGCGCTGTTCATGAGCGCACTTCTCGCACCGGAAAAACTCGCGCGTCACCTCGGCGGCCATGCCGCTCAGCCGCATGGTCACCGTTTCCGTTTGCAGGGCGTAACGGCCCCCGCACCCGCGGTGCAGGGTCCCATCGAGGGTCGAAAGACTCATCTCGGACGTTTCGGGGACGATTCTGGAAAGTGAGGCGGTCCGATCAGTCGGCCGCACGTGCCCTTGAGGGCCCTTGATCGTCTGAAGCTCGTCAGGGTAGGCGCCTCGGCGCCACCCCTTGCGGGCCCCCACGCTGAATCTCGCTAAGCCATGTCCGACTTTGCTCTCGTTCGCCAACCGGTTTTCGGTGGAACCGGCTCCCTGCTCGGGTACGACATCCGGTTTCACGAGACCGAAGGGGCGGGTTCCTTCGCGCAGAGCTTCCTGAACGGCACCTTCGACCTGGTGCGCAATCGCCTCCCGGCGTTCGTGTCCGCCACGCGGGACCAGTTGCTTGGCGATGCGTTTCTGGTGGCAGAGCCCGGGTCGGTCATCGTCATGCTCCCCGCCTGGCTCACGCCTGACACGGAGGTCAACGAGGCCCTCGAGCGCCTGCGCGCCGCCGGCGCCCAGCTGGCGATCGACGAGGTGGGGGCGGAGCCCGTGCCCGCCGAGGCGTTCCTGCCCTTGGTACAGTGGGTGCGCGTGGATTCGCGCAGTGGCGATCCGGCCACGGTCAACGCCATTTGCGATCGCCTCACGGCGCAGGGGTCGTCGCTGCGACTTGTGGCGGCGCACGTGGAGGAGCTCGACCAGTACGAAGCCACCCTCGAACGCGGCTTTGACGGCTTCCAGGGCACCTTCTTCAGCCGCCCCGAGCCGCTCCCCACGGCCGACATGCCACAGAGCACCGTGGCCGCCATGCGTCTCATGGGGCTCGCGCGTGATCAGACGGTCAGCGATCGCCAGCTCGAGGACGTGATTGCCACCGACCCGGTGCTCACCTTCCAGCTGATCCGTCTGGTGAACAGTGCCGCGCTGGGCGGGCGTGGGGTGGCGAGCATCGGTCAGGCGCTGCGCCTCACTGGCCGCAGCGCGTTCCTCCGGTGGCTGGCCGTCGCCGTGGCCGCCGCGCGCAAGTGCACGAGCGGCGTGGACCAGGAGCTCGTCCGGCAGGCCGTGGAACGCGGGCGCCTGTGCGAACAGCTGGTGGGCAGCCGCCGCGACGCCGGGACGCTCTTCCTCGTGGGCCTGTTCTCATTGCTCGACGCGGTCTTCCGCATGCCGCTGGCGGATATCCTCGAGCGGGTGGCGCTCAGTGCCGAAGCCAACGAGGCGCTCATCGATCGCACCGGCCCCTATGCCGACGCGATCAACTTTGCGGAATCGTACGAGTTGGGGCTGTTCGAGAACGCCTCGGAGATCGCGCGGGAGATGGGCGTGGACCCGGCGAAGGTGGGCGAGTTCTACACCAATGCCATCACGTGGGCGGCGCAAGCCCTGGGCGCATCGCTGGAGAGTCAGGCGGCGGCGCCGGTCAAGAAGGCCAGCTGACCCACGGTCCGCTGGTCTCCCCCGGTCTGCAACCCACCACCCCGTACGTCGGGAGCGGTTCGCACACACGCCGCATTTCCGGAGCGCGCTGTATTTCGTAGCGAAGCGCATCGGCCAGCAATTGCGTGAACGTACGCCCCGTGCGCATCGCGTGAGCCTGCGCCTGCGCCTGCGACTGCAGCAACAGCTCGTCGGGGAGCCTTACGGTGGTGCGCGACATACCGAACATTGCCCGCTGACATACGGTATGTCAGTCATTCACGGTGCCTCGCGCCACGCCTCCCACATCGCCTTGCCCACGGCGCCGGCGAGAACGATGCCAATGCGGGTCGCCACGAAAACCTGCCCCTGGCGGGCATCCGCCCGCTCCGGGCGCCACGCCAGACTGATGGCGCTGGCGCCCACCACCGCGCCGAGAAACGGTACGTTGGGTCGCGCCTCCCCGGCCGCGTTCTGCGCCACGAAACGGTCGTGCACCGCGCACCGCGTGGTCGCGACGACACGTCGGCCAAACGGATGCCCGCGCCGTGCTGCCAGGCAGGGCGAGCGCACGGCGTGCCACGGCACCAGCGCGCCAATGCCGGCGTGGAGTGACTCCTCCGCCACCGCAAATCCGGCCTGATCGCCCAGCCGAGCCCCGTAGCCCCGCCACGTGCGCGGCCATCCTGCCGGCAGGCCGATGGCCTGATTCCACGTTGCGGCCGCCACGCTTGCGGCCGCGATGATCGCGTACTTGCCGCCCGGCGAGGCCGTGGTGTCACCCGGCGCGCCCACATGCTCGGCACGATCGGCACGCTCCGGGCCCTGGGCCGTGGCCGCCCGCGGCGCGCCGGCCGCACCAGCCCACGCGAGCGCGGCAAGGGCCCACCGCGCGCCGCTCATTGCACCCTCGCCGGCGGCAACGTCTGCACCTGTCCCCTATACGGCTGCGGGGCGCCGGCGGTGAGCGCCAGCCGCACCCGTTCTGCCTGCGTGGCGTTCACCTCGAAGAGCACCGCGATCATGTTCGCCGAGCGAATCGCCTCGTACGGGGCCGTTGGCCACTTGCCGATGGTGTCGCCGGGGGGCGTGAGCCTGAGCTTGCCGAGCGACTCGGTAGCCTTCGCGCCGGCCAGCGAGTCGGCAAAGAAGAACGCCACCAGCTTCGCCGTCTTGCCGATCTTGTAGCGCGTCCCCGGCTGCGGGAAATACGGCACGGTGATGGTGTCCAGCACCTTGATCCCCATCCCCGCCTTGTTGATGCGGTCCTCCAGATGGCAGCCCCGCCACTGACCATCGCGCGGGCACAGGGAATCGCTGGGCGTGAGCGGCCGCGGCACCGGCGTGGTGTTTGCCACCGGAGCGTTCTCCGGCGCAGGGGCATCGCTGCACGCGGCCAACATGACGCAAGGCAAGGACAGCGCGGGCAGAAGGCGACGAAGAGGCATACCGGAGAATAGCACCTCCACCGCCGCCCGTCATCGCATCACCCCGTCATGGCGACGTGCTCCATGTCGTCCACGAACCAGCGCGAGCGACGGCGCACCACCGCCACCCCCTCGGCCTGGAGACGCGCCGCCTGTCGCTCGGGGCCTCCGGGCAGCTTGTCCAGCAGCGCCCCGTTCTCCGAGACGACGCGCCACACGGGCACCTCACCGGCCCGCGCCTCTTCCAACGCGGCCTCGGCCACGATGCGCAGGAAGATGCCGGTGGTAATGGGACAGGTGTAGTCGGCGCCGAACCGCCGAGCCAGGCGCGCACGCAGCTGTGGCGCCGTGATCACGCGTCCTTCCGGCACGCTGGCCAGTTCGTCCTGCACCGCCAACGGTGAGGCGATGAGCATGCGTCCGGGCGGATAGCTGCTGCCTTTCGCGTCCGTGAGCGTTTTCACGTGCGGTGCCGGTGCCCCATCGCGCTTGGCCACGGCACTGCGCGCACGCGTCGATCGCGTGGAAGGATGAGCAGGACGAGTGGACATGGTCGGTATCGGTCTCCCTCAAGCCAAACGGACGCAGACGTCCGTGCGCAGGTCATCGGGTGCGGCCGACCCGAACGGCACGACGTACCGCTCGACGACCGGTTCGTTGGCCAGATTCCACCCCTGACGCGGCAACCACCGCCCGAGCAGCGCGACATAACTGTCGAGGATGGTATCGTATGAGCCCGCGTGCACCAGTACCGCGTAGGTACCACCATCAATGGTACGCGCCACCACCCCCGGCGGCAGGGTGGGCAGCACCGTGGACGCATCGAGCTCCACGGCGGCATCGTAGCGGCAGTGTTCGGGCGCCGTGATCTCGGGGTCGTCGTATACGAGTCCCAGGGTGGGACGATCGAGTCGCACCCCCGGGACACCAACGGCCACGCCCATCAGCTGCTCCCAGGCCGGCGCGCACGCGTCGTACGGGCCCGTGAAACGGCACGTGAGCAGTCGGCGCGGGGGCTCGACGCGGCGCTCTGCCGACACGACGGCAACGTCGCTCGCCGCGCGCTGCTGGTCGCGATACTCCCGGGGCGGTACGCCGAAGTGGGCGCGGAACGCACGTGTAAACGCCTCGTGACTGTCGTACCCGTGCGCAAAGGCCGTCGCCGACACCTCGCCACCCACGTGGCGCAGACGAAACGCCGCGCGCTCGAGTCGCTGGCGGCGGATGTACTGCATGACTGATTCGCCGATCATGCCGCGGAAGACGCGGTGGAAGTGATGCAGCGAGAATCCGGCAACGGTCGCCAGGGCGGCGGGGTCGAGATCGCCGTCCAGATTTCCGTGAATGGCATCGAGAACGCGCAGGATCCGGTCTGCCCAGCTGGTCTGTGTCATGTACCGAGTATGGGGCAGGAACGGGTCGTCTGCTTGACCGCCCGTGCTCTGCCGTTGACGGAACGGGGGCGCACCGGTGAATTCCCCCCATGTCACCCCATCAGGCCGGACTCCGGCATCTCACGGCCCAGTCGGGCGGACGCGCGCTCCCGCTCATCGCCCTGTATCCCACGGACGCGCCCGAGCAGCCGCAGGCGCTTGGCCCCTACACCGTGCGCGCGGCCGCCGATGCACCGGTACGGGCCGGGGTGCACCCGGTCGTGCTCATCAGCCATGGCAACAACGGGTCGCCGCTGACCCACCGCGACACCGCCACCTACCTCGCGCGCCACGGCTTCGTGGTGCTGCTCCCCGAGCATGTGGGCAACAGCCGCAGCGATACGTCGCTCGACGGCACCATCGAGCGGCTCCGGGTCCGCCCGCAGCAGGTGCACGATGCCTTCGCGGCGCTGCAGCACGACGACGAGCTCGGGGCCCATGTCGACCCGCACTGGCGGGCCATCGTGGGGCATTCCATTGGCGCCTGCACCGCGCTGGCCGCCGCCGGCGGCGCGCCCGTGAACACGCCCTTCGATACGCCCCTCGAGGCGCCACGGCGGCTGGAGGTGACCCACACGCCGGGGCTCCGGGCGCTGGTGCTGCTCGCCCCCGCCGCGGGGTGGTTCATGCCCCCCGCCAGCCTGCACGAGGTGACCGTGCCCGTGCTGCTGCTGCGCGGCGAGGCCGATACCGTCACCCCCGCCTTCCATGCGGACATCATCCGCGACGCCCTCCCCCCCAACGCGCCGCTCCACGAGGAGGTGGTGCCGGGCGCCGGGCACTTCAGCTTTCAGACGCCCTTCCCGCCGGCGCTGGTCTCCCCCGCCTTCCCGCCAGCCCACGACCCCCCGGGCTTCGACCGCGCCACCTACCACGGACAGCTCAACCGGCAGATCGCGGCCTTTCTGGAGCCGCTGCAGCGCCCGTACATCTGACTTGATGGACCTTGGGCCGGCACGATTCGGCCTTGTTTCGGTGCAACTGGGCATTCTTGCCCTGTGACACCACCATCGTGCACAAGCTGCACAGGCCGTGGCGCGTTGATGCCGTCATCCATTGGATTTCGGGCCGAATGTGGTGATATTTCTGCAATCCACGCACGAAATCGGTGACAGCCTGTGCGCTGTCACCTGTCCCCATACCACGCCCCGCCATGTCCAACAACAACAACTCGCGCATCGTCGCCCTGCGCGAGATCTCGCACCGCGCCCCGCGCCACACCCCGCGCCCCGAAGAGAACGGCGTTCAGCTGCCCACCAGCGCCTGGTTCGGCATGAACACCTTCGGCCTGCGCCAGATGCGCGCGAAGATGCCCAAGGACGTGTACAAGAAGCTCGCGGCCTCCATCCGTCTCGGCAAAAAGCTCGACTCCGACATCGCCCCGGTCGTGGCGCAGGTCATCAAGGAGTGGGCGATCTCCCGCGGGGTGACCCACTTCACGCACTGGTTCCAGCCGCAGACCGGCCTTACCGCCGAAAAGCACGACGCCTTCCTCACCTTCGACGAGAACGGCCTCCCCATCGAGACCTTCTCGGGGGAGCAGCTCATCCAGTCGGAGCCCGACGCCTCGTCCTTCCCGTCGGGCGGCCTGCGCGCCACCTGGGAAGCACGCGGCTACACCGCCTGGAACCCCGCCTCGCCGGTGTTCATCAGCGAAACCGGGGGGGTCAAGTACCTCTGCATCCCGTCGGTCTTCATCGGCTACAACGGCGAAGCGCTCGATGAAATGACCCCGCTGCTCCGCAGCTGCGACGTGCTCTCCGCGCGCGCCACGGAGCTGCTGGGGCTCATCGGCGACACCGGCGTGCTGCGCGTGATCACCACGCTGGGTGTGGAGCAGGAGTTCTTCATGATCGACCGCAGCCATTTTGCGCTGCGCCCCGACCTCGTGATGGCCGGCCGCACCCTCGTGGGCTCGCCGCCGCCACGTGGCCAGCAGCTCGAAGACCACTACTTCGGGGGCATCCCCGAGCGCGTGCAGGCGTGCATCAGTGAAGTGGAAACGGAGCTCTACAAGCTCGGCGTGCCCATCACCACGCGTCACAACGAAGTCGCGCCCAGCCAGTTCGAAATGGCGCCGTACTTCGAGGACAGCGAAGTGGCGGTCGACCACAACCACCTGGTGATGGCGATTCTGCGCAAGGTCGCGCTGCGGCATGGCCTGCAGGCGCTCGTGCACGAAAAGCCGTTCGCCGGCATCAACGGATCGGGCAAGCACTGCAACTGGTCCATGGCCATCGCCGCCGACAATCAGCTCGACGGCACCAACCTGCTCAAGCCGGGCAAGACGCCGCACCAGAACATCCGCTTCCTGCTCTTCCTGGCGGCGGTGCTCAAGGGCGTGCACAAGCACGCCGGGCTGCTGCGCGCCGGCATTGCCGTGACCGGCAACGAACACCGCCTCGGCGCCAACGAAGCGCCGCCGGCCATCATCTCGGCGTTCCTCGGCAGCGGCCTTACGCAAGTGGTGGAAGACATCGCCGCCGGCAAGACGTCGCCCACCAACGCCGAGCAGGCCATGCTCAAACTGGGCGTGGCCAAGCTGCCCGAGGTGGAGCAGGACAACACCGATCGCAACCGCACGTCGCCCTTCGCCTTCACCGGTGCCAAGTTCGAATTCCGCGCCGTGGGCGCGTCGCAGAGCATCGCCTTCCCGGTCATGCTGCTGCAGGCCGCGGTGGCCGAGGCCATTGGTGAACTCGTGGACGAGCTGAAGAAGGAAATCACGACGGCCAAGAGCACCGACGACGCCGCGCTCACCGTGGTGCGCAAGGCGTTCAAGGAAACCGCCGCCGTGCGCTTCGAGGGCAACAACTACTCCGACGAGTGGGTGGTGGAAGCCAATCGCCGCGGGCTGCTCAACCTGCGTCGCACCCCCGAAGCGCTCGCGCAGCTGCTGAGCGACGGCGCCAAGGCGCTCTTCGACAACACCGGCATCCTCACGCAGGTCGAGCTCGAAAGCCGCTACCACGTGCGTCTCGAGCGCTACGTGAAGGACATCCTCATCGAGCTGCATACGCTGCAGCAGATCGTGGATACGCAGGTGCTGCCGGCCGCCTACGCCTATCTCGGGCAGCTGGCGGGCGCGGCTGGCCAGGGGGCGTCGGCGGGGATCAACATGCAGCCCATCATCAACGCGGCCAACGCCACGTCGAAGCTGGTGACCACCCTGCAGACCAAGCGGGCCGAGCTGGCCAAGGTGACGGCCAAGGCCGAGCATCTGCACGACGACCTCGCCGCGCAGGGCGTGTATCTCACCACGACTGCGTGCGACACGATGGCCGAGGTGCGTGAGGCGAGCGATGCGCTGGAGCTGACGATTGCCGACGACCAGTGGCCGCTGCCGCGCTACCGCGAGATGCTGTTCCCGGTCTGACCATGGTGCATGCCTGATGCTCCGGGCTGAACAACAGACGGGGGACGGCAGGAATGACAGAGGGCAGACTGGAGTGATACCGTAGAACGATTCGGGGGCGACCGCGGTGCGGCGCCCCCGTTGTCGTACTCCCTACCGGCCAGCCCGCACGAGCACCGACCGTTGGCGGCTCGTCACGCGAAACGACGACACGGGCGCCCCCTGCTCGCCGTTGGGGCCCGTGCCGCGCGTCTCGCGTACTGCGGTGCGCCGCCAGGCGAGGAGATCCTGCACGAGCGTGTCCCCCCGCACCTCGGTGCGGTTCTCGATGACCTGCTCGCCCACCTGGAAGACACTCACCAGCATGCCCCCGACAAACTGCTCGTCCAGCACGATGCCGTTGTTTTCGTCGGTGGCGTAGCGGCCGGCCGCCGCGTCGATGGTGCGCAACACGTAGTCCTTCACGTTGCGCGTGCTGTCGTTCGCGTACACGTGCCGCCAGCGATAGGCCCCGGCTTCAGCGAGCGGCGCAATGGTGAGCGTGACCGGCACCGTGAACTTCACGCTGTCCACGGCGCCGTAGGTGGTGAGCACCCCGCGCCACGTGCCGGTCCACGCCTCGGGCGAGGAGGCACGCGCCGGCGCCGGTGCTGCGGATTGCGCCATGACCGACCGTAACGGCATCACCGGCGCGGCCACGAGCAGGGTACCGGCCAGCCAGACGCGGCGCACCCATGCGATCTCGCGGAGGAATGATGGCCACCGTTGCGGTGGGGCGATGGCACCGGTCACAGTCATGGTCACAGAAGGGCGTGAGGCGCAGGGGAGGAGAGAGCAACGGGCTCCTCAAGCATGGGCGCCAACCGCCAGCGACGACAGGGGAGCGTCAGGCGGGTTCTCCCCTTGCCAGACCTCCCCTGCCCTTGTGCTCGCCGTGTCAGCTCCGCCCGTGCTGCAGGCGCGTCCGCTGACGTCGCAGCGCAAGCGCGGCCGCCCCCGCCGCAACCAGCGCCAGCGACGACGGTTCGGGGACCGCGGCCCGAGGAACATCAATGCGACGCACCAGACCGGGGTTGCTGGAGGAGCCCACGAACAGGGTACTGTTGTCCACCGCGTGTAGCCGCCCCAACGGGTCGTTCGTGCCGCTCGCGACCGCGCGCCACGAGGTCCCGTCGAAGTGGCGCAGCATCCCGTTTACACCGCTCACCCACACGTCCGCATCGCTGTACGCCCACACGCTGAGGATGTCGTTCGTGGTACCCATATCCACCGAGTTCCAGGTCGCGCCATTCCCACGCCAGACTTGCCCCCCGTTCCCTACGGCCCACCAGGAGGCACCGCTGTAGTGGACCGAGTTGAGCGCGGTGGCGGCAATGTTCACACGGCTGAAGGCTGCTCCATCCCACCGATACAACCCACCCCGTCCGACGATGTACGCATCACTCGCGGAGCGCCCCCAGATCGTCTCGAGCCGATCGATATTGAAGGCGCTCGACAGCCCCGTGGGGGCCTCGAGAAACGTCGTGCCATCGGGGCTGTAGAAGAAGCGACCGTCTCCGGCGACCAGCACACTCCCATCATCGCCGGCCCATAGCCCCACCAGCTCGGTGGAGGCCGTAAAGACGGGCGACCAGGTGGCCGAGGCGTTTCGGCGCAGCAGTGCGCCGGACTGGTACCCCAGCTGCCCTGAGGAATACATCGTGCCGGTCGCCGTACCAAACACGGTGTACCGATTGAAGCCGGTGGTGACCGTTTCCGAGGTCCACGTGGTACCGTCGAAGCGGGCAATGCCGCGCACTCCTCCGGCGGCCCACACGTTGTTCGGACTCGTACCCCACGTGGCAAAGGAATTGTCGAACGGCAGGGCGGGGAGCAGCGTCACCGTCTGCGCCCGCGCCGCCGGTGCGAGGCTGGCAAGCAGGAGGAGTGCACTCGGGAATACCAGGCGCATCTTGTGGAACGTCATGATGGACCCGCTGGGACGGAGACGGCGCATACGGACCTCGAGAGAAGGAAGACTTGCACACTGTGGGCGCATGCTGGCGTCCCACCGTCTGCCGGCCGTCTGCTGTTCGTCCGTGAGACGGGGGAGAGACGCCGTCAGCCGAGTGTCTCACTCGCACTCACCCAAATTCTTCGACGGCAATGACGCAGGCCCCTTCCATTGAGGCGGTAGACACGGCCCCCGCGCCGGCATTCCTGCTTCGCACCTTCGGCACACTGGAGCTCTGTCGCCGCGATGCGGACACGGGTACCACGCCGCTGCTGCAAAAGGGGAAGCCGCTGGCGCTCCTGGCCTATTGCAGCGCCGAACGCCGGCGCCCCCATTCCCGGGAGACGCTGAGTGCCCTGCTCTGGGCCGACGCCGCCCCGGAGCGCGCCCGGCACAACATCCGTCAGGCCCTCTGGCGCCTCCGCCGGGTGCTCGGCGACCTCCTCCAGACGCGCGACGACGCCGTCACGGGCGTGGCGGCGGCGGTGGTCACCGACCGGGAGCTGTTTCTGGACGCCGTGGCCCGCCAGGACCATGCCGAAGCGCTCCGCCTGTATGCCGGTCCCTTCCTCGACGGCGTGTCGCTGCCGGGGGGAGACGAGTTCGAGGACTGGGCCGCCAGCGAGCGAGGGCGCCTTGAAGACACGCTGATTCGTGCGGTGGAGCAGGCCATGCGTGCCGAGCCCTCGCGCATCCGCCCCTCCGAGCGCCGGAGGGTCGCAGAAGCGCTCGTCGCCCGTGCTCCGGACGCCGTCGACGCACACCGCCTCGCGATTCAACTCCACCTCGACAGCGACGACGCGGTTAACGCAAGACGCGGAGCCGATCAGCTCGAAGCGCTGGCGGCTCGGGAGGGGCGGCCCCTTTCGGCCACCATGCAGACCCTCGTGGCGCGCACCCGCGAGCACCACCCGCCAGTCGACGCCGACGACGACTTCGTGCTGGACATGGTCGGTCGCGATGAGCCGTTCGGTGATGCCATGGCGGCGTGGGCGCGCGTCAAACGTGGCGAGTGCCGCGTACTGCTGTACACCGGGGTGGCCGGCGTCGGCAAGACACGGCTGCTGCACGCCCTGGCCGATCGGTTCAGGGGACGCAGCAGTTGCGTGCTCGTTGTTCGCGCCCATCCCGGAGAACAGGCGCTGCTCTGGAGCTTCCTTGTATCGCTGGTGCGAGCACTGGCCATGCAGCCCGGGGCCGCAGGCATCGGGAGCGAGAGCGCCCGTGAACTGGTGCGCCTGGATCCGGGGTTGGCGGGCCGCTTCCCGGCCAACAGCGCAGCAACCTCACCTGCCGAGCTGACCGACAGCACCCCACGTCGGGCGCTGGCGCTGCTGGATCTGGTGCACGCCGTGGCCGAGCAACAGCCGCTGGCGCTGTTGGTCGATGACCTGCACTGGATGGACGAGGCGTCGCGACAGGCGCTGTCGTTCGCGCTGACCCGCGTAGCCGACGTCCCACTGCTGGTGGCGGGGACGGCACGCTCCGGTGCCCCGCTGATCGAGCATCCCTCGCTCCAGACACACCTCCTCACGCCGCTGGATCATGATGCCGTCATCGACGCCATCCGCAGTGCCGGGACGTGGCCAGCGGGCCCTGTCGTGGAGCAGTTCATGCGTACGCTGGCCGACTCCTGCGCCGGCATTCCGCTCACGCTGGTCGAGCGTCTGGCGCTCGCGCTGGAGACGGGAGTGCTGCACAGGCGGGAGGGTACGTGGTCTGCGCCGTCCTGGCCCCAGGCGATACACGAGATTGCCTACGCTTCGCCGATTCTCCGTCGCCTGCGCAGTTGCACACCGGAAGAGCGGGCCCTGCTGCTCATGCTCACCGTAGCGGGAACCCCGGTGGCGCCGGAACTGCTGGGCAGTTCCCCCGAGGAGCGGACGCTGTTGCGCCACCTTGACGCCAAGGGCTTCGTACGAAGGGAGAGCGGGTTCTGGCTCCCCACCCATGACGTCATTGGCGAGCAGCTCCGCGCCGATGCGGGTGAGGCAGCCATTCGACACGCACACGCGCGATTGGCCACGGCCCTCGAGCAGTCACAGTTTACGGACCGACTCGCCCTCGCCGTGCGCCACTTCTCCCTGGCAGGTGACCTGGCGACCGCGGGCACGGTGTTCACCCGCCTCGTCGCCCGCGCCCGCGCGCGGCACGATCATCGCCGTGTGCACGACCTGCTGACCGATCTCGTGGGGCAGCTGCCCGAAGCGGATGCCGCCCTGATAATCGCGCGCGTCCCGTGGTATCACCGGGTGGACCGAGTCGGCACGCGGGTACTGGCGGGCGCTGCGGCTCTGCTGACGATAGTCATGGGAACCGTGGCCTGGCGGATGTACCACCAGCCGGCCCTGCAAGTCGAGCAGGCGAGCATGGCCACCACCGCCGCTCGACTCTTCGGTGAGTCGGCCGTTCGGCTCGTTCCCTCGCCTGTCGTCCGCATCGCCTCACGCACCGATGTGGTCGATGGGGAGGTGCGCGTACGCGCGCTCGACGGCTCGGCGCGGATACTGGGCGGCGACCGGGTGACCACGCGCGCGGGTGTTGCGCGCTTCGGCGGTTTGCGCCTCGTCCCGAACGCACCCGTCATGCGGCTGCAATTCGAAGGCGGCGGCGCGACGCCGACGATCATGACCATTCGTTCCGACGCACCAGGACCCGACGGCAAGTCCAACATCGCCCAGTTGCGCCTTGTGGAAGGGCGACTGACTGCCGGCGTCAGGTCGGTGTTCGTTCGTGGCGACCGGGCGCGCATCGAGGTCCCGCCCGCCGCGTTGCTCGATGGAGTGCTGCAGGTGGAGTACTCGTCGCCTTGGGCCGCGGCGTCGGTGTGGTTGTCCATGACGCCCACGTGGGGCGACCCGCGCACGGTGGGGCGCGAGCTCATGCCGCTCGCGACACCCGTCCGTTGGGACGTCATCGACGTGCCCATCACGGTGCAGACACCATCAACGGCGGGCACGTACTGGCTCTTGGTTGTCATCGGCGCAGAGCCCAGCGGGGGATTCCTGCTCTCCGGGACCAATTGGACCGTGGGCGCTCCCGTGTGGGGGGACGGCAACGATCTCGCAACGTTGCCCGATTCGGTCATCCGCGCCGCACGCGATGCCGGCACGGTGTCGATCGCCATGGCGTATCGCGCCGTCTGGCCATGGCAATGCACACCACATCCCGACGCCATGCTCAAGCTGTGCGTCGGCAAGGTCGGCCTGCTCGCGATCGAGGTGGTGGTGAAGTAGGGGCGGCGGCGCTTCGTGCACGCCCGGAGCCGCTCACGCCCCCGCCGCCAGGAATGGCGCCCGCGCAAACGTGTAGCGCTCCCGCTCTCCCGAGCGATCGCTCCACACAAACTCCACTGCCGCGGGAGTAGCCGTGCAGTGCCAACGCCGAAAGTGCTGCGGTTTTGCCGCCCGAAATGCGGCTGGCCTACACGCGCCCACGTTGAGCCAGGCCGCCGTCTCACGCACGTCTCACCGGCGTCTGACAGCGCGCGAGCGCACGGGTGGTCACCGGAGCGTCCGACCGAGACGTGCACGAGACGGACCAACTTGAGTTTGTGAGATGATCCCTACGCCTGCGCATCCTAAGCGATCATCCAGTACGGATTGTCCCTGTGCATGACGTCTTGAACTCAGCGGTCCGGGTCCACTTTCGCGCCCTCGCCAGCATGGGCCGCGCGTTGGTCCCTGTCGCTCTTCTCATGCTATGCACTGCGCCTCCGAGAACGCTGTCGGCGCAGTCGACCGCCGACTCCCTGCGGTTTGCCGGAGTTGGCTACTTGGGAGATGCCGCGACAGTGGATTCGCTCTTTCCGTTGGCGAGCTCACTTGAGCGCATGGCCGAAGCGGGAGGTCAGTCCTTGAGCAATCGTCTCCTGACCGCGCTCCGTCGCGCGGGCGTACCCGTCACCATTGGCCTCGCCGATCGAGCCGGCCTCGCCCTCGCCCTGGCCTTTGACGAGGAGTATCGCTCTGTGGAGGCGGTGCAGGGGGTGGGCTTCAAGATAGTAACCACCCTGAGCGCGCAGCTGCTCACCATCGACTTCCGCGATGGATTCGCGACCGTACTCTCGGCCCTGCCATCGGTCGTGGAGTACGTGGATGTGCAACAGGCACGTCCCGGACCGTCGTATACTCAACGTGTTGCGGACGCGATCCTTCCTGCCTTCATGTCGGAGGACGCGACGGGGCAGTTTGCGACGCTTGCCAGAGGCTTCGCCGCACTGCCCGCGCCCGGCAGCGCGATCTGCCGCGTGCAATTGGGAGAGGTCTCGTTTGATTCAGTGACCACGCGCCTGGCGAGTCCGAGATTTGGCACGGACACCGCTCGACTTCGCGCCGCGCTTGCCCGCGAGGCGGCCCGAACCTGGGTCACCGCCGCGCGTCAGCCGCTCTTGCCGACTCGCAGCTCGCAGGTGCAGGGGCAGATGCAGACACGCTTTGCCAATGGCGACATCTACCGACTGCGCGTTCCGGAGCCGGACTATGTGCTGGCGATCGACAACCTCGCCGCTCGCCGACAAGTCGCCGGACAGAACGCCGCCCTTCGCGTCGATGCGGTCGGCCTGCAGCTCGAAGCGCGCGTTACCGTACCTGGAAGTCCGACACCGCTCGTCCGCGGCGTCTATCGCCACGTGACTCTCGATACCATCCCGCAGCTGCGCACCGACACGGACACATGGTCGGGGCTCGTCAACTCCCTTGCGGGCCTGACTGCCAAGCTCGCAATCGCATCACGCAGCCATGACCAGCGATGGTTCGATTCGGCCGATGTGACGCGAAGCAGCTTCCCTTCACTTCCGGCCTGGATCAACAAATGCGCACCCTGAAAGGTACCTTGCGCGGCGTGGTTCCCTCTGTGGTGCTGCCCGTGCTGCTCCCTCTGGCCGTCGAAGCACAGGTCACGAGCGAACGCGGCACAGCCACCGCTCCGTTCAACGGTCCGCCGATCTGCAGCACAGGGAAGGCCGTGGCCAAGGGGAAGCAACTGTTGCCGGAATGCCTGCAGCCCACGGCCACCGAACTGCGCGACCTTCAACGACGGGCCGCCCTGAATGCGCTGGAGCGCTTCGCCGCGCGTGATGGCGAAGCCACGCAGCGGAGTTTTGAACGCGTCCGGGACTCCGCATCAGCGCGCTTCGATCAGCTAGTCGTTGGTGTCCTCGAACTAAGCCGCACCATCGACTCCACGACACGGCAGGTCACGATCAACGTCCGCGCCGACATCAGCGAGGCGAAGCTGCGGGATCTGTTGCGCGCCACGTCCGCGGTGGCCAGTGCACCGACGACCGAGAGATCGCTGATGGGCATGTTCATGTTGGCGCGTTCTCAACGCAGCACGACGCGGTTCGACAGCGAGCGTCGAACGAACAGCAGCGCCTCCACCACCTCCACCAGCGCGAACACCGCCGACTCGACACGCGCGGTACGCGAGGCGGATTCGCTCAAGGGGGGCGTCGTAGCCCTCGACGAACGCATCCAGAGCAGCCAAAAGGTGAATACCGCCACTCAGACCAACAGCGGCAACGTCACCACTGGGTCCTCGATGACGCGAGCCAACCAGGACGAGTACTCCGTTGCACCAGCGCAGGATCTCGAGTCAGCGATCGGAAGCCGGCTGAATGTCGCCGGTTATGAGCCCGTCGAGGGGGCCCTGCTTGAGGATGACAGCAAGCCTGCCCTGCTTGAAACGATCCGTGCCGACTTCGGCGCCGGCGATGACCTCAGGGCGACCACGCTGCGGCGCATGCTCGGGGCCGCGCAGGCGCAGGAGGTTCGCTACGTGCTCGTCGGTTTTGTCGAAGCAGGACTGCCCACTACCGACGCAGTCTCCGGCAGTCAGCGCGTCAACGCCAAAGTCTCCGCGAAGGTCTACGACCTCTCCGGGCGATTGCCCCGCACCGTCGTCACTGTGGGCCCTGCAGTCCACGCCGGACTCGGTCCCGACGCGAACACTGCACGGACCAACGCCATCAAGTCGGCAGCCGACGAAACGGCTCGCGCGGTAATCAACCAGCTCAGCAACAGGCAAGTAAAGTAAGCCGTCTTTCCCCTCTTTCCGTGTATCTACCATGCGAATCACCCGAGTTCTCCAGATCACCACGCTGCTCGCCACGACGTCCTCGCCCGTGTTCGCCCAGGACGATCTCGACGTGAAGCTCAACGACATGTACAGGATGACGTACGTCGAGGCCATGCCCAGGCTCCTCGAGGCGACGGCCAAGCTGAAGGAAGCGACCGGCCACAAGGACGAAGCGGCAAAGGTGCGCGCCGCGGCGGCCGATCTTGCGAAAGGTGGGGACAAGCCCAACCCGGACCTGACGAAAACGGTCATGACACTGCAATCGGAAGCGAGCAAGTCACTGGCGGATGATCTCACGGCCGGAACAGCGAAAGTCAGTGCCGACCAGATGCAGGCGTTCATCGACGGCGTCGTGAGCTACTTCGAGGGGACGGTCAAGACCGGCGAAGCCGCGCAACTCATTCCCGACCTGTCTAAGGCGCTCAGTGCGTTCCAGATGCCCAAGAATCCGATGGCGGCCAGAAAAGCCATGAGTACCGTCGGCGCTGCCAAGGCCCTTGTGGACAACGTCCCGGTGCTGTTGAGCAGCAACCTGCAGACGACCAAGGCGCTGAAGGCCTACGTCACCGCCAACAGGATCAAGGTACCGACGGAAGTCCTGAACATGAACTTCCCCGGCAAATAATGCGGCGTCTTGTGAGCCTCGTCCTCGTGATGACCACCGCCTGCGCCGGCGCGACCGAGGACGAGGCACAGGCGATACTGCCCGAATCACCATCGGCGACAAGACAGGAGCTGGTGGGCGGTATCGAGAACGTTGAAGTGAAGGCCACAGGCAACGGTCGCACCCGTGAAGAGGCAATTCGTGATGCCACGTTGCGTGCGGTAGAGCAGGTGCATGGCCGGGCGATCTCACTCGTGACGGTGAGCCAGGAGGTTGCGTCGATCGACATGAGCCAGAGCCTAGAGTCGAATGGAGCACGGACCCTGGCGCAACAGTCGGCGCGCATCACCGAGGGTGGGCGCAGGCTCATGGAGTCCACGGCCGGCATGGTCACGAGCATCGTGGTCGAGCAGGGCGTGGAGAATCGTGGAGCCTGGGAGGTCCGGATCTCCGCCAAGATCGCCAAGTATGTACCGCCAACGGTGTCGAAGCCGACGGTCGTTGTTGGTACGCCGCGCGGTGTCGACGCGACGGGCCCCGAGGCTGGTGCACTGCGGGATCGAATTGCCTCGACCATCGTGACGTCGGGAGAGTTCGCCGTTCTGGACCGATCGTCCAACTCGGACGTCGTGGCGGAGATGGACTTTGCGTCATCCGACAACGTGGCAGCGACGGAAGCGCTCAAGCGCAATCAGGCTAGAATTGCCGACTTTGTGGTGCAACTCAGCGTCGCGGCATTGACCGTGAAGCGGCAGGCACGCCGGATGCGAACGACGGATCGGCAGATCGTGCAGTACTCGGGTGCGGCTGAGGTGGATTACAAGGTCGTTCACGTCGCATCCCGACAGGTACTCGCCGCGGGCAAGGGCACGGCTCAGCGTCAGTCGGAGGAAGCGCTGCAGGATGACGTTGATGCCGAGCAGTGGAAGCGCGAGATGCTCGAGGAGATCTCGGACAAGCTGTCGACTGAGATCACGGCGGCACTGGGACGCTCGTCGAACGGGGCAGGGCGTCCATGACGCCTCTCAGCCGAACGCGAAGCATACCCCGCGCGATTGGCAAGACGATTTCCGCGCAGCCAAGCGTGGAGTTATCTGGACGCATCGAAGGCATCCAGCAATTGGCAAATCAGACTACGGCCCAGGTTGTTCTCGAGGCCGTCGATTGCTGGACGCACCTGCCACCGGAGGCACACGATGCCCTCCGGCGACAGGAGGCCGCTGGCGGTATTCATACGATATGCGGGCTGATGGCGCGAATCCGTGATGAGCGCCTCAGCACGTCCCAGCACGCGACGGAATAGCTGATCGGTGGGCAGTGTCGCCGTAGGGAGGAGCATCTCCGCGAAGCGACGCCGGAACGAGGCTGGCGATCGCCGTCGCCAGATCGCAGGGCACCATGCCCAGACGTCATCAGCCGTCGTGACGGAGATGCGCCGCAAAGGGGGATCGCGTGGGCGCCGATAGACGGCCTCGCAGTGCATGCAGATACTGGATGACGTCGACGATCCCCTCTACCGTGACGCAGCGATCGCTGGAGCCTCGCGGTCGCGACATGCGACGCCGTGGTAGAACACGAAGGTGTGGTCTTTCCGGCGCGCCCCATGCCCAGCCTTAGGTCCATGGTCGAATACCGTGGTCGGGTCGTTACACCCCTCCTGGTGCCATTCCCGCTCCGGTTCGGCGGCATCGAGTTTCGATTCCGGGTGCGCAGCGAGCACGACAGTCCCGCGCTCGTCGCGCTCTTCCGCCTCAACTACGTCCGCCTGCGCCGCACCGCCACTCCGCCCCGCCTCCGCGCCATGGCTGGGCACGCCGCGGCTCCTCGGCGATCGCACGGCAGACGATCTACCGGCGTAGGACGGACTGACGACTGACAATTCGCACTACACACTGCGAACGCCCCGCGAACGGCAGGGAGTTCGCCGTTCGCAGTAACGGTTTTCGGTCGTCAGTCTTTCCCCTCACCCCACGGCACTATCCCTGCACTGTCGCGCAGTGAACCCTCTGCCCAACGGTGCCGTGACGCTCGATCCCAACGACCCGCTCTCCCGCGGCTACCCGCGCCCCGAACTCGAACGCGAGGGGTGGGTCTCGCTCGACGGGCCGTGGGACTTCGCCGTGGACCCCGACGCGGAATGGTCCATCCCCAGCCATGTCCGCTGGACCGAGACCATCGTGGTGCCCTTCGCCCCCGAAACCGCCGCCAGCGGCGTCAGCCACACCGACTTCTTCCGCTCCTGCTGGTATCGCCGCACCGTCGACGTTCCCGTGCTGCAGGAGGGCCAGCGCCTCCTTCTGCACTTCGGGGCGGTGGACTACAGCGCCGTGGTGTGGGTGAACGGCCACCCCGCCGGATTCCACGAGGGCGGCTACACCCCCGTCACCATCGACATCACCTGGTTCGTGCACAGCGACGAGCGCGCCATCGTGGTCGTGCGCTGCGAAGACGATCCGCACGACCTCGCCAAGCCGCGTGGCACGCAGGACTGGCAGAAGGAACCGCACAGCATCTGGTATCCACGCACCACCGGCATCTGGCAGACCGTGTGGCTGGAGTGCGTCCCCGGTACCTGGATCGGCAACGTGCGCTGGACCAGCAACCTCGAGCGCTACGAAATCGGCGTCGAGGCCTGGTGTCACGGCACCCGGCGCGATGGGCTGCGGCTCAACGTGAAGCTGAGCATCGAGGACAAGGTGCTCGCCGATGACACCTACACGGTCATCGCCGGCGAGGTGCACCGCCGCAGTGCCCTCAGCGACCCGGGCATCGACGACTTTCGCAACGAGATGCTGTGGTGCCGCAGCTGCTGCAGCAGGTGGGGCCGGCCGGCCGCCTGCTCACCCTCGAGGGATACGAACACCGCGGGCAGCCGCTCATGGTGACCGAGTGCGGCGGCATTGCGTTCGCCTCCGACGAGCGGTACACGTGGGGCTACTCACGCTCCATCAGCGCCCCCGAGTTTGCCGAGCGCTACGACGCGCTCATCGGCACGCTGCACCGCCTGCCACTGCTCGCCGGCTTCTGCTACACGCAATTCGCCGACACGTACCAGGAAGCCAACGGCCTGCTCTTCGCCGATCGCACCCCCAAGATCCCCATCGAGGCAATCCACGCCGCCACCGCCGGCAAGGTGGACGCGCGCATGCAGGCGCTGGGGCTGTCCAGCACGGAGCATCTCGTCTGAGAGCCCGCTAGCCCTCGCCGCGGCCCAGCCGAGCCTCGTCCTTCTGCTTGGCCGCCATCAGCTGCGTCACGAAACGCTGCCCTTCGCTGATGCGCTCCACCTCCACGGCCACCGTGTCGATGGCCTGCTCCATGCGCTCCATGCGGCGCGTGGCCTCGAGGATCTCCGGCGTGAGCTTGGGCTGACGCGCGCGAATGAGCATGGCGCGCGCCGCAGCAATGGCCAGCGGCATGAGCACCGTGAGCGTGCCCACGATGGAAATGCCGGTCAGCTGGCTCGCCGTGAACGGACCGTAGCGCACCGGCGCTTCCGCTGCCTCGGCCGCCGCCAGCGCCAACGGCGCCGCGGCCAGCGCCCGCCCGTTGGCGGCGATCTCCTGCTCGATCTGCACGATGCGCGCATCGAGCACCTTGAGCCGCGCCTCGAGCCCCGGCCGGGTCGTTTCGTTGGCTTTGAGCAGGTCGCGCTCCACCCCCTTGCGGCGGTTCACCGCGCTTTCGATCTGGCGCGACAGCTCCGAGCGCTTGGCGCGCAGCGCTTCCACCTCGGCGGCCGTGCGCGGCTGCGCCACGGTAATGGCTTCGCCAGTGCCGACATCGATGGCCACCGGCTGCGCCCCGGCTGGCGCGCCGGGCGCCTCCGGGGGTGCGGGTGGCGCGGGAGGTTGAATCCAAGACATACTGCAACCTACGTGATCAGCGCGGGTCCGGTTACACCCGTGCCCTCGAACACCGACTCTTCCGGGTTCGGCATGACCAGTCTGCAGGAACTCCCCGATCTTCGCACGGCGGCCCCGTGGCTCGACGCCGCCGCCGCCATGGCCCCGCAGGTGGTGCGCTGGCGCCGCCACCTCCACCAGCACCCGGAAGTGGCCTTCCACGAGGTCGACACCAGTCGCTTCATTGCCGACACGCTCGCCCACGTGCCGGGGCTTGTCATCACCCGTCCCACCCCCACGAGCGTCGTGGCCGAGCTGCGCGGCGCGCGGCCGGGGCCCACCATTGCCGTGCGCGCCGATATCGATGCCCTCCCCATTCACGAGGAGAACGAGCACGCCTATCGCAGCACCCGCGCCGGCGCCATGCACGCCTGCGGCCACGACGGGCATACCGCCATCGCGCTGGGGCTGGCCACGCTGCTCGCGCAGCACGTGGCGCAACTGCCCGGCACGGTGCGCTTCATCTTTCAGCACGCCGAAGAGCTGTCTCCCGGCGGCGCCGAATCGCTGGTGCAGCTGGGCGTGATGGACGGGGTGCGTCAGGTCATCGGCCTGCACCTCTGGGCCCCCATGCCCGTGGGCCGCATTGGCATTCTGGCCGGCCCCGCCATGGCGGCCCCCGACAACTTCCAGTGCACCATCACCGGGAAGGGCGGGCATGCCGCCATTCCCCACGAGTGTGTCGATCCCATTGCCATTGGCGCCCAGGTGGTCACGGCGCTGCAGCAGGTCGTCACGCGCACCGTGGACCCGCTCGACCCGATGGTGCTCTCGGTCACGCAGTTCATCGCCGGTAGCGCGTTCAATGTGATCCCCAACAGCGCCTACCTCGCCGGTACGGTGCGCACCTTCGAACCCACGCTGCGCGACAGCGTGCCGGCCACCATGGAGCGCGTCATTCGCGGCATTGCCGAAGCGTTCGGGGCCACGGTCGCCTTTCACTACGAGCGCGGCTATCGCCCCGTCGTGAACGACCGCGCCCTGGCCGAGCGACTGCACCAGGTGGTGGCACGCACGTTCGGGGCAGACACGCTCGTCGACCTGCGCCCCACCATGGGCGGCGAGGATTTCTCCGCCTATCAGCAGCGCGCGCCCGGCGTCTTTGCCTTCGTGGGCGCCGGCAACGTGGAGACGGGCATCGTGCACCCGCACCACCATCCGCGGTTCGACGTGGACGAACGCGCCCTCGATATGGGGCTGCGCTACCTCACGGCGGCCACGATCGACCTGCTCTCCGACGCCTGACGGTGCGCGCGCCCCGCTGCTGCTGTTGTGCCTGCGTCAGCCCACCGCGCGCGGAAATCCGCGGGTATCGCGGAGCGCCTCGGCCACACACACACGGTAGCCGTCGGGGTCTTCCAGCTCGAACTCCACGGTGCCGCTGAGCATGACCTCGGGACCGCGCACCAGCGGTGTACGCCGGCGCGCATGATCGAGCAGGCTGGTGAGTTCATCGCCTGATAGCCGGATGTACACATCCCACTCGTAGGAGCCCCGCGTTTTGGTGAGCGGCGCCACGGCGCGGCGCAGCATCAGTTCGGTGGCATCCCGACGCAGGATGCACGACTCGAACGGCGGCGCACTCGGCGACGGCTCCGGCGCGAACCCGAGGTTCGCCGTATACCAGGCAATGCTGCGCTCCACATCGGACACTCGCAGCACGGGCACAATGGCAACAAACTGAGGCATACCCGAAGAACACCGGAACGGGGGGATTTGTTGCCTGTCGGCGCCGCGGGCGCGGGACGCGGGCGGTCCGGACCGACACACGGAGTGGCGGGCGGAAACGACGGACAGCAACTACGCGCGATCGAGGACGCGTTGGCACGGACGCGTTGGCACTTACGCGTTGGCAGGAACGCGTTGGCACCGACGCGGGCACCGACGCGGGCACCGACGCGGGCACCGACGCGGGCACCGACGCGGGTAATTGCGCGGAGCGGTCGACCGTGGTTGCCGCGTGGGGGCAACGCGTTGCTTCTCGCGTTATTGCCCGCGTTGCTCCGCGCGTTATTGCCCGCGTTGCTCCGCGTCGGTGCCAACGCGTCTCCGCCAACGCGTTCCTGCCAACGCGTCCGTGCCAACGCGTCCCCGGTCCTCCGTTGTTGCCAACACGCCGGTCCTCCGTTGTTGCCCACGCGTAGCTCCTCCCCCGAAGGCGTCAGCGCCCGTGCGCCTGCGCTTCCGGCAGCAGCCGCCAGAGAAAGTCCCGCGTGTTGCCTCCCATCACGCGCGCCACCTCGTCCTCACGCATGCCGGCCTTGAGCAAGGCATCGGTAATCACGACGACGCCGCGCGTGTCCCACGGCGTCTTCGTGGCCCCGTCGAAGTCGGACCCCAGCGCCACGTGCCGCACACCCATGACGCTCACGGCGTGCTGAATGGCCTTCACGATGTTCTCGATGGTGGGCGCGCACACCGCGCCGTCCCAGTAGCCGATACCGATGAGGCCCCCGTTGGCGGCAATCGCCCGCAGCTGCGCGTCGGTGAGGTTGCGCGAGCCCGGACACACCGCCGCCACCCCCGTATGCGACACCACCACGGGACGCGTCGCCACAGCCAGCACCTCCTGCACCGTGCGCGGCGAGGCGTGCGCCAGGTCCACGATGATGCCGAGCTGCTCCATGCGCTGCACCACCTGCCGGCCGAAGGGCGTGAGCCCGCCCTGCGACACGCCGTGCGCACTGGCCGCCACCTCGTTGTCGAAGAAGTGCGTCAGCCCCATCATGCGATAGCCGTGGGCGAAGAGCACGTCCACGCTCGCGAGCTCGCCGTCGAGCGCGTGCAGCCCCTCGATGGCCAGCAGCGCACCCACCTGCATGGGGTCGCCACCGCGCCGCTCCACAAACGCCTCGAGCGAATCACGCGACGTGATGAGCGTGATCGCCCCCCCGGCGCGCAGCACGGCATCCTGCAACCGCTCAGCCTGATACGTGGCGCGCGCCCGCAGGCTGCGTCGCGTTTCACTGGGCCACCGCTGCGCCAGCGCGAGCAGCGCGATGTTGTCGGTTTCGCCGGTGTTGCGCCCGTAGTTCATGTCGCGCGGCGTCTTGGTGACCACGCTGAACACCTGCAGCGCCACCTTCCCCTCCTGCAGCCGCGGCAAATCCACATGCCCGCGGTCCACGCGCTCCAGCAGGTCGCGCCCCCAGAGCAGCTCATCGGCGTGCAGGTCGGCCACGAACAGCGTGCGATGCAGCGCCGATGCGCGCGGGGAGACGTCGGGAATGGTGGGGCTCACCACGCTGTTCATGCGACCATCCACCACCACCGGGACGATGGTGAAGAAAGCCACCACGGCGGTGACCAGCAGCACGATGAGGCCAAGGAGAATTTTCTTCATGACGGGTGGCGGTTCACCGCAGTCCGCGAGGCATCTCCTGGCCATTCATCTCGCGCGGATTGGGCAGCGCGTTGGGGACGCTGGGTCCGCGGAAATCCCCGCACCGATCGAAGGCGTCCTTCGATCCCGCATCGACGGTATCGGGCACGGCGGCGCGATCCACACGCATCGTGTCGTTCTTGTCGCGGGCCTGCGCATAGAATCGCTCGCAATAGGCGCGCATGGTATCGAGCCGTTCGAGACGGCGCACACCGGCGTCGGCGGCGCGGCCGAACCAGTACCAGGCCCCTGCGCCCACGACGACGGCCAGCAGCAGGCTGCCGATCGCGGCGGGGGGCGGGCCACTCGGTGCCGTGCGCGAGGGAGAAGGTGAGGCGGTGCGTTCGTCGGTCATCAGCAGGGGAGCAGGTCAGCAGCAGGTCGTCAGCAGGTCAGCCGGCAATCGTCGGGCGGAAGCGCGGGGGACGCCGCACGCGCGTCTGCTGCTCGAAGGCGTACCCCAGCGCCAGCAGCGACTTCTCGCTGAACGCCGGGCCGATGAACGACACGCCGAGCGGCAGCTCCTGCACGTAGCCCATGGGCACGGTGAGGGACGGATAGCCGGCCACGGCAGCGACACTCGAATTCCCGCCGCTGTAGCGGTCGCCGTTGATCCAGTCGGTGGGCCACGACGGCCCGTTGGAGGGCGCCACCACGGCCGTGAGCCGATGCTCGCGGAAGAGTGCGTCGAGCCCTTCGTCACGCGACAGACGCCGGCAGGTGGCGAGCGCCTCCTGATACGCCGTGTCGGTCAACGGACCCTTGGCCGCGGCCTGCTCGAACAGCTCCTGCCCGAACCACGGCAGCTCGGTGCCGGCGTTCGCCGTGTTGTACGCCATGAGCTCCGCGAGCGTGTGGTGCGCCACCGTATCGCCCCGCGAGGCGAGATACGCCGTGAGGCCGTTCTTGAACTCGTACAGCAGCACCTCGAGTTCCGCGGCGTCGTACTTGCCCACCGTGGGCACGTTGCACGGATCGATGAGGGTGGCACCAGCCTTCCGCATCACGGCCAGGGCGCGATCGAAGGCGGCGTCGGCTGCCGGATGGAAGCCGGCCATGTTGCGCGCCACGCCAATGCGTGCCCCGTTCAGCGCATTCGGGTCGAGCGCGGCCAGGTAGTCGTCGGTGTGACGCGCCGCGTCCGCGGTGGCTGCATCGCGCGCATCGGCCCCGCGAATGACCTGCAGCACCAGCGCCGCGTCGGCCACCGTGCGCGTCATGGGACCGGCGGTATCCTGTGATGCCGAAATGGGGATGATCCCGGCCCGGCTCACGAGCCCCACGGTGGGCTTGAGCCCCACCAGGCCGCAGATGGCGCTCGGGCAGATGATGGAACCATCGGTCTCGGTGCCGATCCCCACCACGGCAAGGTTGGCCGCAATGGCGGTGCCCGTGCCGCTGCTCGATCCGCACGGATTGCGATCGAGCACGTACGGGTGCCGCGTCTGTCCGCCGCGTCCACTCCAGCCGCTGGTGGAGCGCGTGCTGCGGAAGTTGGCCCACTCGCTGAGGTTGGTCTTCCCCAGCAGCACGGCGCCTGCCTCACGCAGCTTCGCCACCACCGTGGCGTCCCGTGGCGCCGGCTTGCCCACCAGGGCCAGCGAGCCGGCCGTGGTCTGCATGCGGTCGGCGGTGTCGAGGTTGTCCTTTACCAGCACCGGCAGCCCATGCAGCGGGCCACGTACACGCCCCGCCCGGCGCTCGGCGTCGCGCTCGCGCGCCAGGGCCATGGCGTCGGGGTTCACCTCGATCACACTGCGCAGCCGCGGTCCTGCCGCATCGATGGCCGCAATGCGCGCGAGATATGCGGCCGTGAGCGCGCTCGACGTGAGCGTGCCCGCCTGCATGCGCGCCAGCAGCCCGGCGGCCGTGGCCTCCTCGAAGGCGAAGGCCGGCGGCTGCGCGGCAGGCTCGGTGGGGGCAGTGACGTCGGCAGGCTCCGCCGCGTGGGCGACATGCGGAACCAGCGCGGCCCCGGCGGCAACCGCACCGGCGGTGTTCAGGAAGTGGCGACGATCCATGGTCGACTCAGGAGGTGATCAACGAAGCGCCGCGGCCAGATCGGCGAGCAGGTCCTGCACGTCTTCCAGCCCAACGCTCATGCGCACGAACCCTTCCGACACCACATCGCCGCCCCAGCGCGCGCGGCGTTCGGCGCTCGTGTGCAGCCCGCCGAAGCTCGTGGCCTCGTACACCAGCTGCGACTGCGCGAAGAAGCGCGCCGCCGCCTCGGCACTCTCCAGCTCGAAGCTCACGACGCAGCCGAAAGCGGCCATCTGCATTGCGGCAATGGCGTGTGATGGATCGTGCGGCAGTCCGGGATAGCGCACCCCCCGCACGCGGTCGTGCGCCGCCAGGAACTGCGCCACCTGCAAGGCCGATCGGCACTGCTGCATGAGACGCACGTGCAGCGTGCCCAGCGACCGGTGTGCCAGCCAGGCTTCCATGGGACCGGGAATCACCCCCATGCGTGTGCGCCAGAGCCGCAGTGTCTCCACGTGCTGCGCATCGCGCGCCGCCACATGCCCCAGCACCAGATCGGCGTGGCCCGTCATGGCCTTGGTGTCGGACACCACGCAGAAGTCGGCCCCCAACGCGAGCGGCTGCTGCAGCAGCGGCGTGGCGGTGGTGTTGTCCACGGCCACGAGCGCGCCCAGCGCGTGGGCGCGCGCCGCGAGGGCGGCAATGTCGCACACGTCGAGCCCCGGGTTGGTGGGCGACTCGAGCCACAGCAGCGAGACGCCACCGGGCCCCGCCTCGTCGAGGGCGCGCTGCAGCCCATCACCCGCCGTGGGCGCCATGATCACGCGTATCCCCTGCGACGCGAACCACGCGCCGTCGAACGGCTGCGACGCAATCACGCGCGTGGTGTAGTAGCACTCCTGCGGCATGAGCAGCGTGCCGCCGGGCGGGACCATCGTGGCCAGCACCGCTGCCGTGGCCGCCATGCCGCTGGGAAAGAGCAGGCACGGCCCGCCCTCGAGCGCGGCCAACGCCGCCTCGTAATGCGTCCACGATGGGTTGTGAAAGCGGCCGTAGGTGTACGGCGACTGCGCCGGGTCACCGGGCGCGTGATAGGGCGCCGCGAACACCGGCCCCGGCAGGTACGGCGTGCCCGCCGCCTTGGGCGGCAACCCGGCGCGCACCACCTGCGTGGCGCCCTGCCACGCCCGGTCGTTGGCGCTCACCGCCCCCTGGTCACTCACGGGGTCAACGGTGCCGGCGGATACACCGCCTCGTCGAGCGGCTTCGCCTCCTCAATGAGCATCACCGGAATGCCGTCCTGCACCGTGTACACCAGCTTGCTCTCACGACACACCAGCACCTCCGGCGGGCCGGCGTGGTACTCCAGCGGGGCCTTGCTCTTGGGGCACACGAGAATGCGAAGGAGTTCCGGGGCGAGACTCATGTCAACGAGGGCAGAAGAATGGCGGGGCGTGACATCAGGACGGACGATGATGGCGCGGCGCCTCGGCGGTGAACGCCAGCCGCGGTCCGCCCAACAGTTCGATGCAGTACGGGATGGCGCCCCAGACGGCGCGCAGGCACTCCTCGATCGCCGCCGGCTTCCCCGGCAGGTTGATGATGAGGGAGCCACCGCGGGTGCCCGCCAGCTGCCGCGACAGAATGGCGGTGGGCACCGACTTGAGGCTTTCGGCGCGCATCTGCTCGCCAAACCCCGGCAGCACCCGCTCACACACGGCCAGCGTGGCCTCGGGGGTCACATCGCGCGGCGCCGGCCCGGTGCCGCCGGTGGTTACGACGAGATGGCACCGCGTCTCGTCGGCCAGCTCGCGCAGCGTCGCCTCGATGACCGCCTGGTCGTCGGGCACCAGCTTGTACACCTCGTGAACCGGCGTGGCCACCCACCGCGCGAACACGTCCCGGATGGCGGGGCCGGAGCGATCATCGTATACGCCCGTGGAGGCGCGGTCACTGATGGTGACGATACCGAGGGAAAGCATCCGTCAATCTACTACGGAAAGAGACCGTCGCGGTTGCCTCCCGGGTGATCGTCTGCTCCACGGTCCGCGACGGCTGGTCTCACGTCGCTACCAGCGCCCGAGTTCCACGGAAATCGCCCGGCCCGGACCGATCAGCAGCGCGCTGCCGTCCACACGCTGATTGTTGGTGAGGTTCTCCGCCCGCACGCGCCAGCGCCAGCCCGCGACCGTGGGCCCCTCGTACCCCACGTGCCAGCGAGCCGACGAGGGGATGGTGATGGGGGTAGTGGCAAGACAGCCGACATCACGCTCCACCACACAGCCCCCGATGGCGCTCCGCCAGGGACCGATGATGCTGCCCCCCGCGGTGAGCGCGCCACCGGCGATGGGCATCGTCCACGCGAGCGCGGCGGTGAATTGCGGGGCTTCCAGTGGACGCCCACCAACGGACAGAACGCCGACGTAGCCCGTGTCCAGACTCGCAATGCGCGAGTGAACCACGCTGCTGTTGGCATGCCACCGACCCCACGAGGTACGCAGCGTCGCGCTCAGCTCCAGGCCATGCGCATCCACGGTGCCGATGGTGCGGTACTGCAGCTCCCGCCGCCGCTCCACCCCCGTCGAGTCGATGACGCCCGTCGCGATGCGCTGCGTGAACCCATCCGTGCGTTGTCGGAAGGCGGTAACCTCCACCGACGCCGCGGTGCCGACGGCCCCCGTGATCCCCAGCTCGGTCGCCTGTTGACGCTCCCCCTCCAACAACGGGTTGGCAATTTGCACGAATCGCGACGTGCTTCGCGCGGCGCTCATGCTCGGCGTGGGCGCGCGGGCACTGCGGCCATGGGCGAACCGCACGCGGGAGGCAAAGTGCCCGACGGTGGGCAGGGCCCACTGCATCCCCAGGGACGGCAGCCAGAGCCACCGGCGAGCCTGCCCGAAGGCATCGTTCCACTCGCCCCGCATGCCGAGCGACCAGGTGGCGCTCGCCAAGCGCCCGCGGAGCATGGCCGTGCCACCCACCAGTGACTGGGTCACGGAGCTGTCGCCGAGGGAGTTCAAGGCCCCGTTGCTGTCCGGCGCCGTACGCACCAGTCGCGCGGCATCGCCCAACACCGTCATCGCCAATCCCTCGCCCCACAGCGGGAGCTCGCCGCGATAGCGCGCCGTCCACCGACGGACAGGGCCACGCCACGCCACCCGCACACTGTCGAGCAGCGAACGTCGCCGCGCCTCCGCACCCGCTTCGCGATCGGAATAGGCCACGGCCGCCTGCAGCGCTTGGGCAGCGCGAGGCGATCCCCACCCCACCGACACACCGGCATGCGCCTCACGCACCAGCTCCTCGTCCAGCGTCGCCTCGTTGGGCGGCGCGACGCGGCCAGCGGTCGCCGCATTGGGGAGCGATGCGGGAGCGAATACCTGAATCTGACGCCCGGTTGCCCCCCGAACGGTAAGGGCCCCACGCCACGCGGGGGCATGAAGACTCGTCGACCACGCGCCGCTGGCAACCGTGTTGCGCGCTCGCCCCACCGGCACCTCTTGCCCTTGCACCGACGTGGTGACCCCCGTCGCCAGGCGCCACGGGGGCGCCAGTGGGCCTTCCCCGGCGCTTCTGCTGCCCCATCCGCGCTGCCAGCGCCCGGTAGCCGCGCCGTCCACTGACCAGAGCGATCCACGCTGCAGGGGTGCGGTCGCCGCACTCGTACGCATCGACAGCGGCGTAGCCGAGGGCGCGTCATCGGCTGCGGCAACGGCCCGCGTCCGGATGGCCAACACGCCATCGAGCGCATCGGTCCCGTATGCCGCGGCGCCGGTTGCGCCCGGCAGCCACTCCACCTCGGCAATGCTGCGCAGGTCCCCCACGAGCACGGCCGATGGATCGGCGGCTTCGACCCCGTCCACGAAGATCTTGACCCCGGCGCCGCCATCGGCACCACGTCCGCGTACACTCGCCACCCGGAGCGCCCCTGCCCCGCGATCCCACCCCGCGAGACCGGGGAGTTGACCACGCAGCGCGTCGCCCAGGGTCAGGGTGCCCTGCGCCAGGAGACTGTCGGCATTGAGCACCACACGCCCGCCGCCGTCACCGGCGGAGACGCCGACAAACGGGAGCGCCGGCGTCGGCCGCAACCCTTCGACCCGCTGCAGGGGCAGCTGTTGTAGCGCTGCGACCCGCGCTCCCTCATCGGGGGCCTCGGGCGACGGCGCCACCATGAGCAGACCGTCACGCAGCAGCGGACGCAGACCGGTTCCGCGCAGGACCGCACGTACCGCCGCCAGGCCGTCGAAGGGGTCACACCACACCGACACCAGTACCGGCGGCACGTGCGCGCTGCTGTACGACAACCGCCAGCCGGCGCGGGTCGCAATGATCTGCAGCGCCTCTGGCAGCGGTCGAGGACGTAGCCGCCAGCCACCGGCGCGCGCGGGCCATTCACCCGCAACACACAACGGCGCCCGCAGCGAATCGCCCGCCGCGGGCATGGCCAGGGCTCGAGCACCCGGTACGGCCAGCAGGGCGCTCGCGGCCCACAGTGCTGGCGCCAGCGACGCGCGTACGTTCATCGAAGGGCGCGTCGCAGCCTCCAACCGCTGCTGGTCGAGTCGACCGAGGCACCCACGATGGTCGCCAGCACGTCAATGATGGTTTGGGGTGATTCGCCCGCAAAGGTGGCGGTGATCCGGTGCGCTCCCAGGTCGCGGTCCACCTCGAGCGTGTACCCCGTCCACCGGCTCACACGCTGCGCCACCTCGGCGAGTGGCTCATCCGCGAAGACCAGCACGCCACGCGGGCCCTCGGTCACACTGCGGAACAGCGAGGGGGGCAGTGGCGCGAGCAGCCCTGCGCCGCCCACCACGCCGCCGTTCCCCGCGCGGAGCGTATCCCGACGTGCACCCACGACCACCGCACCCTCCACCACCGCGACCAGTGCATCCGCTTCCTGCCCGCGCACCACGAACGCGGTACTCACGTCCTCCACGACGACGCCTCGCGTTCGCACCTGAAAGGGCAGCGTCCCTGGCGCAACGCGAAACGACGCCTCGCCTTCGAGGGCGAGTTGTCGATGCGTCGTCCCGAATCCCGGAGCGGCGCGCACCGTGCTGCCGGGGGCGAGCGTCACCTGAGATCGATCAGCAAGCATGACCACGCGCGGGGTGGTCGCGGCCGTGGCGGCAAGGGCGTCAGACGCCGTGGTGCCGGTCGCCGCAGTCGAAGAACGCCGTAACCAAGACGTGCCGCCAAGGACGAAGACCGTCAGCGTGGCCGCCGTAGCCAACGGCCTCCGCCAGGCTTGCCACAGCGACGCGGCGCGACTCCGGGACACGCGCGTGGCCGTCAGCGGCACCGGCGCGGCACGCGAGCGAACCTCGAACGCCCGCGCCTCCTCGAAGCGTCGCATCGCACCCGCCGTGTCCCACGCCACTGGCGGCACGGTCGCGAGCGCGGCAGCACTGTCCCACGTCGCTTCGGCCTGGCGAAGGATCACCTGGCCCGCCTCCGTGGCGCATATCCATGCCCGCACGCGGGCCGCCTCCTCGGGAGCCAGGCCGCCGGTCACCAATCGGGTGGCCTGCAGCCAGAGTAAATCGTCGGAATCGGACATGGAGTGGACCAATTACGAGTGTCGGTCGGTGAACGGCGTCAGGGTAGCGTCGGCCATGGGTGTCTTGTCTGGGCATGCGATCGCTTCACTCTACAAGGACACACGGACGTCGTCCTACCCTGACAACGCGTCGTCACCGGCATGGGCCGCCCTGACCAGCCAACGCCCAGCCGATCTCGAACCGTTGACGTGACAGACGCCGAGACCTTCGACGCGACGGTGCGGGCCCTGCACTCGCGGCTCGCGGCGGCCGCGTACATGATCGTGCGCGACAAGGCGGCGGCCGAGGACATCGTCCAGGACGCACTCCTGGCCACCTGGCGGCGGCGCGATTCCCTGGGTGTGCCGGAAGGCCTGGCCGCGTATCTGTTCCAGGCATGTCGGAACCGGGCACTCAACCATCTGCGCAATCAACGCCGACGTGACCGCACAATGGCGGCCGATCCCGAGGCAACGATGAACGTCGCCGCACCGGCATCCAGCGCAGATCAGACGATCATGGCGACCGACCTGCGCCGGGCGTTGGACGACGCCATCGCCACCCTCGCGCCGGGCGCGCGCGACGTCTTCCTCCTGAGCCGTGAGCGCGGTCTCTCGTACTCCGAAATCGCAACCCTCCGGGACATCTCCGTCAAGACGGTGGAAACCCAGATGAGCCGCGCGTTACGCGCGCTACGCCAGCGGTTGCAGGCATGGCAGCCGTGATGTCAGGGGGAGACGCCCTCCGGGTGTGTGGTAGGCATCGTCAGCGCTGGCGTGCTGGCACAGCCGACGGTGCTGCTCACCTCCTCAACTTTCCGGAGTGGTTCATGTTCATGTTTCCGATGCGCGGCCGGTCGACGGTCGCCACCACGGGCTGGATGCCGGTGCTTGTGCTCTCGCTGGTCACGGCCTGCAGCGAGACAAGCCCGGTGTCACCGTCCGCCTCCACCGGCACGCGCAGCGGGCTCGCGGGGCAGGTGGCCGCCAACGACAGCATCATCAACCTCACGGCGTCGGCGACGCAGCGTGATGGCAGCACATCCACACCGCGCACGCCAATCAGCAGTGACGAACCCGGCCTGGGGCTCCCGGCGTCGCTGGCGCTGACCCCGGCGCAACAGCAGCAGCTCAACGCCCTTCGCGCCGCACACGCCCAGCAGACGGCAGCGGACGTGGCGGCGTACAACGCGATTCTTGCACAGGCGCGGGCCGCGCGGGTGGCCGGCGCGTCCGCGGCGACCATCGATTCGATCGTCGCCACGGGCACCGCAGTGCAGAAGCGTCTGGAGACGGCGGACGCGGCACTGCTCAAGAACATCGACGCCCTTCTCACGCCGGCGCAGCGCCAGTGGCTGCAGACATGCCAGACGACCCCCGCGCTCTCGCAGGCGCAAGCGGAGCAGATCGCTGCATTGGAACGGGCGTTCGCGAGCGCGAATGCCGCCGATCTCGCCGCCATCGAGTCGGCGCTGGCCAACATCACGAAGCTGCGCAGTAGCGGACAATCCAGCAGCAGCATCGAGACACAGGTTCGCGACATCCTCAACCTGGTGACGCCGGCGCGTGAGCGGGTGCGGGCGGCGCAGCAGAAGCTGGCCGCCGACATCGCGCAAATCATGGGCACGTCGCCCTGCCAGGGCTAAGCACCTGGCGTACGGCCCCTGCGACCGGATGGGTCCAAGGCCATCCGGTCGCAGGGGGTTACTTCGGCACCATCCCCGCGCACTGGTCGGCACCCACCGTGTCGGGGGTCCCGTACATCGACTTCACCACCTGCGCCTTGCCACCGTCGCGCGCCGGCGTCACAACGAACAGGGTCGCGTAGCTCGCGTCGCAGAGGTCCGGCAGGGTGGTGCCGGCCAGCGCATTCACGATCGCCGGAATGGTGTTGGAGTGTCCCACCACCAGCACCACCCCGCTGGCCTTCATCACCGCCGCCGCCACGTGCTGCACGTGCTGTGCATCCAGCGGAATCACCGTGGGGGTCACCCCAACTCGCTGTCGCACCACCGCCGCCGTTTCCACGGTGCGCTTGCGCGGGCTCACCACGATCGTGCCGGGGGTCGTGAGGGCGAGCGCCTTGTCCAGCGCCTGCGCCCGGGCCACCCCCGCCTCGCTCAACGAGGGGTCGTCGGCCGGCGCCGGCTGCTTTTCGCCGTGCCGCACGAGCATCACGAGCGAGGGCTGGGCGGTAACCTGATGCGGCATCATAGCGCCAGCAACAAGCCCAATAAGAGCGAGAAGAGCTGTTTTGGTCATGATGAGCAAAGGTTAGCCCGCCGCGCGCTCCCTGTCGAGCAGCGCCCGCTTGCGCTTCAGCCCCCAGCGATACCCCCCGAGACTGCCGTCGGCCCGGAGCGCACGATGACAGGGAATGAGCACCGCCAGCCGGTTCGCGCCGCACGCCGTCCCCACCGCCCGCACCGCCTCAGGGTGGCCAATCCCCGCGGCCACCTCGCCGTAGCTCACCACCGAGCCGGCGGGGACGCTCAACAGGAAGCGCCACACCTTGATCTGAAACGCCGTGCCCCGCACGTCGAGCGGCAGCTGCGGACAGGGGCCGTCCCCCTCCACGTGCGCGGCCAGCGCCTCCATCCACGCATCGAGCGGTTCGCGCGCCGACTCCACCGCCGCCTCGATCGTGGCGCGCGGATAGTGGTCGTGCAGCCGCGCCACCAATCCGTCACCATCGTCGCCGAACTCCACCTGGCACACGCCACGCGCCGTGGCCGCCATGAGCAGCGCGCCGAAGCCCGTCTCGCGCACCGCGTACACGATCGACTCGCCGGCGCCGCCGGCCCGATAGGCCGACGGGGTCATGCCCAGACCACCGGTCACCTGCTCGTACACGCGGCTCGAAGAGCCGTAGCCGGCGGCATACGTCGCCGCCAGCACGGCTTGCCCGGTGCGCAGCGCCTCCTTGAACTGCGACAACCGGCGCGCGGCCTGGTACTGATGAGGACTGACCCCCATCACCGCGCGAAAGGTTCGCTGCAGGTGATGCGGACTCATGTGGACTTCGCCGGCCAGTCGCGCCAGCGGGAGCCGTTCACTGGCGTGCGCCTCGATGAACGCGGCCAGCTGCCGCATGCGTGCCACCAGCGCGGGAGAAAAGGGCTTGCTCATCGGTATGGTTCGTCGTGATGCATGCCCCACACGAAACAGCGCGAGCCGCGGCCGCGCACTCCGAATCGTGCGGAGTGTGCGGAATGTCGCATATTGCCCCGCATGCTGCTGATCTACGGGGCCAACGGATTCACCGGCCAGCTGATTGTCGAGGAGTGTGTGCGGCGCGGGCTGCGCCCCATCGTGGCAGGGCGCAACGCCGAGGCCGTGCGCGCCCTGGCGGCGCACCATCAGCTGGAAGCGCGGGTGGCGCCCCTCTCCCGCCACCTCTCCCCCGATCTGCCGCGCCTCACACCGCCGGACCCGCTTCCGCCGCCGCCCAGCGACGAACTGCGCGCCATCCTCGCTGGCGTACACGTGGTGCTGCACTGTGCGGGGCCCTTCTTCCGTACCAGCGGCCCCATGGTGCAGGCCTGCCTCGAAGTGGGCGCGCACTACCTCGACATCACCGGCGAAATCACCGTCTTCGAGGCTTGCCGGCACCAGCACACGGCGGCGCGGCAGCGTGGCGTGGTCATCCTCCCGGGCGTGGGGTTCGATGTGGTCCCCACCGACTGCCTCGCCGCTCGCCTCGCCGCCCAGCTCCCGGGCGCCTCCTTGCTCGAGCTGGCCTTCGCGGGCGGTGGCGGCTTCAGCCGGGGCACCCTCAAAACCATGCTTCTGGGCGGCAGAGACGGCGCCATCCGGCAGGATGGCCGCATCGTGACCGTGCCGCGCGCGTGGCGCACGCAACGCATCCCCTTTCGCGACCGGCCACGCACCGCCATCACCATTCCGTGGGGCGATGTGAGCACCGCGCAGTGGAGCACGAAGATCCCCAACGTGCACACGTACCTCGCGCTCCCGCCCGCCACCCGGCGCCTGCTGCCGCTCATGTCACTGCTGCAGCCGCTGCTCGCCCTTCCCGCCGTGCGCCGGTTCGCCGAGCGGCAGATCGACGCGCGGGTGAGCGGACCGTCGGCGGACGTGCGCGCCAGCGCCCGCATGCAGCTCTGGGGTCGGGTCACCCACCCCGACGGGCGCACCGTCGAAGAAACCGCCACGGTCCCTGAAGGCTACCGGTTCACCGCCCTCGCCGCCGTGGAGTGCGCGCGCCGCATGCTGG
Source organism: Gemmatimonas sp. (assembly GCF_027531815.1). NCBI lineage: Bacteria > Pseudomonadati > Gemmatimonadota > Gemmatimonadia > Gemmatimonadales > Gemmatimonadaceae > Gemmatimonas > Gemmatimonas sp. Next base: position 72,073 of record NZ_JAPZSK010000004.1, on the reverse strand, counting down.
CGGCGCCGCCCGCGGCGGGTTATCACACCCCATCCACCGCCTTCGGCGCCCGTCTCCTCGACGAGCTCACGCACATCCCCTAAGGCCCAAGCTTCCCCGCCATGTCGCCCTCCGCCCTGCTGACCGCCGCCCTGCTCGGCCTCGCCGCCACCGCCGGCGCGCAGTCCAGCATTGCGCCGCCCCCCGCCTTCGACGATCCCGATCGCGTGGGTAAACTCACGCGCGCCATCCCGGCGGTCGACAGCGTCATGCGCACGTTCATGGAGCGCACCCGCGCGCCCGGCATTGCCTATGGCCTCGTCGTCGATGGCCGACTGCTGCACGTGGCGGCGCATGGGCTGCGCGAGGTACCCAGTGGCGCGCGGGTGGACACCAGCACGGTGTTCCGCATTGCCAGCATGACCAAGAGCTTCACCGCGCTCGCCATTCTCCAGCTGCGCGACGCGGGCCGCCTGCAGCTCGACGACCCGGCCGAGAAGTACGTCCCGGAGCTGCGATCGCTGCGCTACGCCACCAGCGACGCGCCCCGCATCACCATCCGGCACCTGCTCACGCACGCGGCCGGCTTCCCCGAGGACAACCCCTGGGGTGACCAGCAGCTCGACGCGACCGAGGCCGATCTCTCGCGCCTCATGCGTGCTGGCATTCCCTTCGCGAATGTCTCGGGCGTTGCCTACGAGTACAGCAACTTCGGCTTCGCCATGCTCGGGCGTATCGTCGTGAACGTGAGCGGCGTGCCCTACGCCCGGTACATCACGGACCGGGTGCTGCATCCCCTCGGCATGACCAGCACCACCATGGAAGCGCGTGAGGTGCCCGCCGCACGGCTGGCGCACGGGTATCGCCTGCAGGACGGCCAGTGGCTCGAGGAGCCGCCGCTCCCCGACGGCTCCTTCGGTGCCATGGGCGGCATGCTCACCAGCAGCGCCGATCTGTCGCGCTGGGTGGGGCTCATGCTGAGTGCGTGGCCGGCCCGCGATGGTGCCGAATCGCCGGTGCTCAAGCGCTCGTCGCTGCGCGAGATGCAGCAGCTCTGGCGCTCCGCCGGCGCCACGGCGGCCCGTACGCCCGGCGGCGCGCTGTCGCTCAACGCCGGCGGCTATGCCTACGGCTTGCGCATGTCGCAGAACTGCGAGTTCGCGCACATCGTGGCGCACAGCGGTGGCCTGCCCGGCTTCGGCTCGCAGATGCGCTGGCTCCCCGAGTACGGCGTGGGCATCATCGCGTTGGGCAACCTCACCTACACCGGCTGGAACACGCCCATCGACGAGGCGTTCGCGGCGCTCAAGCGCAGCGGAGGGCTCGTGCCGCGCACCGTGCGGCCGGCACCGGTGCTCACCACCATGCGCGAGCAGGTCACGCGGCTCGTCACCGCCGGCTGGAGCGCGCCGCTGGCCGACAGCATCGCGGCCATGAACCTGTACCGCGACGAAAGCCAATCGCGTCGCGCGGCCGAGCTGGCGCGCCAGGTCCGTGCGGCCGGCGGCAACTGCCGCCCCGACAGCGAGATGTGGGTGGAGAACGCGTTGCGCGGCGAGTGGAAGCTGGCGTGCGCCAGCGGCAATCTCCGCGTGCGCATCACCCTGGCCCCCACCACCCCGGCCCGCGTGCAGTATCTCGCGGTCACCCCCATGCGCCCCGGCGAGCAGATCGGCCCCGCGCCCACCTGTCGGCCCTGAACGTGCGCCCTGCGCGGAGCGGCGAGCCTAGCGCAGCAACTCCGTGCGCAGCAACTCCGCGCGCGGCGGCACCCAACCGGGAATCCACGGTGCGCGCAGAGTGCACGCACCGGCGGGTGGCAGCTCGATTTCGCTGAACCCCCCGCCGCTTACGCCAAAGCGGGCGTCGCTCAGCAGCAGACGCCCGTTGTCCAGCGATTGCCAGACCGGCGCGCGCATGAAATACAGGGCGGCCTCCACCTCGCACCGGGATCGCGCCAGCGCTGCCAGCGACGGCAGCGGCGTGCTCCACGATGATCGCCACGCAACCTTGGCGCTCGGCGAAAACACCGGAGCCCGGTGCGCACGCAAGCCAGCCAGTACATCGCCGCCCACGCGCCCGGTACGAGAGCCTGCGGTGCAGCGCGCCAGCGAACGTGCCGCGGGGAATGGGGCGACGAAGGCGGAACTCACGGTGTACGCGTCCGGGCTGCGGCTCATGACCAGTGCCGACCAGCACCCCCAGTCACCGGGGCCGGGCGTGAGCACCACATCGAGCACGACCGCCTCGCCGCCGCTCCCGACACGACTGGCGGCCACCGCCTCGCGCACACTCGCCTCCGCGGTGCGCGACGCCGCAAAGAACGCCACCGTGATCAACGCCCAGGTACCCATGCCGCTCCATGTGCGCGTGGGCGCGCGCAGCCTCCACTGCACCAGCGGCCACAGCACCGCGAACACCAGCAGCACAGCCACCACCTCGGCAGCCACCTGCCCCAGCAGCAGCACCGCCGCGAGAATGGCAACGAAGCAGAACACCAGCACCGAGCGGCCCAATGCACCCGGACGGTTCCAGTAGAGCGGCGGAATGGCCACCAGCCACAGCCACGGCTCCACGATGAACACCGCATCGCCGTAGTACCAGCGGCCGTTGAGCGGCCAGAAGGGGTGCACGCCGTAGCTGTTCGTCCAGTCGAGCAGGATGTGCGACCACGTTCCCGTTAGCGCCACCAGCAGCAGCACACGTTGCAGCCGTGCGGGCACCAACGCCCCATCACGCCCCGCGTACCACCTGGCCACCAGCCACAGCAGCAGGGCGCTCACCACGGCCCACACCAGCGTGTGCGTGTGCCCGCGATGGTGCAGCAGATACCCCAACGGCCCCATGTCCAGCAGCGGGCCGGAGTAGATGAGGTCGCTGTCCGGAAACTCGGCCGCGACCACGCCCAGCACGCTCAGCGTGCGCCGCTGTCGAGGAGCGACGGTGACCCCGCGTCGCTCCAACCAGTGCACCGCCGCGTCGGCAACGAGCAGTCCTGCAAGTCCGTGCGTAACGTTGTCCACCCCGGCAAATGCATAGGTTCCCCGGCCGCTGTCAACCACCCCCCACGCGCGTCGGGTTCGCCGCCGCCAATCCCGGTCGCCATCACGTCACCACCATATCAGCGGCGCGTCACCGTTCGTCATTGTGGCGGCCGCGGGTCGCGCGCGACGCCGGCAAAGAGAATGGCGCCAGCCAACCGCTCCCGAATGAGAAAGATGAACGGGCGGTTGACGACCACCCCGGCAGGCATGCTGACCGGCACGATCCCGACCGCCGTCACCGCGGCGGCACGCGTCCCCCGTTCCTCCACGGTGACCGCCACCGCGTGCTGGACAAACCCAATCTTGGTCGCGACCGACGGAAAGAGGCGGGGAAACTCGGCCTGATCGCTGAACGCGCGGCTCATGCCCATCGCACTCAGCGCGGGCGACAGGGCCCGCGAGGCGGTCAGCGTGAACTTGGGAAGCACGACCTCCCCGCGCGTTTCCCCGGTGGCCACCAGCGGCGGCAGGCGATCCGCCCCGCCCAGGTACACGGTGGGCGCGCCCCCTACCCGCGACATCATGGGCACCTGCACGACCGTGCCGTTCTCCAGGGTGAACGGGCGGGGGGCGGTGCGGGCCGGATCGAACCGCTCACGCCACGTGCCGGCAAAGTACACGGTGTTCCCAGAACCATCATGAGATCGTCGCTCGGTGTACCCTCGAGAACCCGCGGGATCATGTTGCGCGTGGCCCGCGCCCCCCAGGCGTTCACCGAGTCGTACATGAGCGACGGCGTCGCCAGCGACTGCACCGGCGCGCCGAAAAACACACGCGCGTCACTCACGAAACCGGTGTCCGGCACATTGGGCCGCCGCACCCAGATACCGTTGGCGATCTGCACCGTCACGTTGCCGCTGTCGAGCTGCGGCAGCAGGGTCATGAGGTCGCGGTAGGCCGCGTTGATCTCCGCACGCGGGGCGGCGCCCCATCCCAGCACCTGCGGCATCTGCGCCTGGGTCGTGCCCGCCGACCCCTCCATGGTGAGCCCCAGCGCGAACGACACGCTGAGCGGGGACAGCAGCACGTTGCCTCGCGCCCCCTGATCCACCGCCTTGAGCAGGTCAAAGGCAAAGTGGCTGCCACCGCGCACGGCGAGCAGCGCCACGGCGAGCAGCGCCACGGTGCCCCGCGGGGTGAACCGGGGCTCGCCCGCGCGGCGCAGTGGAGGCGGAGGCGGGGGCGGAGGCGGAGGAGGCAGCAAGTGAAGTCATGCCCTGCCTTACCCCACCACCCCCCGTCCGTCACAACGGTGGATACCGCTGCTTCCACTCCGGGCCGGGCACATGCTCGGTGGCAAGATCCTCCGCCATGGCCACGATCACGTCACGCAGCTCCAGCTGCTCGATCCACCGCGGCGGAATGACGGACATGCCGTGCATGGTACCCAGGATCTGCCCGGTCAGCGCACCAATGACCACGCTGTTGCCGGAGTGATTCACCGCCAGCGTGACCGCCTTCTCGAAGCTCTCCTGCGTGGGCTCGGGGTGACAGAGCGCACAATAGAGTGCCACGGCCAGCGCATCGTGGGCCAGCTTGCCATCCCCCACCTGCTCGAGCTCGAACCATCCGGGGTCGATCCCGGCAAAGCGGACCTGGTTGGCGCGCTCCATGGCATCCCGAATGGTCAGCGTGGGTTCACGCTGCCCCGCGATATAGAGCCCGCGACTGATGGCCGCCTCCACCGCCACCTGGATGGTGGTGCCGTACATGAGCTGCGAGATGATCACCGCCATGTAGCCGCCCGCCACCAGCGCGTGCGGATTGCCGTGCGTGATGCCGGTGATCTCCGAGGCCAGACGAAACGGGTCGTCCTGCGGGAACATCCCCGCCGGGGCACAGCGCACCATGGCGCCGGCCCCCGCCGAGTCGGTGATGGCTTCCTCCGGCGTGCCCAGTCCCGGCCGCTTGAGGGCGATCATGGTGACCTTGTCCGGCTGCCGTTCCACCCACAACGCCGGAATGTCCAGCAGCCAGCCGCGCGCACTATCCAGATGATCGGGCAGTGGCCCCGTGTGACGCTGCGTCATGAGCCAGCGCCGCATCGCGTTGCGCAGGATGGTGGGCGGATAGTACGTGCGATACCCGTGCGACATGACCCGCACGCGCAGCAGCGCCTCGGCGGTGAAGAGCAACAGCTGGGTATCGTCGGTGATCGCCCCCAGCGTGCCGTGCAGCGGCACGAAATCGCGTAGGCCACGCGGACCGAACAGGCCCACGATATCCTTGCTGTTGCGGAACTCCAGCGGCGCGCCCAGCGCATCGGCCACGGCGCCCCCCAGCAAACAGCCCAGCACACGGTCACGCCGATCGGTTTCCGACGCGCGCGTTTCCAGGGAGCGGCGCGGTCCGTACACCATGTGCGGCACATGGTCATGCAAGCCCATACACAACGCCCCGACGGTCAGGTCAATGAGCGCCACCGGCGCCCGTCACCGACTCTCGGGACAGGCGCGGCACGCGTACACGCCCAGTATGCGACGGTCGTCAATAGTGGCGGAGCGCCATTTGGCACATGATCCACACGCCAGGTCGCAAATGCGGCGATTCGTGTCCCAGGAGATGACGTTGCGCTGACGCTCCGCAACGTTTCGCTCATCCGACGAGGACCCACCCGGTCAACTTGGCCTCAGGCCGCGCCATTTCGCGAGAGCGAGATGACGAGGCGCTGACGCGGCAGCGGTTCCGGCTCGTCCATTCCCGCCACCGGTGCCCCCGGGCAGCGCGGCGGTCGCCGAGGCTGCCCAACCCAGGACCAGGTAATCAGGGGGTAATCAGGGGGTAATCAGGGGGGTGGAACCCGGGGGTGACGCTGGAGTATCACCACACCAGAGAGAGGGGCAGGGCCACGGCGGCCGTGGACGGACTCGGAGGGGGGTCCGTTCACGGCCGTTGTGCATCCACTCCGAACGCGTACACGGTGCGCGACGTGCGCCGCTCGCCGGGGCGCAGGATGGTCGAGGGAAACGCCGGCTGGTTGGGGGAGTCGGGAAAGTGCTGCGCTTCCAGGCAGAAGCCGCTGCGCCGCACGTACACGACACCGCGCTTTCCGGTCACGCTCCCATCCAGGACGTTGCCCGTGTAGAACTGCACGCCGGGTTCGGTGGTGGACATCGTCAGAGTGCGCCCGGACACCGGCTCCCGCACCTGCGCCACGCGTCGCAATCCGGCGGCGTCGCCTGTACCGCTCACGACGAAGTTGTGGTCGTAACCGCCACCGTAGCGCAGCTGCTCGTCGTCCGCGTCAATGCGCGCACCAATCGGCTGCGACGTGCGGAAGTCGAATGGCGTGCCGGCCACCGGCTGCAGCACGCCGGTGGGGATGAGCGTGGAGTCCACGGGGGTGAACGCGTTGGCGGCCAGCTGCAGCTCGTGCTCCTGCACCGGCTCCGCACCGTTGCCGCGCAGATTCCAGTACGTATGCTGCGTGAGGTTCACCGGCGTGGCCGCGTCGGTGGTGACCTCGTAGTCGATCACCCAGCGGTTGTCGGCCGTGAGCGTATACGTCACCGTCGCGGTGAGCGTGCCCGGGTACCCCTCGTCACCGTCGCGACTCACATGACGCAGCACGAGACTGTTGTCGGTGGCCTGCAGCACCTGCCAGCGCACCTTGTCGAAACCGGTGAGGCCACCGTGCAGCGCATGCGGGCCGTTGTTCGCCGCGAGCGTGTGCTCCGTGCCGTCGAGCGTAAAGCGTCCCTTGGCAATCCGGTTGCCATAGCGGCCAATCAGGGCACCGAAGTACGGCGAACGGCGCAGGTAGCCCTCCAGATCATCGAAGCCCAGCACCACGTCCTGGCGGGTCCCCTGCCGGTCGGGCGTCTCGAGCGACTGCACGATGCCACCGTAGTCGAGCACCCGCATGGTCACGTCGCCGTTGGCGAGCGTGAACACGTGCACCGTGTCGCCACTGGGGAGCACGCCGAAGGGCGTGCCTCCGTGGCGTGCCGTCGCTGCCGGGGTTGCTGCTGTGCAGGTCACGACCACTCCGCGCGAGGTGGGAAAACAGCGCGGCGCGCCTCCACCAGGAGAGGCGCGCCGCCAATACCGCGATCAGCCGCAATCGGCCACGATCGCGTGACCCTTACATCGCCGGTGCGCGCAAATCCTGCAGCGCCTTCTTGAGCAGGTCGGTCTTCTTGCCATCGCAGCCGCGCGCCCCTTCGGCCGCCGACACCGCGGCGTCGAGCGCGCTGTTGCGCGCCGCCCCGGTGGCCTTCTCGGCCGCCGCGATCTGCGTACGCAGCGCACTCACCGCCGGCGCCGCACACCCCTTGCGCTCCAGCTGGTCGGTGAACGCCTTGGCCAGCGGGAAGCTGGGCGGCCAGGAAATCTTCGGCTGCCCCTGCGCGTTCAGCTCGCTCCACTTCACCGTATTGGCCGCATCGATCTCGTTCTGCGAGATGTGCTCGCTGGGCACGAGCTGCGCCACGTCCAGGCCGCGCGCAATCTCCGAGCTCACGATGTTGCCGTTGTACCAGTACACCGACCACGAGCCACCCATCTGCATGCGGGTCCCGTCCACCGGGCCGCGGTCGAAGCTCGCAATTTCCTTCGGGTTCTGCGTGTCCGTCCAGTCGAACACCGAGATGCCGCCCTGATACCAGGCCTGCACCATGATGTCACGCCCGGGGATCGGGATGAGCGACCCGTTGTGCGCCACGCAGTTCTCGTTCGACGTCTGGTACGTGGGAATCTTGTAGTAGCTGCGGAACTTGAGCTGCTTCTTGCCGGTCTGCGGGTTGGGCACGATGTCGAAGATCGCGTTCGCGCCCCACTCCGGCTTGTCGCCGGCACGGCACTTGGGCGCGCCGCCGCCGCCCCACTCGTCGCTGAACAGCATCGCGGTGCCATCGTTGTTGAACGTGGCCGAATGCCAGTAGGCGAAGTTCGAGTCGGCCGCGGCGTCGAGGCGCACCGGGTTCACCGGGTCGCTGATGTCCATGAGAATGCCGTGCCCTTCACACGCGCCACCGGCCAGGCCGAGCGCCGGGTACACCGTGATGTCGTGGCACTGCGAGCGCTCGCTCACTTCACCGCTGTTGGCGTTGCCGCCGGCCGGGTTGGCGAAGATGCGGTTCATGGCGGCCTGCACGAGCGGACGCGCCGCGGCGCTGTCGGCCCCGTTGGGCGTGCTGGCGCCGCGCGCCTTGGCCAGGCTGTCGAGCAGCGGACGCACGAGCTGCCCCGGCGCCACCATGTCCGCGCCACTCTGCGGGTTCTTGGCAATGAAGGCCCCGGCCGCGCGGGCCGCCGCCAGCTGCTGCGTCGCCGCCGCCTTGTCGGCGTCGGACAGACCGTGACGCGGCGGCTCCTTGAGCCCCGCAAAGATGTTCGCACGCCCCACGACCGCCGCCTTGGCAGGATCGGCCAGCGGCACCTTGATGATTTCGATGCGCAGGCGCGACGAGTTGGGATCGTTCGCCGACACATCACCCGCGCAGCCGGCGAGCTCCGTGCTCGGGCGAATGCCCGACGAACCGGAGACGTAGATGTAGACGTTCTCGCGGTCCTTCGGGTCTTCCAGCACCGTGTGCGTGTGCGAGCCGCGGCACGTCTGCACGTTGGCCACGAGCTTGGGCTCGCGGATGTTGCTGATGTCGAAAACGCGCACGCCACGCATGCGCTCCTTGCTCACCGCCTCGCGCACGCCGCCCGGCTTGCAGTCGATGCGGCCGTTCTGCGCCTCGGCCGACAGGAACATGAGGTTCTTGTACACCGAGACGTCGTTCTGCGACGCCGGGCACTCGTAGGCCACCACGAGCTTCGGGCTCGACGGGTTGCTGACATCCCACACCACGGGGCCGTTGTAGTTGCCCTGAATGACGTAGTTGCCCGTGAAGGCGAGGTCGGAGTTGGTGATGCCCAGGAAGCCGTTGGGCGACACCGCCTTGCCCACGACCTTCATGTTCGACGTGAACTCACCGGCGTCGAACAGACCGGCCTTGAGGTCGTTGCGCGGGTCCATCGCCGGATTGGCCGCCGTCTGCGGCTTCTTGGCTGGCGCGCAGGCCGCGAGCGCCATGGCAGCGCCCGCGAACACGACGCGTGGTGTGGAGAAGTTCATGCGTTGCTTGAGGAAGGAGGTAAGGGGGGAGTGAAGAGGGTCGGATGCCGGGAACATGCTGCCTCCCGTCTGCCGTCTGTGGTTCCTGCCGTCTGCCGTCTGCTGTTGCGTTACCGAGTCCCGCGGCGCACACCCACGCTCACGCCGGCGGCACCCAGCCGCGCTCCAGCATCATGGTGTACATGCGCTTGATCTCGGTGCTCTGGTCCACTTCCACGTCGTTGGCGAACTTGAAGATCGTTTCGTCCTGGCCAGCGCCATCGCTCGTGAAGAGCTCCTTCACCATCGTCACCGCGCCGCGGTGATGCAGGATCATGAAGGTGAGGAAGAGCCGGTCGAAGTCCGCCCCACGCGCCGCGTCGAGCTCCTTGAGCTGGGCATCGCTCAACATGCCCGGCATCATCATGCCACCCATGCCCGGCATGGTGTGGCCGGCGTGCATGGCATGCATGTCGTGGCCACCGGCACCGGACGGCATGGTCACGGCCCCGGTGGAATCCACCGTGGGTACCGGCTGCAACCGATCCTTGAGCCACGTCTGCATGAGGTGGATCTCGTCGGTCTGCGCGTTGATGATGCGCGCCGTGAGGCGCTGCACCGCGGCGTCGGCACCGTGCGAGACGGCCCACCGCGAGATCACGATGGCCTGGGCATGATGGTGAATCATCCCCGTCATGAAGTCGATATCGGCCTTGGTGTACGGGTACCGCAGACTGTCGGCGCGCGCGCGCGCGATGGCGCCCGCGTCGCCCGGCTGGAAACGCAGGTCGCGCCCCACGCCGGCCGTGGCGCTGGCACAACCGCTCAGAATGGTGCCGCCGAGCACCAGCGCCAACAGGAGCGGCGACGAAGAGGGGAATCGGGTGGGTGTCATGACAGAGTTGGTGGGTCGACCGACCTGATGATTCAACGCAGTGGCCACCGGGAACGCTAGCGGGCAGACCGCTCAGCGCGCCGGACGTCGCGCCCTGCGGTCGCGCTCGCTTCCGCACGTAATGGCCTTCGAAAAGCGCGCCCGGGGCTTGAGGATATACCCGTCTGCCAGCTGCGTGTCCCCGGGGGTCCGGGCCGCCGCATACCGGGCAACGCACGGCTCCCAGAGGGCATCGTCCATGGCGTCGGTCACCGGCCGCGGCACCCCCCGCACCAGCCACCAGGCGGTGACCAGGCAAATTGCCAGCAACAGGAACGCGAATGGGCGCGGCATGACTACAACTCTCTCCCCCTCCCGCCGCCGGAGCAACCGCCATATCCTGCCGCCATGACCGATTCGTCAGTGCCCCCCGATCAGGTGGCGGCCGCCGCCGATGCCTTCACGCTCTTCGACCTGCGCGTGGACGTGATTGCCACCGACCGTCCCATGGTGTGCAACCACCGGGCGGGGGATTTCTTCACGCTGCGCGGCGAGAATCTGGAGTTCCCGCCGGGGCAGACGTTCCCGCTCTATCCGCTCGCGGCGCTGCTGCCGCTGCTCCCCGCCAAACAGCGCCCCACCCACCCGAACGACTGGATGACCACCGACGCCGACATCGCGTGCCCCGATCCGCACTGCGGCGGTCGCTTTCGCATCACGCGCATCGGTTCCAGCACCTTCCGCCACGCCGACGTCACGCTGGTCCCGCTGCCGAGTCCACAGCCGTGAGCGTCGTGCCCCAGCAGATGCTCGCGCCCGGGTACGCCATTCCGCGGCTCATCAAGGGCGGGTGGCAGCTCGCCGGCGGGCACGGGCCGGTGGACCGCCAGCGTGCCATCGCCGACATGATGGCCTTTGCCGAAGCCGGCATCACGGCCTTCGATTGTGCCGACATCTACACCGGCGTGGAGGAGCTCATTGGCGAGTTCCTGCGCGCCTGGCGAGAGCGGCATGGGCCCAACGCCCCGCCGGTGCGCGTGCACACCAAGTGCGTGCCCGATCGCGACCTGCTGCCCGTGCTCACCTTCGCGCACGTCGAGGCGCTCATCGATCGGTCGCTGCGGCGGCTCGGCGTGGACACGCTCGACCTCGTGCAGTTTCACTGGTGGGACTACTCGGCGCCGCGCTGGCTGGACGCGGCGGGGCACCTGGCCACGCTGCAGCGAGCCGGCAAGATCCGGCACATCGGCCTCACCAACTTCGATACGGCGCATGTGCGGGCCATCGTCGAGGCGGGCGTGCCGGTGGTCTCGCATCAGGTGCAGGCCTCGCTGCTCGACCGCCGCGCGTTGCGCGACATGGCCACCTTCTGCCGCGCCCATCAGATCGGACTGCTGGCCTACGGTGCGCTGGCGGGCGGGTTCTTTCACGAGCGCTGGCGTGGGGTACCGGCACCAGCCGAACCGCTCGAGAATCGTTCGCTGGTGAAATACCGGCTCATCATCGAGGAGTTCGGCGGCTGGCACGCCTTTCAGCAGCTGCTCGAGTGCCTCGCGCAGGTGGCGACGGCGCATGACACCACCATTGGTGCCGTGGCCATGCGCCTCATGCTCGACGAACCGGACATCACCGCCGTCATCGTGGGTGCACGGCACGCCGCACATTTGGCATCCACCTGCGCCGCGCTCACGCTCACGCTGCACGACGACCAGCGCCGCGCCATTCTGGCGCTCGTGCACGCCGCGCCCGGCCCCGGCGGCGATGTGTACACCCTCGAGCGCGATCCCGGCGGTCCGCACGCGGGGATCATGCGCTACAACCTCAACACCGCCACCGCCCCGTAAGCACGCCACGCGCTGGCGCGGCACAGCACCCAGGCGCGGCTACAGTTCGCCCCGATCCACGCGCTCCTGACGCTCACGCGCCAAGGCCCAGTCCACCGTGGGCGCCACCTGATGGTCGGCAAGCGCCAGCGACGCCAGGGCGCGTTCAACAACGGGCGCTCCAAGCGCCGGCGGCAGTCGGCGCCCGAACGACAGCTCCGCGCGGCGGCACAGGCGCTCCTCGCGCGCCATGTCGTCGGCCGCCGGGACACCACGCCCGACCCGCGCCCGGAACGCATGCACCCGCGCATGCACCCCCTCATGCAGGATGCTCGACGCCACCGGCGCCGCACTGATGTCACGGCGCGCCAGAAACGTGAGTTCGGTGAGGATGACCCGCTCGCCGGGGAGAAAGGCGCCGCGGGTGGGGAAACGCTCCACACGGATGGCACGCACATCCCGCTGCATGTGCCGCAGCCGCTCCGGTGCGTACGTGGCCACCAGCGCCAGCGACTCGGTGAGCCGTTCGAGGATCGCGTCGTCGACGATCGCGGGCTGCGTGTTGCGCAGCTCCACCGGAATGCCGTACACCACGAGCGGTGCCGCGCGCGCATTGGCACCAAGGAGCTGCGAGAACCACGAGGCCATCTCGCAATCTAGCCCCTGCCGCCATGCGCGACACGGCAAAGGCCTTCTGTTCCGGGGTGGCCGACTCCTCACGGAACGGCGTGGCCGTGTCCAGCGCATGGAGTGAATCGACGTACTGATTCGTGCGCTGCAGATACGTCACGACCGCCCCCCGCACATTGTCAAACACCTGTGGCGCCGCGGTGGCCGCCGCGCGCAGGTCGGCCTCCGTGACGTGCGCCTGCACGAACTGCGACTCGAAGCGGCCGTGAAACCGGGCGTCGGTGGTGTAGCCCCTGGGATTCTCTCCCACCCAGCCGTTGAAGTGCTTCGTGGTGTGATGCGGATTGGACCCGTCAGCCACATAATGCCCCAGCAGGCCCGCGTCGTCGATGATGCGCTGCTCGATCCACGCGCGCACCGTGCTGTCGGGCGCCACGCGCCACAGCCGGAAGCTGTTGCGCAACCGCGAGACGTATTCGAGCATCGTGAAGGGCAGCACCCCCATGACCTGCGGCGACACGCCGAACGCGCGCAAGGAGTCGGCAAAGCCCCACCGGTCGCGCGCCGCCAGGGCGCGCGCCAGCGGCTCGCTGGTCACGAGGTCGCTGTCGATGAAGTGTTCCGGCGAGGAGCCGCCTTCGAGCGCGAGGTCGCGCTGGCGTTCCGCCCGATTCTTCCAGCGGTCGGGCTCCGGGTTGAGATACGCCAACCGTGGCGCTGCCTCGCGAAAGAACGCCGGCATGTCTGCGGGCATGGTCGTGGCGGCCACCAGACCAATGAGCCGATGGCCATGATCGCCCCAGGCATTCAGTGGACGCGGAACGAGCAGCGACGCGAACGCGACCAGCGCCACCACCGACAGGACGAGCGGCATCGCGCGGAGGGGGCCCAACGCGCAGCGCGGCGAACGGAGCGAGACATGATGAATCCTGGTGACGAAACCGCTGGAGGGCAGCAACGGCCACGGGGCACCGACCGGTGGCACTGTGGCACCGTGGTACCCGACAGCGTGGAAGGTATCCCATGCTCATGCACCGCACGGCCGCCTCGTTCGGCAAGGATCAGCGCCAGCGCTTCCGCCCCGGTGGGCCCCTCACGAGCTGGGCGCTCGGACTGCGCCCCCCGTGAGCACGCGGTCCACGACGTCGCAGGCGGTACCCACACCGTCTTCGCCCTGCACCACCGCGGCCCGCGCCCGTGCGCGCTCCCCATACGACGGCGTATCGAGCAGCGCGCGCAACTCGGCCGCCACCCGCGGGCCGCGGTAGCGCGTCGGATACACGGTGCGCGCCACGCCCATCCGCGTCAGGCGCCAGGCGTTGTCGGGCTGATCGTTGGCGTGGGGTACCGCCAGCTGCGGCACCGCCGAGGCGAGCGCGGTCCCCAATGTCCCCATGCCGCACGGATGCACCACCGCTGCGGCACGCGGAAAGAGTTGGGAATGCGGGGCGGCGTCCACCACGAGCGCGCGGTCGGTAGCCAGGCGCGCTACCCGCGGCAGCTCCTTGCGTCCCACCAGCAGCACCCCGCGCCGGCCCAGCCGCTGCAGGGCCTCGAGACTCTCGTCCCAGAAGCGCCCCGCCATTTCCACCGCCGAGCTGCCCAGCGTGAACACCAGCGGCGGATCGCCGGCGCGCAGAAACGCCTCGAGCGCCGGCGAGAGCGCCTCGCCGTGCGGGGCATCGTAGCGCAGCTGTCCCGTGATGGTGACCTGCGCGGGATAGTCGGGGTACGGCCCCCCGAACACCCGGGAGTACAGCGCCAGCACCGCATACGGCGAATGCTGCCCCTCGAACAGCAGGTCCTTGCTGCGCGGCAACCCCAGCGACGCGCGGAATTGTTGCACCGGCTCCATCCACCGCGCCGCCACCTGACGACCACCGCCGGCAATCCAATCGGCGTAGCGCAGATGTACCGCATACGGCACATGACGCAGCCACGGCGCCATGGGGGGCAGAATGGGGTCGTGCGCCGACATGAAGTTGAGCGGCGAGAGCACCGTGCTCACCCACGGCAGGCGCTGCTGCGCCATCACGATGGGCGCCGCGAGGGCTCCCGGATGGGTGACCACGAGATCGGCCCCCTGCACCGCCGCCGTGAGCCGCTCGTGCGCCTCACCCAGCGACGGAATGAGCACCTCGCGAAAAATCGCTTCGGCGCCGCGATACGGATGCAGGCACTTGCGCACCATCTCCGGATCGAGCGCCGGGTCGGCGTCGGGGGCCCCCGGCGCGAACCCCAGCCCCGCCTGGCGAATGACCGGCTCGTAGTACGGCGGCATGCACAGCACCGGCTCGTGCCCGCGTGCGCGCAGCCCGAGACCGAGCGCCAGGTAGGGGTTCACATCGCCGAACGAACCCCAGGTGGTAATGACGATTCGAGCCATGCCGATCAACGAGTGACGCCCAGCCTGGTTCCGATCGCCAACGCGATTACCCCACCTGCGCCCCGGCGACGTCCCAGTTGATGCGGGCCAGCAACGCGTCCACGTAGTCGGCGCGGCGGTTCTGGTACCTGAGGTAGTACGCGTGCTCCCACACGTCGATCCCCACGATGGGCAGCTCCCCCTCGAGCAGCGGCGAGTCCTGATTGGGGAGCCCGCGCACCGCCAGACGATTCGTGGCCGTCTTCACCAGCCACGCCCAGCCGCTGCCGAACTGCCCCACGGCCGCGGTCTTCATCGCCGCCTTGAGTGCCGCCACCGACTCGAAGTCGCGCGTGATCATCTCCGCCAGCCGCCCGGTGGGCGCGGCGGCCGACGCGGCGCCCGGCGCCAGCAAATTCCAGAAGAGCGCGTGATTGGCGTGCCCGCCGCCGTTGTTGCGAATGGCCGTCTGCACCGCGGCGGGCCAGCGCCGCAGCCCCATGAGCAGTTCACCCAGCGTGTACTGGTGCAGCGCACTCTGGGAGGCGAGCGCGTTGTTGAGGTTCGTCACGTACGCCGCATGATGCCGGTCGTGATGAATGCCCATCGTCTGCGCATCCACCGCCGGCTCCACCGCATTGGCGGCATACGGCAACGGGGGCAGCGTGAAGGGGTACGTCTGGTTGAGCACCGCGTCGGGCGCGAATGGCCCCGACTCGATGGCGGGCAACGCCCGTGCCGGCACCGCGACCAGCCCCGACAACGCCACGCCCGCCACCGCACCCGCCCCCTGCTGCAAGAATCCGCGACGATCCATCGATACTCCCACGCTGTGAAAATGGCGAAACCCACCGACCATCCCGTGCCCTGTGTCCTGCCCCCTGCCCCCTGCTCCCTGCCCCCTGCTCCCTGCCCCCGGCGCTCGCGCCCCTCAGTACCGCGCCAGATACCGGTCCAGCTCCCACTCCGACACACGCTGGTTGTACTCGTTCCACTCCGTCCGCTTCGCGGCGAGAAACTGCTGCGTGATGTGCTCCCCCAGCGCGGCGCAGATCACATCGTCCTTCTCCAGCTCGTCGCACGCCTCGGCCAGCGACGTGGGCAGGTCGTCGATACGCAGGCGCCGGCGCTCGCGGAAGCTCAACTCCCAGATGTTCGTGTTCACCGGTTCACGCCAGTCGGCGTTGGTGGCCAGCCCGTCCAGCCCGGCCGCCAGCATCACCGTGAGCGCGAGATACGGGTTGGCTGCCGGGTCGGGAGTGCGCAGCTCGAGCCGCGTCCCCGCGCCGCGACGCTCCGGCACGCGAATCATGGGCGATCGGTTGCGCATGCTCCACGCCACATTCACCGGCGCCTCGAACCCCGGCACCAGCCGCTTGTAGCTGTTCACCAGCGGGTTCGTCACCGCCGTCATGCCGCGGGCATGCCGCAGCAACCCGCCAATGTAGTGCAGCGCCGTGAGGCTCAGGGCCCACTCGCGCGACGGGTCCCAGAAGCTGTTCTGCTGCTGGCGGAAGAGGCTCTGGTGCGTGTGCATGCCGCTTCCGTTCTGCCCGAAGACCGGCTTCGGCATGAAGCTGGCGATCAGTCCGAACTGACGCGCCACTTGCTTCACCACGAAACGGAAGGTCGCGATGTTGTCGGCGGTGCGCATCGCGTCGGCGTACCGGAAATCGATCTCGTGCTGCCCGTGCGCCACTTCATGGTGCGACGCCTCCACCTCGAACCCCATGTGCTCGAGGGCATCCACGATGGCGCGGCGCGCGTCTTCGCCGAGGTCCATGGGCGCGAGGTCGAAGTACCCGCCCACGTCGTGCGTATCGGTGGCGGGCCGGCCGTCGGCGGTGGGCTTGAAGAGGAAGAATTCCGCCTCCATCCCCGCGTTCATCACGAACCCCTGCTCCGCCGCCTTGGCGAGCTGGCGCTTGAGCGCGCCGCGCGGATCCCCCGCAAACGGGGTGCCGTCGGGCATGGTGATGTCGCAGATGAGCCGCCCCACGCGCGCCGCCGGATCACCCCACGGGAAGATCTGGAAGGTGGACAGATCGGGGGCGAGCAGCATGTCCGATTCTTCCACCCGTACGAAACCGGCGATGGATGAGCCGTCGAACATGATGTCCCCCTGCAGCGCCTTCCTGAACTGCGAGCTCGGAATCTCGACATTCTTGATGACGCCCAGAATATCGGTGAACTGCAGGCGGAGAAATCGCACCTGCTGCGCTTCCGCGAGCTCGAGAATGTCCGCGGCAGTCGCGCCCGACAGATTACCGGGAACGAGGGAACGGCTTGGCGTGGGCATGCCGTATAGTAGTAGCTTTCCGGACTCATGACTTCTTCGAACGCTTCCGCCGGCGCGGGGTTCTGCGCCGCCTGCGGCGCCGCCCTGTCGGCCGGCGCCCGCTTCTGCCATCGCTGCGGTACCCCCATGGGCCAGGGGCTCCCGGCCGCGCGTCAGGCGCCGGTCTCCGGCGCGGCCGCCGTGCTCCCCTGGGGCGTGGCCTTCGTGGCGATGCTGGCGCTCATCGCCATGGTGGCGGGGCGCAACTTCGGCGCCGCCAAGGGCTCCGGCATCGACGGCTCCGCCAACTCGCTCCCCACCTCCGAGATCGATGGCCCTGCCGCCGGAGCCCCGGCCGGCGGCGCCCCCTTCGCCGGTAGTGCAGGTGGCGCGGCGCCCGACATCGCCAACATGTCGCCCAGCGACCGGGCCAATCGACTGTACAGCCGCATCATGACGTACGCCGAGGCGGGCGCCGTCGACTCGGTGGCCTTCTTTTCGCCCATGGCGCTGGCGTCGCATGAGATGCTCGAGAGCCCGACCGCCGACGAGCGCTATCACTTCGGGCGCATTGGCGAGGTGGCCAACAACCCCGAGATCGCCAAAGCGCAGGCCGATACCATCCTGCAGGGGCAGGCCGATCATCTGCTGGGGCTCGTGCTCGCCGCCCGCGCCGCGCGCATGACCAAGAACGAAAGCGCCGCCCGCGCCTTCGACCAGCGGCTGCTCAAGGCGCTGTCGTCGCAGCTCGCCACGCAGAGTGAGGAGTACGTGCAGCACCGCGCCGAGATCGACCGCGCCGTGGCCGAGGCGCAACAGAAGCAGTAAGTCGCACCACGCGCTACCATGGCGGGGGTGGCCGCGCGACGTCGCCAGCCCCGCCCCCGCCCCCCGCTGGCGCAGCCCCCCCCCGCCCCCCGCTGGCGCAGCCCCCCCCCCCCGACCCCCGCTGGCGCAGCCAGCCCCCCCCGACCGCCGTTGTTGCCACGCGTCGTTGCCCGCGTAGGCACCAGCGTTCCTCCGCGTTGGCGCCAACGCGTTCGTGCCAATGCGTTCCTGCCAGTGCGTTCGTGCCAGCGCGTCGTCGATCGCGCGTGGTTTCCCGCGTCGTTTCCCGCGTAGTTCGCCGGCCCAGGCCTTGACTGGGCGCCCGCGTATGTGTACTAGGAGCAAGTGATTTTCGCGGGCATTTTCCGCCCGCCCCATCCGGTCCTGTACAGCGCTCAAGAGGAGGCGTCATGCGGCGTGGCGACGAGTTGGAGAAGCTCCATCTGATCGACGACGATATGGATGATCTGGGGGGCTACGGACGCTCGTCGTACGACGAAGATGACGACGATGACGGCTACGGCCTCCCGTCGGAGGACGGCGATTCACTGTGGGACAGCACCGACGACGACGACGATGAGGACGACGACGAGGACGACGACGACGGCTTCGAGGACGACGGCCTGATCGACGACGAGGACGACGAGGACGACCTCTTCGGCCGCCCCATCGTGCGTCGTGGCCCCGGCCGTCCGCCCAAGAACCCGGGCGCCCCCCGCCCCGCCCCCAAGGCGAAGAAGGCGCCCAAGGTCGACGCCCCGGCTCCGGAGCCCGAAGCGCCGGCACCGGCACCGGCACCGGCACCGGCGCCTGCACCGGCCGCCGAAGCGCCGGCCCCCGCGGCCGAGAAGCCGGCCAAGGCCCCGAAGGCTCCCAAGGCCCCCAAGGCGCCGGCCCCGGCACCCGCCGCCAAGGCACCCGCCGCCAAGGCGCCCGTTGCCAAGGCCCCGGCAACCAAGAAGGCAGCTCCCAAGGCCGCACCGAAGGCGGCACCGAAGGCGGCACCCAAGGCGGCACCCAAGGCGGCACCGGCCAAGGCCACCAAGAAGGCCGCCCCCAAGAAGGCCGCCAAGGCGCCTGCCAAGCCCGCCAAGAAGGCGGCGCCCAAGAAGGCGGCGCCCAAGAAGGCCGCCAAGCCGGTGAAGAAGGCGGCCCCCAAGAAGGCGGCCGTGAAGAAGGCCGCTCCCACGAAGGCGGCGCCCAAGAAGGCGACCAAGGCCCCCGCCAAGGCCGCCAAGAAGGCCGCCCCCAAGAAGGCCGCCAAGAAGGGGGCGAAGCGTCGGTGAGTGGCCGGTGAGTGCCACCCACGAGCAGCCGTCGTTCTCGCGACGGCTGCTCGACGCCCTCCCCTTCACGATCTGGTCGGTCGATCTCGAAGGACGCATCACCGCGGCGAACAGCGCCTGGTCACGGTTTGCCGAGGAGAATGGAGCACCCGACATCGCGCCCGAAGCGGCGGTGATCGGGTGCTCCGTCTTTGACAGCGCGAACGACGAGGCCTCGCGGCAGCAGATCGCGCGCGCCATGGAAATGCTCAGCGACGGGCAGGTCACCTCGGTCCGCTGGGAGTTCCCCTGCAGCGCCCCCGATGAGGAGCGCGTGTTCCTCATGCAGGTCACCGCGCTGCGCGAGGACGAGCAGGTCACCGGCTTCGTCTTCGCCACCGTCGATATCACCCCCAGCCACCGGTCGCGCGAAGCGCTCATCAACACCGGCATCGCGCTTGCCGAGGCCATCGCCCTCGACCGCGTCTACGAGCAGGTGGCGCTGCAGCTCAAGCGCGCCATCCCCAGCACCGGCTTCGTCATCGCCATTGCCGACGACGAAAGCGGCCGCTTCGAGATCGCGCACCGGCAGGGGTATGCCGCATACACCCCCGAGGAGATCGAGCTGCGCCTCACCCGCGCCTGGCTCGACGCCCTCGCCACCAGCAACGTGGTGCGGGAGGCCACCCCCAACGGCCTCGAAATCACCGCCCCGCTGGTGAGTGCCGAGGGGGTGCTGGGAGCCCTCACGCTGTATGCCGAGCCCCTCGAATCGGAGAGCGCCATCGAGGAGACCGAGCGCGTGCTCGCCGTGATCGCCGCGCAAACAGCGGTGGCGATCGAGCGTGCCTGGCTGGTGCGCCGCGTGGAATCCAAGCGGCGCCTCGAAGCCATTGGCGAGGTGGCGGCCGGCGTAGCGCACGAGCTGCGCAATCCCCTCTTCGGCATTTCCAGCGCGGCGCAGCTGCTCCGCTTCCGGGCCCGCGAGGACCCGGTGGTGGAAAAGAACGTGGGGCGCATTTTGCGCGAGGTGGAACGGCTCAACAAGATGGTCACCAGCCTGCTGGAATTTGGCCGCCCCAATGCCGTGCACCTGCAGCCGGCCGACCCCGAAGTGGTGTGGGACGATATCCTGGAGGGGGAGCGCGCCCGCCTCGACGCCCAGCGCCTCACCATCCGCCGCACCCGTCCCGCCCTGCCGGTGCGCAGCATGCTCGACCCCGAGCAGTTGGGGCAGGTGTTCCGCAACATCCTCGTCAACGCCTGCGACGCCGCCCCCGAAGGGTCGGAGCTGGTGCTGGCCAGCCAGGTCTCCCCGGTGGGCGGGTGGCGGTGTC
The DNA here is from genome assembly GCF_027531815.1 of Gemmatimonas sp. Lineage (NCBI taxonomy): Bacteria > Pseudomonadati > Gemmatimonadota > Gemmatimonadia > Gemmatimonadales > Gemmatimonadaceae > Gemmatimonas > Gemmatimonas sp. The sequence goes on along the minus strand of NZ_JAPZSK010000004.1, from coordinate 51,604 downwards.
GCCTCACCAATGGCGGCCCGTCCATCCCGGCGGAGGTGCTCCCGCACGTGTTCGAGTTTTTCTACAGTACCAAGGCCGGCGGCACCGGCATCGGCCTCGCCCTCTGCCAGCGCATCATGGACGAACACGGCGGCACCATCAACATCGACAGCCAGCCGGAGCAGGGCACCACGCTCACGCTCACGCTGCCGGCAACGGCGGCGACGTAGACGCAGCGCGTTGGGCGAGGGACGTGAGGCCGAGCACGCGTGACCGACCACCTGCAGACGGCAGACCGCAGGAACCACCGTGCGCAGGGCGCAGGAATTCGGAACGAACGGGCGCGCCGCGAAGCGGCCGCGCCCGATCTCCTGTGTGGTTGGGAAATCGGCGGTGGCGCGCAGCGCCGCGCGCCGCGTTCCATATTCCTCCCGTCTGCGTGCTGCAGTTCCTGCCGTCTCCCGTCGGCTGTTGAGTCGCCGTTACCCTTTCCTCACCCCTCCCCCTCATGCTCTCCATTCTCGTAGTCGACGACGACGAGACCGTGCGGGGGACCCTCGTCGAATTCTTCGAGACCTTCGGCCACACCGTGCGGGGCGCCGCCACGGCGTCCGCGGGGCGCCAGCTCGCGGCGGAGCACGCCCCCGACGTGGTGCTGCTCGACCTGCGCCTCCCCGATGCGCACGGCATCGTGGCGCTCGACGCGCTGCTGGCCGACGACCCCGAGCTGGCGGTCATCATGCTCACGGGGCACGCCGATGTGGCCACCGCCGTGAAGGCCATGCAGCACGGCGCCGCCGACCTGCTGGAAAAGCCCATGGATCTCGAGGCGCTGGCCGGGGCCGTCGAGCGGGCCGCCCGTCGCGGGCGCCTCAAGCAGGAGGTGGCGGTGCTGCGAGCGCAGAGCCGCGCCGACGAGCCGGCCAAGGCGTCGCTCGCCCCCACCCTCGAGCAGCTCATCGTGCTGGCGGCACAGAACGCCGACGCCCCGGTCCTGCTGCAGGGGGAAACGGGGACCGGCAAGGGGTTTGTGGCGCGACAGATCCACGAACGTTCGGCGCGGAACCAATCGCCCTTCGTGGAGATCAACTGCGCCTCCCTCTCCACGACGTTCTTCGAGTCTGAACTGTTCGGGCACGAACGCGGGGCCTTTACCGACGCGCGGCAGGCCAAGCGCGGGCTGCTGGAAGTGGCCGGCGACGGCACCGTGTTTCTCGACGAGATCGCCGAAATGGGGCAGGAGGTCCAGCCCCGCCTGCTCAAGGTGCTCGAGGAGCGCACCTTCCGCCGGCTGGGCGGCACCACGATGCTGCGCTCCGACGCGCGCATCATTGCCGCCACCCACCAGCCGCTCGCCGAAGCGGTGGCCGACCGCCGCTTCCGCGCCGACCTCTATTACCGGCTGCAGGTGCTCACCCTCACCCTGCCGCCGCTGCGCTCCAACCCCGACGAGGTGCTCGCGCTCTCGCAGATCTTCCTCGCCAAGGGACACTCGCTCACCCGCGCCGCCCAGGATGCCCTGCGCGCCTACCGCTGGCCGGGGAACATCCGCGAGCTCAAGAACACCCTCTGGCGCGCTGCCATCCTCGCCGGCTCCGCCCCCATCGACGCCATCCATCTCGGGCTCCCCGGCGACGGCGCCTCGACCCCATCCGCCCCGGCGTCACTCGGCGTCCGCCCCCTCGAGCAGACCGAGCGCGACGCCATCCGCATCGCCCTCGACGCCACCAGCGGCAACCGCTCCGCCGCCGCCAAGGCGCTGGGCATCGCCCGCTCCACGCTGCTCGAAAAGCTCAAGCGCTACGGGCTGGAGTAGGGAACAGGAGGCGCGGAGGAGGGGAGGCAATAATGGTGGAGGCGGTGGTGCCTTTCTTCCTTTACCCCCGTGCCTCCCTACCTCCGCGCCTCCTACCTCCGTGTCTCCGACGAGGAAGCCCCCGCCGGAATTCGAGCGCCCGATTTCCAGTCGCCACCATCACTCCGACCGATTTCCGGGCACGCCACGGACATCATCTTTGTGATTGCGAAATGACACAACAGCAAGCACAAGAACGACTTGAGCATGCATGCCGCACTGCGGCCCGCTTATCGCACTAGCACATCGGCATGAAGACCGAAGCTGCAACGAAGGCCGTGCTCGTCGTCGAGGATGAACAGAGTATCCGCGATATCCTCGTCGAGCTGTTCGAAGTGGAAGGGAACACGGTCACGTCGGCTGAACTTCTTCCTGAGGCACTCGAGAAGCTGCGCATGCAGCGCTTCGATCTGATCGTGACGGACCTCCGCCTGGGCGGAAAGCGGGACGGCGGGCTGCAGGTCATGGCCCTCGCCGGCATGCTCTCCCCCGATGCGATGGTGCTCGTCCTGACTGCGTACCCCGACGACTCCAATCGTCAGGCCTCGTTCCGTCTCGGCGCGCTGCACTTCCTGGAAAAACCCGTGGATCTCGCCACCATTGCGAACCACGCGTCATCCGTCGGAGTGCGCACCGCGTTCGCGACCAGTCTCAAGGAGTAACACAGCGCACGCCTGAGTCCGGGCCGCGGAGCTCCCGCAGCCGTACAACTCGAATACCGCCCTCCTGGGGCGGGCACGGTCGCGCGATCGTGCCGACACAATCGTCTGGTCGTTCCGGTGGGTGGTGGGTGATACTGGGGAGTGTCACACGGGCGGCCAGGCGAGTCGGCACACGGTCAGCGCGATTCGTGCGTTCAGGAGGGGGCATGTCGACCAACCACGAGCGTCACATGCCACAGGAAATGCGTGCCTCCGCCACCTCGCCGCTCCCCAATCCGCTGGGAGGCGAGCGCCGCTTTTACGACTGGCGCGGCCACCGCGTCGCGTACGTGGTGCACGGCCATGGCGACCCCGTCGTCTTCATCCACTCCATCCACGCCGCCGCGTGGAACGCCGAGTGGCGACACACGGTCCCGGTGCTCGACGAGCACACCAGCTACGCCCTCGACCTGCTCGGCTTCGGCGCCTCCGACCGGCCACCGCTGCGCTACACCGCGCAGCTCTACCTGCAGCTCATCCACGACTTCCTGGTCGACGTGGTCGGCGAGCCGGCACTGCTCGTGGGCAGCTCGCTCGGTGCCACGTACGCCATCGCCATCGCCGCCGACCACCCGAGGCTCGTGCGCGGCGTCGTGGCCATTGGCCCCGGTGGCGTGTCGCGCCTCTACAACCAGGGCGGCATGCCCTTCGGCGCCATTCAGGGCACCTTCCGCACCCCCGTCGTGGGCGCCGCCCTCTTCAAGGCGCTCGTCTCGCGCCCCAGCATCCGCTTCTTCCTCAAGGACATCTACGCCTTCGGCCTCGATCGCGACGCGGAACAGCTCTACTGGCTGAGCGCCAACCAACCCAACGCACGCTTCGCCCCGGCCGCCTTCGTGGGCATGCAGCTCAACTGGGACATCCGTGAGCGTATCGCGCAGGTGGAATGTCCGCTGCTCATTGCCTGGGGCACAAAAGCCAGCCAGACCCCGTACGCCGAGGCCGCGCAGGTCATGCGCCGCGTGCCGCTGGCCGAACTCGTGCCCTTCGAGGCCGGGGATCTGCCACACGAAGAAGTGCCCCACGCCTTCAACGCGGTGCTCAAGGACTTCGCCCACCGCACCGTCGCCGCGGTGTAGCAACGCGGTGGTGCAGCGCGGTATGGCACCGCGGTATGGCACCGCGGGACAGCAGCGCTCCCTGCCATGACAAAGGCAAGTATATTTGCTTCTCTCATGGCCGAGTCTCCCGTCCCCCTCCTGCGCGCTCACGCGCGCCACGCTCCGTGGAACGCGCGCGGACTCGCGGCCCACGCGGCGGCGCTCGTTGACAGCGCCGGCGTGAAGCCCACCAACGCCTCGGCACGCGCCACGCCCAGTGCGCGTGCGGTGCGCTTCTACGTGGCCAACGGGCTGCTCGACCGGCCGGAAGGGGCCGGCACCGCCGCCACCTATGGCTACCGGCATCTGCTGCAGCTGCTGGCCATCAAGATCCGTCAGCGCGAAGGACAGACGCTCGACGCCATCAAGGCGGAAATGAAGGAGACCACCGGCGATGCGCTCGAACGGCGCGTAGCCGCGTCGCTCGCGCCCGCCCTGTCGCTGCAACTCGATCCGGTGCGCAAGAACACCAACCCGGTGGCCAGTTGGCGACGCATCAGCATTGCCGACGGCATGGAGCTGCACGTGCGTGACGACTCGCCGGCCGCCTCCGATGATACCGTGGTCGCCCTGCGCGACGCGCTGCGGAGACAGCTGGGACTCTGACCAGCGCCGGGGTTCCGGACTGATCCGACTAATCGGACTGCCGGAGATCGGACCGCCGGAAATCGGAAGTCGGATGCATGCCGGAGGTCCGAAGCCGGACGGTTGTCGGAGGTCCGAGGTCTGAGTGTTTGTCCCATCCGACCTCCGATTTCCGAACGCCGTATCCCAACTCCGAACTCCGGCATTCATCCGACATCTGTCGTCCGAACATCCGATAATCCGACATCCGAACATCCGGATATCCGATCATCCGGCATTCACGCGCTCCGTCGCAGTACCTTTCGTCGCCCCAGCGCTTCGTCCTTCAGCCCCGAGCCATGTTCCGCGTTCTCGTCACCGATGATGTCGATCAGGAAGGCCTCGCACTGCTCGCCGCCGAGCCGCTGCTGCAGGTGGACGAAGTGCCCACGCTTCCCAAGGACGAGCTGCTCGCCCGCATTCCCGACTACGACGCCATCGTGGGGCGCAGTGCCACGCGCATCAGCGCCGAGCTGCTGAAGGCCGGCACCAAGCTCAAGGTCATTGGTCGCGCCGGGGTGGGCGTGGACAACGTGGCCATCGACGTGGCCACCTCGCTGGGCATTGCCGTCATCAATGCGCCCGCCGGCAACACCGTGGCGGTGGCCGAGCTGTTCTTCGGCGCCACCATTGGCCTGCTACGGCAGCTGCCGCGCGCGCAGCAGGTCATGGAGAACGGTCGCTGGGATCGCAACAGCTTCCTCGGCCGCGAGCTCAAGGGCAAGACGCTCGGCATCGTGGGGCTGGGCCGCATCGGCAGCGAAGTGGCCACGCGCGCGCACGCCTTCGGCATGAGCGTGGTGGCGTACGATCCCTACATCGCCGACGAGCGCTTCACCGCCCTGCGCGTGCGTCGCGCGCCCAGCCTCGATGCGCTGCTCGCCGAAACCAACGTGCTCACGCTGCACGTGCCGCTCACCGACGAAACGCGCGGCATGATCGGCAGGCGGGAACTCGCGCGCCTCCCCAACCGCAGTGTGGTGGTGAACATGGCGCGCGGCGGCATCATCGACGAAGCGGCGCTGCTGGCGGCGCTGCAGGGCGATCAGCTGCGCGGCGCGGTGCTCGACGTGTACGAGGCCGAACCGCTCGCCGCCGATTCGCCGCTGCGCAGCGCCCCCAACCTCATTCTGCTCCCGCACCTCGGCGCCAACACCGTGGAGGCGCAGCGCAACGTGTCGCGCGACGTGTGCCTGGCCGTGCGCGATGCCCTGCTGCGCAACGATCTCTCCAAGAGCATCAACGTGGCCGGTGGCGCCGGCGAGTGGGGCGACCTGCAGCCCGCCATGCTGGTGGTGCGTCGCGCCGCCGCCGTGGCCCGCGCCGTGCTCGCCGACCAGGGAATGCGCGCCGTGCGGCGCGTGGCGCTGCGCGTGAGCCCCGACCTCGCGCACGGTACGGGGGCACTGCTCGCCGCGGCCGCCGCTGGCGTGCTGGAAGGGGTCATCGAAACCGATCGCCTCAACCTCATCAACGCGCGCTCCCTCGCCGAAACGCGCGGCCTCGAACTGAGCGTGGGGGAAAGCCACGAACTGGGCGCGCGCACCATCGAGGTGGCGCTCGCCGGCGGCATGCAGCAGCTCGCCGTGACCGGCACCGCGCCCGACGGGGGCACGCCGCGCCTCACGCAAATCGGCAGCTTTCATATCGACGTGAACCCGCGGCAGACGCTGCTCATTCTCACCAACCACGACGTGCCCGGTGTCATCGGCCGCGTGGGCACGTTGCTGGGTGAGCAGCACGTGAACATCGCCGAGTATCACCAGGCGCGCCTCGCGCAGGGCGGTGACGCCCTCGCCGCCGTGAGCGTCGACGGCGAAGTGAGCGAAGAGACCCGCAAGGCGCTGTTGGATCTCCCCGATGTAGTGACAGCGAGCGTCGTCCACTTCCGCAACGAATGAACGAGCCGCTGAGGAGAGGAGCCGCGGAGGAGAGGAGCCGCGGAGTGACTACCCCACGCAGTTACGGGAACCAGCGCAGCGTCGTTCCCCTGCGCTCACTCGCACTCACGCTCCCGCCGTTTCACTTTCGCAGTAACCATGACCCATAACGCCGTTCATCCATAACGCCGTTTCCCCTCACGTCTCACGTCTCGTCTCTCAGTGTCTCACCTCTCCCTCGACCACGACGTCCGCTTCGCGCATGCCCGCGATGCCTCCGGTCTCGAAATGATTCCGGAGTCCGTCGCGCGCCCGTCGTCCATCGAGGAGCTGGCGGAGATTCTCCGGGACGCCACGAGCACCCGCACCTGCGTCACTCCCGCCGGGTGGCAGAGCAGCACCACGGGCGCCAGCATCACCGACCGGGGCATCCTGCTGTCGCTCCGCAATCTGAGTCACATTGGCGAGATCGACACTGACCAGCGCACCGTGCGCGTGGGCGCGGGCGCGATTGTGGCCGATGTGCGGCGCGCCGCCGAAGCCAAGGGGCTGCTGTTCACTCCTGATCCCACCAGTGAGGAAGAGTGCACGGTGGGCGGCGCCATTGCCTGCAACGCCAGCGGGGCGCGCAGCCTGCGCTACGGCGCCACCGGCCCGCACGTGCGCGCGCTCACCGTGCTGCTGGCCAGCGGCGAAACGCTCGAACTGCGTCGCCCGCAGCTGGAGAAGAACACCGTGGGCTACCCCATTGCCCACGATCCCGTGGAGTGGTTCGTGGGGAGCGAGGGTACGCTGGGCGTGGTGGTGGAGGCCGAGTTCGCGCTGCAGCCGCTGCCGCAGCAGGTGCTGGGGCTCATCGTGCCCTTCACGCACGAGGCCGATGCGCTGGCGTTCGTGGTGAGCGCGCGCCGCAGCACCGACGTGCACCCGCGCTGTCTCGAGTACTTCGATCAGGGCGCCATGGACATTGCCCGCGCCGCCGAGGGCAGCAGCAGTTGGGCCACGAGTGCGCGCGCCATGGTGTACGTGGAGGAAACCGGCGCGCACGAAGACGGCCACGACGAGTTGCCGCTCGACGCGTGGCTGGCGCTGGCCGAGTCGCATGCGGCCATGGCCGAAGACATTCGCGTGTACGATTCGCCCGCCAGTCAGCTGGAGGCGCGTCGCATGCGGCACGCGGTGCCCGCCACCATGAACGAGCGTGGCGCCGCGCGGCGCCCGTTTGGTGGGCGCAAGGTGAGCACCGACTGGGCCGTGCCCTACCCGCGGCTGGCCGAAGCGCTGCACCTCGCGCGCGGCTACGCCGTGGAGGCGGGCATTCCGCTGGGCATTGCCTACGGGCACGCCGGCAATGGCCATCCGCACCAGAACTTCGTGGCGCAGGACGCCGATGAACTGCGGCGCATCGAGCAGGTGGTGTATGCCACCCTCAAGGCCGTGATTGCCATGGGCGGCACCGTGGCCGCCGAGCATGGCATTGGCAAACTCAAGAGCCGGTGGCTGCCGCTGCAGATGAGCGATGCCCAGCAGCGCCTCATGCGGGCCGTGAAACGCGAGTTCGACCCGCATGGCCTGCTCGCCCCCGGCAACGTGTTCGCGTAGTCACCTCCGCGTCTCCGTGCCTCCCCGTCTCCCTACGCCGTGCCTCCCAAATTCAAGACGGTAGTTTTCGACGTCGACTCCACGCTGGCCGCCATCGAGGGCATCGACTGGCTCGCCGCGTTGCGCGGCCCCGACATTGCCCGCGAGAGCGAAGAGCTCACGGCGCGGGCCATGGCCGGCGAGATGCCCATCGAGGCCGTGTATACGCGGCGGCTTGAGCGCATTCGCCCCACCGCCGCCGAGCTGCTGCAGCTGGCCAATGCGTATCAGCACGCCATCGAACCCGGCGCGCGTGAGCTCATCTTCGAGCTGCACGCCGCGCGCGTGCACGTGCATCTGCTGAGCGGCGGGCTGCGAACCAGCATCATTCCCCTGGCGCTGCAGCTGGGGGTGGCGGCCGATCGGGTGCACGCCGTCAGCGTCGCGCAGGACACCGACGGCACCTTCAGTGTGCTCGACGGCGAGCAGCCACTGGCCACGCAGCAGGGCAAGCCGCTCACCGTGCAGCGCCTGCAGCTGCGCACCCCCGTGGCCATGGTGGGCGACGGCAGCACCGACGCCGCCGTGCGCGGCGTGGTCGATAGCTTCTTCGCCTACACCCGCGTGGCCCGTCGCGAGCAGGTCGTTGCCGTCGCCGACGCCGAAGCGCCAAGCTTCGACGCCTTGCGGGAGCTGTTGTTCGCGTAGGCTCCCGCTGCAACCCGCAGTTGCCGCTCTCGCCGTAACCATGACGATGGTCACCACATGACGCCGTTCCCATGACGCAGTCTCCCGGTCCCATGACACCGTTTGGCACCTTCTTCCTCCCCGGCCCCACCGAGGTGCGCCCCGAAGTGCTGGCGGCCATGACCGGCCCCATGCTGCCGCATCGCGGTGCGAAATTCGAGGAGCTGTTCGCGCGCGTGCAGGCCGGGCTCAAGCCCATCTTCCGCACGCAGCGGCCGGTGTACGTGAGCAGCAGCAGCGCCACGGGGCTCATGGAGGCCGCCATTCGCTGCGCGCGCCCCGGCGCCATTCTGTGTCTGGTGAACGGGGCCTTCAGTGAGCGCTTCGCCAACATCGCGCACAGCTGCGGGCGCGACGCCACCGTCATCGGCGGCGACTGGCACCGCCCCGTGCCGCTCGACGTCGTCGAGGCCGCGCTCAAGGCCAAGCCCTACGCCGCGCTCACCGTGGTGCACAGCGAAACCAGCACCGGCACCCTCACCGACATTCAGGCACTCACGCAGCTGGCGCACCGCTACGATTGCGCGGTGCTGGTGGACAGCGTGACCGGGCTGGCTGGTGTGCCGGTGGAAACCGACGCGTGGGAGCTGGACTTCGTGCTCACCGGGTCGCAGAAGGCGCTCGCGCTGCCGCCGGGGCTCGCCTTTGGTGTGGCCAGCGAGCGCTTCCTGGCCACGGCCGGTCAGGCCGAGGGGCGGGGGCTGTACTTCGATCTCGTGGAGTTCGAGCAGTACATCCACAAGAACCAGACCCCCAACACCCCCGCGCTCAGCCTGCTCTACGCCACCGCCGTGCAGGGGGAGCGCATCGTGAAGGAAACCATCGAGCGGCGCTGGGACCGGCACACACAAATGGCCGAACACACCCACAGCTGGGTGCACGAACTGCGGCAGCGCGTGGGCGAAGCCTTCTGCGTGTATGCGCCCGACGAGGCGCGCAGCCACACCGTGACCGCCGTGAGTGTCCCTGCCTCGCTCAGCCCCGACGCCATCGTGAAGGGCGTGGCCAAGCGCGGCTTCGTGATTGGCGGCGGCTACGGCAAGCTCAAGGGCAGCACCTTCCGCATTGGCCACATGGGCGACCACACCATGGAAGGGCTGGAGAACGTGCTCGAGGCCACGGCGGAGAGCATCGAGGAGCTGCTGGCCTGAGTTCCATACACTCATCACGCGAAGCGGGAACTCACCACGCATCAGTTACCGGTTCCGGGTTGGGGCTGGCCATCTCAATCCTGTGGTTGCTCCTGCCCGCCGCCTGCTGTTGAAGCACTCGCCATTACAACGAAAACCGTCATGACGTGGTACCCCAAGCTCGACCAGCCCCGCCTCGCGGTGCTCCCCCCCGTGGCACCCATCGACGTGGCCGAGGTGCCTGACCTCGCCGATCGCGTGCGCGGCATGCTGCTGGGGGTCGCCATTGGCGACGCACTCGGCAACCGCACCGAAAGCATGCTGCCGCACGAGCGGGAAGCGCAGCACGGGCGCATCACGGGGTACTTGCCCAGCCGCTACGCCAACGGACAGCCGGCCGGCACGCCCAGCGACGACACGCAGCTCACCTTCCGGGCGCTGGAGCAGCTGCTGCACGACGGGGCGCTGAATGCTGACGAACTCGCCTTCCGCATTGCCAATGACCGCATCTTCGGCATCGGCAAGGCCACGCTGCAGTTCTGTCAGGCGCTGCGCACCGGCGCGCCGTGGTACGAAGCCACGCAGTACAGCGCGGGCAACGGCGCGCTCATGCGCATTTCCCCCATGCTGCTGCCGCATCTGCGTGCGGGGGGCACCGCGCTCTGGACCGACACGGCCCTCGCCACGGCGGTCACGCACAACGAACCGCTGGCCATTGCCGTGAACGTGGCCTGGGTGGCGCTGCTCTGGCGGCTGCTCAACGGCGATGTGCCCGAGACGGGTGCCGAGTGGCTGGAGACCTACACCGAAGTGCTGCGCCTCATGGACGACGGGCAGCAGTACGATACGCGCGTCACCACCGGGCCCCTGCAGCAGTGGCGCGGCCAATTGAGCGAACTGCTGGACAGCGAGGTGCGCGCGGCGGTGCACAAGCGCACGCCGGTGCGCGAGGCGGGGCAGCGCTGGTTCAGCGGCGCCTTCCTGCTGGAAACGGTGCCCTGCGTACTGCACATCGTGGCGCAGCACGGGCACGAGCCGCGCGAGGCGCTGCTGGCGGCGGTGAACGACACGCGTGACAACGACACCATTGCCAGCATCGTGGGCGGCGCCATGGGCGCGGCACACGGCACGGCGTGGATCCCCGCCGAATGGCGTGAGCAGCTGCTGGGGCGTATGAACGGCGACGACGACGGCAAGGTATTCGCACTCATTGATGCGGCGGTAGAACGGTTCGTTAGCGCCTGAGCCTTCGCCACCGGCACTGATCAGCGGTTTCAGCGAACGCCGTCGCCAGTGCCCTCACCGTTGCCGGGGCGGTAGCTCGTGAGCAGCGGGTGCGCCTCCACGAAGTACTCATCGTCTTCATTGGCGACGATGTAGCTGATGGAGAGACACGGCGTACCCGCGGCATCAACGAAGTGCAGCACCGACAGCTGTTGCGGCTCGAGGGTGGTGATCACCCCGCTCGCTTCGAGCAGCGCATGGACCTGCGCGGCGTCGGCATGCTCGAGCTCCTCGCTCGCCATGAACACCGTGACGCCGGTGCTGCCCGCAAACCCCCAACATTCCATACGAAACGGCCGCTCTTCCTGCAGCACGCCCTCGGCCCAGCCAATGTCGAATACTTCGTCACCCATTCGCCCATCGAAGTTGGGCGTGAAACCCGATCGATCTACGGAGCGATACCTCATGGCCCTCCTGGTTGAGTGTTCACCTCACCCAACCACAGTGTAGCACGAGGGTCTGACAACAGGCCGCGAACACCGTGGCGGTGCATGACGGCCGCGTGCACGGCAACCGTTTCCTCAAAACCGTATAACCATATATATTGCAAACATGAAAGCCACTATCGAATTTGACGACCTGCTCTACCGGCGTCTCAAGGTCGAGGCTGCCCGTCGTGGCCGAACCGTCCGCGAGCTGGTGGCGGAAGGCGTTCGATACGTGCTCGATGGGGACTCCGCACAAACCAGGCAGACCGAAGTCACGCCAAGCGGCGAATGGCGCCCCGCCTGGTTCGGCCAGCTCCGCGCGTTCGCCGCACCCGTAACGGACCACTCCATGGAGGCGGTTCGCGAAAGCATTGCGAGTAGCCGCGCGGAGTATGTCGGCGAGTGACATACGCCGTCGACACCTCGGTCGTGTTGCGGCTGCTGACCGGTGAGCCGATCGAGCAAGCGGAGTCGGCCAAGCAGGCATTGGAGCGGCAGCCGCATGCGGTGCACATATCGGCGCTCGTCGTGGGCGAGAGCTACTTCGCGCTACGCCATCATTACCACGTGCCGCATGAGTTGGCCGTCGAGTCACTGCTCGCCCTGCTGACCAGTGATCGCGTCGCCGCGGTCGGTGGTGTTCGCGAAGCGCTGATCGCGGCGCATACCACTCAACACCCCGGCGTCATGGATCGGCTCATTCTTGCCGATGCGAATACCGAAGACTGCGAGCTGCTCACGTTCGACAAGCGTCTCGCGACGCTTGAGGGCGCTCGACTGCTGCGCTGAGCGGTTTTCCCCGCCCGAGATAGCGCCTCACCGCCCGAACCACCCCTCCGCCCGCAGCTGCGCCCAGATCTGCTGCACCGCCTTGGCGCCGCGCTGCTGCACCTGCGTCTGGTCGTCCACCACCAGCTGCCCGCCCCACAGCTGCACGTACCCCTGCGTGATCACGTGCCGCACGTTCGCACCGCTCGCGTACAGCAGGTTGCTGAGCGGCTCGGGGCCCACGGCACCACTGCCCACCAGCAGCCCGCTCACATCTACCGTGCACAGGTCGGCCTTGGCACCCACGGCAATGCGCCCCAGGTCGGGGCGACGCAGCGCGTCGGCCGCCACGTGTGTGGCGCCGTGCACCGCGTCGCGCATACTGGGCATGGAAAGCGGCGCCCCCGTGCGCCCCGGCATGCCGTTCAGCAGCCGCGCCCGTGCGCGACCGCAAATGATCGCCAGCTTGAGGTTCTCCAGATAGTCGTTGCTGTGCGTGTCGATTCCCACGTTCACGCGCACCCCCGCGGCCAGCGCCTCGGGGTACGGCTGCGTGCCGCTCGAGTTGCCCGCGCCACCACCACTGGGGCAATGCGCGTACACACCCCCGTGGCGCTTCAGCACCTCCCAGTCGGCGGCCGTGGCGCCGGTCATGTGCGCGCCGAAGAAGGGCATGTCGAAAGCGCCGAGTGACTCCAGCCACTGCGCCGGCGACTGCCCGTACAGCCGCTGCACCGTGCGCACCTCCCCCGCCCCCTGCGCCAGATGCGTGTGCATGCCGTTCCCCAGCGCGCGTGCCCCGTCGATCATGGCGCGCATGGTCTCTGGCGTGTGCGTGTCGGCCGCGTGCGGGGTCATCATGGGCCGTATCAGCCCCTCCTCGGCGCCGTTCACCGCACGCGCGAAGCGCCGGTTGGCGTCGATTTCGGCGAGCGTGTCGGGCACACTCGCGGTGAGCACCGCGTCGTTGCTGCGCCGCCAGATAGGGAAGAGCCGCGCCGTGCCCGGCACCATGCCCCCCGGATAGCCGCGCACGTGCCAGCGCCGCGCCACCCGCACGTAGCTTTGCGCCTGCTTGAGGCTGAGACTCATCTCCACGTGCGTGGTGCACCCCGAGCGCAGCAGTTCGGCCACGTTGTACGCCGTGATGTCGTCGAGCAGGTCGTCGGGGAGCGCCTCCAACAGCTCGATGGGACGCTGATACGACCGCCCCTCCTCGATGAGCCCGCGGGTGGGGCTGCCACTGGCCGCGTGTGTGTGCCCCGAGATGAACCCCGGCAGCAGCAGCTGACCCGTGGCGTTGATGCGGGGCGTGTTCCCTGCCGGCAGGCGCCCTTCGCGCACGTCTACGATGTCGTTGCCGCGCACCCGCACCGAGCATTCGCCGATCAGCGTCGGCACATTATCCCGCCATACAAGCGCCGCTGAGGCGTCAATGATGTAATCGCGCGTGCGGGGCGGTCGCACGGCGCGCGGGGGTTGTGCCGGCTGCGCGTGGGCCGGCTGCGCGTGGGCCAGCTGCGGTATGCCGAGCAGCGGCAGGGCGCCCAGGGCACCCCGGGCGATCACTTCGCGGCGGGAGAGGTTGGTGTCGTTGTTCATGGCAGCTTGATGGCGCATGGATACATGTATATACTGGATACATGGAAAAAATGCAAATCCTCTTTCCCGAGCCGCAGCTGGCCCGGCTCCGCCAGGCGGCCAAGGTCATGGACCGCCCGGTGAGCGAGCTGGTGCGGGCGGCCGTGGATGCCTGGCTCGCCGCCAATGCCCCGGCCCCGCGGCAGGTGCGGGAGGCACCCCCGGTGTACGGGCTCGGCGACATCCAAACGGACGCGGCCACGCTGCGCGAGCGCGCGTGGGAGGACCGTGCAGAGCTTTGATACCCACGTCCTGCTCTACGCCATCAATCGGGACTGTGCCGAACACGAACCGTGCCGGGCCCTGATTGCCGAGGCGCTCGATACGCCCAGCGATTGGGTCGTCGCCGAGCAGCTGTGGTTCGAGCTGTATCGCCTGCTGCGGCATCCGAATGTGCTGCAGCGTCCGCTCGATGCGGCAACCGCGGCCAACACGGTAGCGTGGTACCGTGACAAGAGCGGGTGGCAGCAGTGCGCCTGGTCGCCGGGGCAAATGCCGCGCCTGCATGCACAGTGGTCACTCAACGATTTTCCCGCGCGCCGCACCTTCGATGCTGTACTGGCGCTCACGCTGCGCGCGAATGGGGTGACGCGGTTCTACACACGGAACGTGCGTGACTTTGCGGGGGTCGGGTTTGCCGAGGTCGTGGATCCAGTCATCGTAAGGGCGCTCTGATGCTACTTGAACTCGAAAGCGTCGTGCTCGAGCACGACCTCCCTGAGCACGATCTCTGCCCTGGGGATCTTGGAGCCGTCGTTCACCTTGCGATCCGCCCGCAATTGACAATTGTCACGTGACGCGTTACATTTTCAAGTGATCAAGAGCTTTGCCGACGGGCAAACGGAGGAGTTGTCTCGAACAGGTACGGCCAAGAAAGTGCCCGCCGACGTAGCGCGGCGGGCTCTCCGGAAGCTCGACGCCATTCATGCCGCGCGTCAGGTTACCGACTTGCGTGTACCGCCTGGGAATCGGCTCCATGCGCTCAAAGGAGACCGCGAAGGCCAACATGCCATCGCGGTCAACGATCAATGGCGCATCTGCTTCCGCTCTCTCGACGGCGATGCGTACGACGTCGAGTTCTGCGACTACCACTAGCCTGTACGGTCCGATGAGCGTCCCCAACACCCGCCCGCTGGAGCGCCGTCCAATTCACCCGGGTGAGATCCTCCGCGAGGAGTTCCTACCGGAGTACGACCTCACGGTTTCGGCGTTCGCGGAAGCCGCTGGCGTGTCGCGGCAGTCCATGAACGAACTGCTTCGCGAGCGGCGCGCCGTCAGCCCGGAAATGGCCCTGCGGCTCGGCAAGCTCTTCGGGAACACGCCGGAGTTCTGGCTGAACCTGCAGCGCAATGTCGATCTCTGGGATGCCGCCCGCGATCTCAAGCGCGAGATCGCGAACATCCAGCCTCTCCGCGTCGCGTAACGCTTGCTACCCAAAAGCAATGCGTCCGCAGCCACCCGAACCGGCTGCGGACGCATTGCTTTTTGAGCGACCCGTGACGAAGGCTAGAACATCACCGGCATCGCCAGCCCCAGCTTCGCCGCCTTCTGCGCGAACGCCGCGAGGTCGCCGGCTACGAAGTCCTTGAACTGCACCTTGAGCCCGTCGAGCTGCGTACGCAGCATGCCGTACACCTCCCCCTGCTGATCGGTGGGCCTGAAGTCGGCGCTCGACGCACTCACGTCACTGCCCACACTCGCCAGCTTCTCGTACAGCTGGTTGGGCGTACGGAACGCGTCTTCACGTGCGCCGGTGAGCGTGATGTCGTACAGCTTCCCTTCTATCGCGATCACCCGCTTCTCCACCGCGTCGATCTCCTTCAGGAAGGCCTCGGCGTCGGGCACCCTGAGCGCCGGGCCCGGGCTGGCGCCGTACTCCTTCGCGTCGCGAATCTTCTCGCGCAGCGTGGTGCGCATCTGCTCGAAGCCGCGGCGCTGCCACTCGCTTTCGTCGATCAGTGCCACCGTTTCGTTCATGGCGTCGCGAATGCGCAGCGCCAGCGCCACCTGCGCGGCAATGTCGGCGTTAGTGCCCTCGCTGTTGGGGTCACGGCGCACCTCCACCTTTTGGCGCAGCGTGTCGCTCTTCCACACCATGGCCACGGTGTACGTGCCCGGCGCCACCAGCGGCCCCACCTGCCCGCCCACCAGGTCCAGGTCCCACGGCACCAGCGGGCGCGAGTCGGTCACGCGCAGGAACGTGTTGCCCGGAGGCGCCGTGCGCAGCTTGGCCTTGCGCGGCCCCTCGTGTCGCAGGTCCCAGAGGGCGCGGTTGAGCCCGCGCCTGGCCGGCGCCCCGGCGAACTTGCGAATGAGCGCACCACCGGCGTCGTATACCAGGAAGCGCACACTGTCGCGCGGCAGGGAATCCTTGGCCAACCCGCCAATGGTGTAGTTGATGGTGGCCGCCAACGGCGGGTCGGTGCCCGCCACCAGCGAGTTGGTCGCCGCCAGCGGCGTGGCCACCTTTCTGAAGCGATACGCCGCGCGCATGGGCAGCAGCGTGGCGGGGCGCGTGAGCAGCGAATCGGCCATGGTGCGCAGATACGAAATGTCGTCGGCAATGTAGAAGCCGCGCCCGTACGTGCTCACCACCAGGTCGTGGAAGTGCCCCTGAATTTGCAGCCAGCTCACCGGAGCGTGCGGCAGCCCGCCGGCGGGCGAGTGGTTGAACTCCACCCACTGCCTGCCGTCGTTGAGCGACACGTACAGCGCGTTCTCGGTGCCGGCGTACAGCAGCCCCTTCCGCACCGGATCCTCACGCACCACGTGCACGTAGCTGAACACGCTGCGCGGAATGGTGGCGTCGAGCCGCGTGAAGGTCTTGCCGTAATCGGTGGTCTTGTAGATGTACGGGTCGCGATCGTTGATGAGATGCGCGTCCACGGCAATGTATGCCGTGCCGGCGTCGTACTTGCTGGGTTCGATGGCCGAGATGGTGCTCCACTTGGGGAGCCCCGGCAGGTTGGCGGTGAGGTTGCTCCACGTCTTGCCACCGTCGCGCGTGATGTGCAGCAGCCCGTCCATGGTGCCCGCCCAGATCACCCCTTTCTCCAGCGGCGACTCGGCGATGGCGAACAGCACCGTCACGTTCTCCACGAACAGATTGTCGATCACGAACCCGCCACTGCTCTGCTGCTTGGTGCTGTCGTTGGTGGAAAGATCGGGGGAGATGAGCGACCAGCTCTGACCGCCGTTGGTGGTGCGGTGCACGTACTGCGAGCCCACGTACACCGTGTTGTTGTCGTGCGGGGAGATGTGGATGGGGAAGGTCCACTGGAAGCGGTACTTGAGGTCCTTGGGTGCCACACCGTAGCCGGCTTCGGGCCACGGCTCCACGGCGCGCGCCATTTTGGTTTGCAGGTCGAAGCGTTCGAGCCCCGCGTCGTAGCAGCCGCTCCACACCGTGCGCCCATCGATGGTGTCGGGAATGGCCCACCCGCTTTCGCAGCCGCCCACCGCGCTCCACACGCCAATACTGCGCGAGCCGCGCGAGTTGCTGGGGCCGCCGTACGAGTAGCCGTCCTGCCGGTTGCCATACAGGTTGTACGGGACCTTGGTGTCGGTGGCCACGTGGTACATCTGCGCGTTGGGGAGCGCGATGCGCGTGAAGCTCTTGCCACCGTCAATGGTGATGCCCACGCCGCCGTCGTCACCCACCACGTAGCGATCGGGGTCGGCCACATCCCACCAGATATCGTGCAGGTCGCCGCCGGCGCGCGGCGGCTGCGGCATCTTGGTGAGGCCACCGTCCATGGTGCCCACGAAGCGCACGCCCACGAAGAACACGTTGTCCGCGTTGGCCGGGTTCACCCCAAACCGGGTGTAGTACTGCGGGCGCTCCAGCAGGTCGTGATCGCGGTTGACTGCGCGCCAGCTGCGGCCGCCGTCGTCGCTGCGGTAGAAGGCCGGCTCCTTCATCTCGATGAGCGCGTACACCCGCTGCGGGTCGCTGCGCGCTACTCCCAGGCCAATCTTGCCCATGGTGCCGGTGCGTGGCAGGCCGCGCCCCCACCCCTGGCCGTTGGGGCCGCCGTCGAGCCGAGTCCACGTGTCGCCGCCATCGCGTGACATGAAGATGCCGCTGCCGGCGCCGCCGCTGTTCTTGTCCCAGGGTACGATGTACTGCTGCCAGCTGGCCGCGAAGAGCACCCGCGGGTTGGTGGGGTCCATGGCCACATCGATGATGCCCGTGCTGTCGTTCACAAACAGCACCTTCTTCCACTCCTTGCCACCGTTGGTGGTGCGCCAGAGCCCGCGGTCGGGCTGCGGCCCGTAGCCGTGCCCCTGCGCCGCGGCGTACACCACATCGGGGTTGGTGGGATGAATGACCACCCGCCCAATGCGCCCCGTGTTCTCGAGCCCCATGCGCTGCCAGTGCCCGCCACCGTCGGTGCTGCGGTAGATGCCGTCGCCAATGGACACATTGCTGCGCAGGAACGTTTCCCCCGTGCCGAACCACACCACATTGGGGTCACTCGGCGCCACCGCAATGGCACTCACACTGCTCACGCGCAGCGAGTCGGTGACCGGCACCCAGCGGATGCCGCCGTTGGTGCTCTTGAACAGCCCACCACTTGCCGCGCCGGCGTAGTAAGTCTTGTACTCCCCCGGCACGCCGGCCACCGCGATGACGCGGTTGCCGTCGGGCCCCACGAACCGCCAGGACGGGACCTTTACGAAGGCGGTGTCGAGGAGGAGAGCCGGTGCGGCTGCGGGTTTGGGGGTGGGGCGTTGGGCGATGAGGAGAGCGGGGACTAGCCCGAGGGTAGCGGTAAGCTGGCGCAGTCGCATGGTACCGGGTTGAGGGGACTGTGCCAGAAACATGCGCCTCAGGCATGAAAGCCGCGACCTGCGGCACATGCGCGCGTCTCGTGACAGTCCAGAGGAGAAAACTCTACCGTTTCGAGAATCTGGCAGCACTTGTCCTAGGATTCCCCAAGAGGTCCGATTGAACTGGCCGGGTAGTGGGGGCAAGAGTTTTCATCGAAGCCCGTGACAGATTGCCAAGACCAAACATAGTTCTCGCGAGGATGTACCGATTCCGGTTGAGGAGCTCCAAAGTTGAGGCGCAGATTCTGAGCTAACACAGCTGTGGCGCTAGGTGCATTATTGAACATCAATTCACAGACGTTAACTATTTGCCGTCTGACAAACACGGGCATGTTGGAGACAAATTGCCGCGCCGATCCAACGATTTTCAGAGATTGGTTCTGTTTATCGAACAGAGCCTATCAGGCTTTGGTGTTGAAGTCCGAGAATCCGCTATGGTTGCGCCCGTTGATGGTGGGGCTCATGTCGAAATAGACGTACTTCTCGAGGCTGCCGTTGGCCCCCGCAAACTCAGGATTGCTATCGAATGCAGAGACCACAAGCGACCGGCGACCAAGGAGTGGATAAACGAGATCGTTGGGAAATATGCCGTTCTCCCGATCGATAGAGTCATCGCTGTCAGCCGGAGCGGGTTTACCAAGGGAGCTATCCAGAGAGCTGTGGGCGGAAGAGTGACCCTCACATCGCTAAGCGAGGCACAAGAGGCCGACTGGCCGAGAATCATGCACGGCTGGCGTACGACAGTTGTCGAACTGCATCCGCAGCCTCGAAGAGTTCAACTAGAGCTCGTGAATGCTTCCAGGCCCTCTGACGTAGAAGATCTCACCAACGCGGCCATAGCTGACGCTAGCGGCAGAGTGATATCTTCTGTACTTGCCGACGCCAAAGCTCTATACGCCGCGCACGCTCGGCGGCGACTTGGAGAATGGCTCGCTAATGAACCCCGGATATGGGTCGAACTGGATGACCATCCCTGGGTGGTTGCTCTCGACTTCGAGGCCCGCGACAGGTACTTGGTGCACCGAGGCGGCGAACTCCTCCAAATCGCTCGGTTAACAGTCGAAGTAGAATGCGTAGTGGTAGTACAGAACCTTGCTCCAGAGTTCTATCGCTACGAGGGAGCGGCGATCGTTGTATCTCACGACGATTCACAAGACGGTACAAGAACCACATTCAGCATGATTATCGATCCAGCTGCAGGCCAACCGTATTCGCTAAACGTTCGACGCTTTCGCCGGTAGGCGCATTGGTAAAGCCCTTGCTTTGTTCGCGCATCTCGATTGGCGAACGGCTGAGTGCTCTATTGACGCGTTCAGTTGCTCAATCGCCGCAAGTCCTGCTACTAATCCCTTCAGGTTGCGGACGCTACAACGAAATCAACAGGATTACTTCAACAGGAACCTCCTTATATGAGTGAAATCTCAATCCGATCGGAAAGCCAGATTAACCCGGTTGCTGATGAAGTATCCGCGCTCATCGCTGTGATCCGCCCGATATTGCAGGGGCTGCTGTATGCTCTGAGGCATGACGTCGTGGCGGAAGCGGGGGGATTCGAGACGGTCAAACTAAAGATGCTACCTCGGCTATATCGCGCTGGGGACGGCGACATTGGAATCTGCTTCGAGTACGCTGTTCACGACGCAGTCAAACGCGGTGAGCCGAGCGTTGTCGAAAAAATCAATGACGGATTGAAGAAACACTGTCGGGTCAAGGGAACGGAGACAGCTTCGATATTGTTCGGCGCGGAAAAAAACGGAGCACTTCGGCTGATTGATACCGCGAAGGGCCTGCTTACCGACGACTCAAGACTATTGACAGGAGCTCAGGCTCAACCGGTAAAGCTTCGCCGGTACATCAACCTGCTCGCTGCTGCGTTCCGTCGGCCGACCACGCGCCCGTACTTGCCTGCAAGTATCAGCGGTGCATGGAAAGCCGATCTGTTCTTGGGAATGAAGGATACCGATCGTTGGATCGGTACCTCAGTGAAGATTAATGCCACTCAACTCGAAGGCGCTCGCGGAATTCGTGTCGGCATTGTCCCATCGAAAGCAGGGAGGAGCGACAGAATCACAATCGATGAGTCGAAGAACCTCGTTGTTTGCCCGCTTCCCTACGACGCGTCATTCATGGAGGTTTTTTACTCGGCATGGGTCATTGTTCAGCAGTTCATCGCGGCAGATGCGCTTATGCCCAAGGAGGCATCATTGCCATCTACGTCTCAGCGAATGGTTGCACGCCTGCTCGTTGAACGACGAGACTTTCCGATCGTCGACGTGATTGAGGCTCTTGGACCGATTTCTCAACCCGAGCTCTTGCTCACAACGTCAAGCAGTCGCCCGGTTGAATCGAGCCGAGAAGAGCTTGCCGCCGTAGAGACGCTTATTGCGCCGATATCACGGCTAGTTGTTCCTACGAGCTAACATTTCTATGCCTGACCTACGCTCGAGTACTAGTACACGGCTCTAGACTGGCCCAGATCCTCATTGCATACTTGCGATATGTCGCGTTCTCGAAAGCTTACACTGCACCTCGAAGGACTTCTCGAAGAGGAGGGTCTCGTACAGGCCCAAGACTTCGTCGAGTTCCTGCAGCACGCGCTTGGGGTCTTTCGTAGACTTGAGCGTGGGCAGACCGGTGCAGCTCCATCCGCGCGAACCCAAACGAGCTTCCGAATTGTTGATCTTGAGCTCGGGAGCGCGACTGTCGTCCTAGAGACGTCGGCGCCGTCCAACATCGATGTAGGTCTCATGTTCTCGCAGTTTGCCGAGGCAGTAGCCGTCTACAGGGACCGCAGCACACGCAATAGTCGACTGGACCGTGCAGTACTTGAGGAGATTGGCGAAATGATGGCGCCGGTTGCGCGTGGGCGAGTCAGGCAAGCGACGATAACGGTAGACGATGTTTTGTTGAGTGTCTCGTCGACCACTTCTGCAGAACGATTCGACTTAGCCCTATCTCCTGAAACCAATCTATCGGGGACAGTGTCCGGTTTTGTCGACGTGATCAATGTTCATCGAGAGCCGCTTTTCTATCTGTATCCTAGCGAAGGTCCACGCATCACTTGTCGCTTCGATCGGACTTACCTTGATGAGGCGCGGCTCGCCTTGCGGCAGTACTGTCGTGTGCATGGTCTACTTACGTTCACCGACAGTAGCCCCTATCCGCTTCGCGTTGATGTGGAACGAATTGAAGTCCCTCCTGAGTCCTCGGCGCAGCGCACTTTGCGGAGCTTTGTTGGTTCTGTGCCAGACCTTACAGGGGGTATGGAAGCAGTCGAGTACCTGCAACGCCTTAGAGATGCCGAGGATTAAGTACTGCTGGGACTCGGGCGTGTTCATTGCCATGCTCCAGGACGAGCGATGGCGAGGTATTGATTTTGACGCATTGCTCGAAGTAGTCGACGCTTTCGATCGCGGACAGATTTCATTAGTCACCTGCGGAACGGCGGTCAGCGAGGTTATCGGCGACAGTTCATCCCCTCAGATCCCACAGCTGTTCGACTCCTTAACACAACGCCCAGGGTTTACCATGTCTTATCCGGGGCCGGCAGTTGTAGAACGGGTGCGGCGCCTGCGCTTGGAGGCCCGTGCAGCAGGACGTCGACTGAAGACTCCGGACTGCAATTTTATTGCAACTGCACTTCTTCTCCGCTGTGACGCACTCCACTCTTTTGACGATCAGCTACTCTCACTGAGCGGCTCCGATCTCGTGGATGGGCTTGTCATTACTAAGCCACGAGAAGCACAGACAGTTCTAGCACTCTAGCTGTTGTCTGTGACCCGCTGTGGCAGCATTGGGCGATTCCATTTCCGATGAGCTCAATGCTCGGTAGAGCACTCCTTCCAAGAGGCGACTTCGAACGGTGTCGCGCGCCGTTATGGCGTGCTCAAGCTGGTCGCAGCAAGCCATCGTGCTGCGAACCGCCTCAACGATGCGACACTGCTCTTCCAGTGGTGGAAGTGGGATAGGTAGATCGAGGATAACGTCTCGCGACACATTCTTCATCGAAGGACTGACGCCAGTTGCCAGATTGGCATAGTGCGCGCGCGCATAGTCAGCCGAGTTGTTGACCATACAGATGAATTGACGATTTACCGAATTGTTGAGCTGCAGCCGAACAATCTTGTCGCTCAACATCAGATTGGTCGGATCCTCCTCGACAACCACGGCCCTTGCCACAAGCTCCGCCGTATTCGCGCGAGATATCAGGAAGTCGCCTCGCCGTACCTGCGCTTGCAAGCGGGGCTCCACCCCGGGAAGAAGCTCCTTATTCTCCTCCCCCCGAAACTTACCCCATGAAACTGCACTGACGCGGAGTACTCCCCACCTATCACCCGTTCTCGGAATCTCCGTTGTCTTGGGACTCCAGCCGGAGTCCGCCCGTGCAACAATCGCTCGCAGCTGAACCCATGACCAGCCCGCGGGTATATGAAACGGCGCGACTTCTGCCTTCTGATGTTCGCTACGTTCACGCTCCAGAACTGACTCGCCAGACCGGTACTTGCTTGAAGCATGAATGGGCTTCTGCGGTACCAATCGTCCGCGGACCGCAAGGTTTAGGATTGTCTGGCGAAGCTGCCTGATCTGAGCCGCGCGCGCGGTCAGTATCGGCACAACCTTGATGGCGAAGCGCGCGTCTGCGACGAACGACTCCGGATCCGGCGTGTTAAGCCGTCCCAAGCTCACCGTAGCCAGCCGGTCGCGCGCGGCTTCGCGTTCCTTGCGCGCGGCTTCAAGCCGGTCGCACAGCGCCATCAGCTCGTCGACCTTCGCGACGATGCGGTGCTGTTCGGCTAGCGGTGGCAGTGGAAGCAGCTGCCCCTGCGCCATTCTGGCCGTCAGCTCCACTTGGTTTGTCGAACCTGACGCTTTCTCTTCGATCACGCCGTAAACGTAGTCGGAGCGTAGCCACAGACCAATAAAGTCTGGGTCAACGATCAGAGTGCGAACAACAGTCACGTGACTGTCACAGACCAATCCAGGAGGGACTTCGCGTAGTCGAATGAGTCGGCCGATCGTTCCCGTTCCGGTCGAATTCCAGAGAATGTCGCCTTCACGAAGAAAGCGCTCGGCCTCATAGGCGCGCAGCGACTCAAACGTAATCCGCTTCGCAACAGATAGGTCAAGGCAATCCCACTGGACGCAGCGTTGAGAGATGACCAGTGCTCCATCGTCAGTACTGTATTTCGGCGACTTCCCTCGTTGGATATACGATGAGACTGCATCTAGGGTCGTCCAGCACCAACTGGCGGGCAGCGCAAATGGGGGCTTTATCGAAGTTTGGTCATCTCCAACGATTTTCTTCGACGACCTGCGGTTTGCTATGAGCGCCTTGCTCTCCGCAATCATCTCCATGAGGCGCGACGCCGTTTCATCGCTAGGGTCCTGCGGGACTAGCCCACCATGCATGGCGAGGCTGATGATCCACTGGCGCAACTGCTGAATGGCATCTGGTGCTTCTGTCAGCTGTTCGAAGAGCGCAAGGAGTTCCGCACTATTCATCACAGCAGCGCCTCCGCCAGCATCGCCTTAAGCTGCTCCCGCAACCGCGCCGTCTCCGCCTCCGCCGCCTCGAGCTCCGCCAGCAGCCGCACCGGATCCCCGTGATCATCCGCCACCGTGTGCGAATTCTTGATATCGAGGTTGTACCCGCGCGCCTTCACCTCGTCGGCGGTCACCTTCCACGCCTGCTCGGTCACCACGCGCCCATCACGCTCGGCGCCGCCCCACCACTCCACGCAGCCGGCGAAGTGCTCCTGGCGAATGGGCTTCGTCATGGAGTACGCCTTCTGCTCCCTTGGTACGCGGTGCTCGTAGAACCAGATGTCTTTCGTGGGGCCACCCTTTTCGAAGAAGAGCAAGTTGGTCCCGATGCTGGCGTATGGCTTGAACACGCTGTTGGGGAGCCGCACGATGGTGTGCAGGTTGCACTCCGCCAGCAGCGCCTCCTTGAGCCGCGTCTTCACCCCTTCGCCGAACAGTGACCCGTCGGGCAGCACCACGGCCGCCCGCCCGCCGGGCTTGAGCAGGCGGATGAACAGGGCCAGGAACAGGTCTGCCGTTTCCTTGGTGCGATAGTGCGCTGGGAAGTTGCTATCGATTCCATCCTCTTCCTTTCCGCCGAACGGCGGATTGGCGAGGATGATATCTACCCGGTCCTTCTGCTCCCAGCTGATATACGGGCGCGCAAGCGTGTTGTCGTGCCGCACAAACCCGGGGTCCTCGATGCCATGAAGCAGCATGTTGGTCACGCAGAGCATGTGCGGCAGCGGCTTCTTCTCCACCGCGCGCAGCCCGCCCTGCAGCGCCTGTTCCTGCTTCACTGTCTTCACGTACCGGTCGCGCATGTGCCGGATGGCACAGGTAAGAAAGCCACCAGTACCGCAGGCAGGGTCAAAGAGTACCTCGCCTGGCTTGGGGTCGATGCGATCCACCATGAACGACGTCACCGCACGCGGGGTGTAGTACTCGCCCGCGTTCCCGGCGTTCTGCAGGTCGTTGAGTAGCTGCTCGTACACCTCGCCGAAGTGCTTGCGCTCGGCAAGGTCGTTGAAGTCGACCGTATTTATCTTGTTCACCACCTGGCGCATCAGATGGCCGCTCTTCATGTAGTTGTACGCGTCCTCGAACACCCCGCGCACCACCCGCGCCCGGTTGGCTGAGAGGGCGCGGGCGGGCAGTTCCTTGAGCGTGGGAAAGAGGTCGTCGTTCACGAACGCCATGAGCGCGTCCCCCGTGATCCCCTCGGGGTCTGCCGCCCACGTGCGCCACTGGAGCCGTCTGGGAATGGGAGAGCGATACCCGTCCTGCATGACTTCCAACTGCTGGTCCTGATCGTCGATGATCTTTAAAAAGAACATCCAGCAGAGTTGCGACAGACGCTGCGCGTCGCCATCGACGCCGCTGTCCTTGCGCATGAGGTCCTGAATCGCCTTTACGGTGCTGCGTGCTGACATTATCGCGGCGCTTTGGGAGAAGGGAGTCTGATCGACTTCAGTAGCTTGGCGAGGCTGTCGTGCGCATCTGGATACAAAGCGCGCTGGGGTACACGAGGAAAGCTTCTGTCCGCCCAGAATGTCTTCGGGTTGAAGCGGAACTTGGCAACAAGACGTCGCCCGAAATCCGTTTCATAATGCTCATATTCGAGTTTCTGGTCGAAGGCCCCCATTTCCGGGAACTCGGCCATGAGGTAGCCCTCTTGGATATGAGGCCGGAGCGCCGCGGGGGGACAAATGCCAGCTAGTTTGATGGTCTGGATCCCGGAATCGATACTGACGGTCAGGACGCCGCTCAGATTGGGGACACCCAACACGTAGATGTACGCTTCATTCTCGGCACCAACAGTGGCGAACGAAGCCGCGATTCTGAGTGACCGAGATACATCCAACAGCGGAGTGGCACACACCTCGTAGTGCTGGAGAATCGCCCACCGAAGAATCCGCTGCCTTCGAAGTTGGGTCTTCGGGAGTAAATCCTTCGCCTCAAAGAGAGCAACGAGCTGTTGTTCCGCCTGAGCTAACCTTTCGAAGCGTTCGTGAAGCAGCGCCCGCGCGGGAGGCTGGCGGCTTCCCTTTGCGCTACGGAGAATGGTCGGCTTGAGCGTTGAGTTCTTCTGAAGATTCTGATGGTCGCTGTTCTGGCCACGAAAGAGCAATTCGAGTTCAGGATTCCGGTACTGAAGCTCCGCCACCTTCTTCGCGAGATCCATGAACGACTTAACTGGATGGCCGACACCTTTGCGAATCTCGGTGTACTTCGCCTCACGTGGTTCTGCCGAAGCATCGAAGTAGCTGAAGAGCTGTGATGTGCCAATGGCTCTCATTGCTCAGGCTGACTCATCGAGGGGCGCGTAGAGCGCGTTCTGAACTTCACGCACGGCTTGCTCGAAGCCGGCCTTACCACCGAACTGCTTGATCAGCTGTAGTGGGGTCCCCATGGCGTTGAACGGCGGGATCTCCAGCACCCTCACGTTGTCCAAGTCCGACACCACCCCTTCGTCGCGATACTTCTCGAGCAGCGCCTCGAGCACCACCCGCGCCTGCGCCCCGTACTTCGCGAACACGTTGCGCTTCCGCACATTGTTCGCCCGGTCGCGGCGGCTGAGCGGCGGCTGGTCGTAGGCGATGTGGCAGATGAGGTCGAAGGGGTCGAGATCCTTCCCCACCTCTTCTTGGAGGGGGGCCAGAAGCAGCCCCTCCTCCGCAAGTTCCGCGATCACGCTGTCCTTTCGCTCGGCGCTGCGCCACCGGCGCAGGAAGTCGTCCAAGCTCGCGAAGTGCCGGCGGATTGCCTTTCGGCTGTAGTCGCGCAGAGACTCCGTGACCAGCTTGCCGGCATCGTCGAGGTACTCAACGCGCTCCAGCAGCACCGTGACTGGCCGCTCTTTCACGTAGAACTTTTTCGGGCCGCTGCCGCCCCCGGGCGGAGGGGGATATACGGGATTGTTATCGATCAGCGTGATTTCGTCTTCCCCAGGCTCGATCGGGAGCTGATTCCCGTCGTCGTCGACGCCCGGAGAATCGCCGTCATCGGGAGGTACCGGGGGATCATCCGGCTCGGGCTTGTAGATCTGTACCGGTTCCCCATCGAAATCCGGGTCAGCGAAGTGATTGGTCGCCTTCCGGAAATCCACGAGCGTGAAGTAGTATTTCTGCGTGTCCTCGTGCACGCGGGTGCCGCGCCCCACGATCTGCTTGAACTCCGTCATGGAGCCCACTTCGCGGTCGAGCACTATCAGGCGGCACGTCTGGGCATCCACCCCGGTGGAGAGGAGCCGCGACGTAGTCACGATCACAGGGTAGCGACTCTCCGGGTCGATGAAGTTGCCCAGCTGGGCCGTCCCTTCGGGATCATCACCGGTGATGCGCATGACGTAGCGCGGGTTCTGCTGCACCAGATCGGCGTTCTCGTTCACCAGCGCCTGCCGCATGCGGGCGGCGTGCTCCCTGTCCACGCAGAACACGATGGTCTTCTGGAAGCGATCCCCGCTCTGCTTTAGGTACTCTGAGATCCAGCGCGCCACCCGCTGCGTCCGGTCATCAATGACGAGGGTGCGGTCGAAGTCCTTCTCGTTGTACAGCCGATCGTCGATCTCGTAGCCGTGCTTATCCGTCTCCCCCGGCTTCGGGCGGTAGCCTTCCACGTCCACATCGAAATGGACCTTGATCACCTTATACGGTGCGAGGAAGCCGTCGCTGATCCCCTGCTTCAAGGAGTAGGTGTATACCGGGGCGCCGAAGTAGTGGATGTTGGAGACATACGATGTCTCCTTGGGTGTGGCGGTGAGGCCGATCTGCGTGGCATTCCCGAAGTACTCGAGGATTTCGCGCCACGCCGAGTCCTCGGCAGCGCTGCCGCGGTGACACTCGTCGATGACGATGAGATCGAAGAAGTCCGGCGAGAACTCCCGGAACAGCTTCTGACGATCCTCGGGGCCAGTAATTGCCTGATACAGACCCAGATAGATCTCATATGCTGGGTCGATGCGCCGCTTCTTATCGATCGCCAATGGAAGGTCCACCAACGACCCGTCTGCACGCTCGATCGTCTTGCTCGACGTGCTGAGCTTGGCCATGGCGGGTCCGAAGGGGCGGAAGTCGTTCACCATGGTCTGGTCAATCAGCACATTGCGATCGGCCAGGAACAGGATGCGTTTCTTCTGCTCCGACTTCCACAATCGCCAGATTATCTGGAAGGCGGTGTACGTCTTCCCCGTGCCGGTGGCCATGACCAGCAGGATGCGGTTCTGCCCCCGTGCGATGGCTTCGGTGGCGGCATTGATGGCGTTGCGCTGGTAGTACCGGGGCTCCTTGCCGGCGCCGTCATCGAAGTAGTCCTGAAGCACCACGTCGACCTGCGCCGGAGCGAGCCCCTTCCACGACTGATATCTCACCCAAAGGTCAGCGGGCGCCGGGAACGCATTCAGGGCGAGCGTCTGCTCAATGGGAGTGGCCTGCCCCGTGCGATCGTGGAACTGGAACCCTGACCCGTTCGAGCTGAACACGTACGGCACGTCCAGGGCGGCCGCGTACTCGAGCGCCTGCTGCATTCCATCGCCAACCGAGTGCGTCTCGTCCTTGGCTTCGATCAGCGCAATGGGCAGATGCTTGTGATACAGGAGGTAGTCGGCGCGCTTGGCCTTGCCGCGGGTCACCAGCTTCCCGCGCACGATGATGCGCCCCTTGGTGAACGAGACCTCCTCCCGAACCTGCGTCTGGATGTCCCAGCCCGCTGCGGCGAGCGCCGGGGTGATGAGCTTCGTGCAGACGTCGCGCTCAGAAAGCTTGGCCATGATTTAGGAGTTCAGGGCACGAACATTTTCGCAGAATTTGCCAGTGTAGAGTGCTCGGCACAGTATACGGTTGAGTGCCGGATACTTCAAAGCATCATGCCGGTACTCTGGCCTCGTAACCCCCGTTTAGAGTATTCGGCGTCCTTTTTTCATGTCGCCGCTATGTTCACAGCCGAGGTCCGACGCCTTCAAACGTCTTGCCCCAGTCGCACAATTTCGCAGTGCGCGGCGGCGGCAACGCCTTCGCACCCGTGAAGATCAATACTACGCGCGCAGTGCGTACCTCCACTGGCGCGGCAGCTTGATCCCCAGTTGTCGGTCGATGTCGTTGGCCCATCTCCGGAGCATGGTCGGCCTCACTTGGTGTTTGGAGAACCCTCGCGTCACCGCGGCATGCAGCGCTTGCCGCACCCGCTCTACTGGTGGCTCCGCAATGGACAGGGCGTCGAGCTGCGTGCGCAATGCATCGACGACTGGCAATTCACCCCACTCGTATGCTGGACGAACCGCTGGGAGGCCGAAACGACCAGCTGCCTCCTGCAGGTCCAGGAGATCTTCGCCTTCCAGTGGAGTGGGCACGAAGTAGTATTGCACCGCTCTGGCGCTCATTGCCTTCAATACCGGAAAGGCAAGCTTCGAAACTGCTCGAGCGACAATCATTGGTACGCGACCGCGGTTGCTGCATTCCTCGAGGAACGCCCAGAACGATGACTGCGAGGGACAGATTGCCTGTTCCGTCCAACTGATCCAGAGCGTGGCTGAAAGTCGAGGTGCGTTCACGTCGACATAGCGCGAACGCACGGCCAAGAGTCGTTCATTCGAGCCAACCTGTCCGATTTGGCGCTCACCACCATTGGTGATGCCGAATCCGTCGAGCTGCTCACAAATTTGCTTCGCGACGATGGTGACGGCGCTCTCGTGCTCTCTTGGCTGACGATTAATCCACACACGGCTCACTTCCGCGATGTCACCACCCAGCCGCTGAGCAATTTCTAGCGAATTCACGAAAACGCCTGCCAGAGGCTCTACCATTGCCCCATCGGCGAGAAGGCGCTCGATCGCCAGAGACATATGTAGGTGCCCAATTCGATTCGTACCGACTTCGCAGAGCCGGTATTGAATTCCTAGCAATGGCATCGCCGGAGTTCGCTGAAGCAGCTTCCAGATACGTGCCTGGATGTTCTCGAATTGGCTATTCATGTCGTTGTTCGACGCCACGCGCGGCCGCTGGTAATAATATTATTACCAGCGGCCGCGCGTGGCGTTACAGACTTTCGCGTGTAAGCTTCTGTTTTTCAACGCTTTATGGCTGTATCGGCACTTTCGTCTAGTCGTTTTGTGTAGCGAGATTGACTTCCATAAAGAAACTATTCTTGCTTTTTGTCGTATTTACTGAAAGTATTCTTTCTCCGATAGTTGAGGTGAATCCATGGCCGTTACCACCATCAGAAGCGCCAATCGGGCACCAGCGCGGGTTGTTGACGTCGCCACAACGCTGGGACGCAACATCGCACTCGCCCGCAAGCGTCGGCGCCTTCGGCTGGCCGACGTAGCACAGAAGGCGGGAATCACTATCCCTACGCTTCGTGCAGTTGAGGCCGGCAACGTGGGGACGAGCATGGGTGCCTATATCGCGGTCCTGTGGGCGCTCGGCCTAGAGGATGGGCTACTGCCCGTCGCAGCACTGGAGTTCGACCACGAAGGACAGATCCGTGAACGCGCCGCCCTTCGCCGCGGGGTCGCGCAGCCGCGCATCAGCCGCAAACCACTCGACGACGATTTCTAATCGCGTATGGCCGACACCGAAGAGTGCTACGTATACCTCCACCGGCCGCAGTCGGCAGAGGTGGTGACTTGCGGTCGCTTCGTGCGCGAGCAGAACGGATTCGGTGATGTCGTGGGACGTTTCGTATATGGCCAGCGCTATCGGGAGGATCCGAGAGCCGTACCCATCGACCCCATCAATCTGCCGCTTTCGGCGAACACGTACGAAACCGTGAAGATGGCGGGTGTGTTCGGGGCCATTCGCGATGCCGGTCCCGATGCGTGGGGCCGACGAGTGATCGAACACGCGCTGGGGAAGCTCGATGTCGGCGAAATCGAGTATCTGCTGAATTCCCCGGAAGATCGCGCCGGGGCGCTGTCCTTTGGCTTGGGAACGGTACCGCCACCACCAAAGCGGCCGTTCAATACGACCCTGCAGCTCGAGGCACTCCTCAACGCGGCGAAGGAATTGGAGGATCTGGCACCCGGTACACCTATTCCCGACTCCGTACAGCGCCTCCGGGAATTGATGGAAGCGGGTACGTCCATGGGCGGTGCGCGACCCAAGAATGTGGTGTCGGACCGCGAAGGGATCTGGCTGGCCAAGTTTCCCTCCCGTAGAGATCGTTGGAACAATGCCGCGGTCGAAGCGGCCATGCTTTCACTGGCGCAGCGATGCAACATTCGCGTTCCGCCGTACCGCGTGGAGAAGGTCGGTTCTGCGCCGGTACTGCTGCTCAAGCGTTTCGACCGCGAGCCGCTGGAAAGCGGCGCGTCGACATACAGCCGTGCGCGAATGGTCAGTGCCCTCACGGTACTCGATGCCGAAGAGTCACTCGACAAGCAACGATGGTCGTATCTGCTCTTCAGCGATGAGCTGCAACGATGGTCCAGTCGCGCCGTGCTTGATCGCGCCGAGCTGTTCCGGCGCATGGTACTCAACGCTCTCGTGACCAACAACGACGATCATCCGCGCAACCACGCGCTAATTGCCCATGCTGCCGAGTGGCGCTTGTCGCCGGCGTACGACATCACGCCCACGCCGCTCCATGCCCACGAGCGGGATCTTGCGATGACGTGCGGCCTGTCGGCGGGGCGACGCGCAACGAAGGCGAACTTGATCTCGGGCTCTGTGCGATTCGGGTTGAGTGCCGAGGAAGCCGAATACGTTATCGATGACATGCGGGCTGTCGTGGCCGCGACGTGGGAGAGTGCCATTCTCTCGCACGGCGGCAATTCGGCCGACTGCGAGGCGGTGCGTCCGGCCTTCGAGATACCGGGGTTCGACGCGTAGTGCACGCACCGAAAAGCGAAAGCCACCGCAGAGTTTCTCTGGGTGGCCTTCGGGCCAGCAACCAAGGCTGCTGGTGGGCGACACATTGAAGATAGCGATTACTTCGCGACCGCGTCCAACACCTGCTTCGCGAACGAGCGGTCGTACTCTACCACGTTCTTCTTGGCGATCACTTCCACAGACGTCACGCTCTCGCTCACCCGCTCGAGTCGCACGGTGACCTCGAGCTCCCCCTTCATGCCGTTCAGAATGCGCACGTCGCCGCGCTTCTCGGTGCCTCGACCGGTCTCGCTCACGCTGTTCGCCCCGAACGCGGCCACGGCCTTGTCGAAGTTGGCGTTCACCGTGCCAGCCAGCTGCGCGTTGGCGCCGCGCTTGTCGTAGGCCGCGGCAGCCCCGGCGCCGGCACCAGCCGCTACGAGGAAACAGCCGCTGCTGCTGAGCGCGGCGGCAGCGAGGGCGAGGGATAAGGCTGCGCGACGAGCGGACATGGGTTTGTTGGGGACGTGAGGGAACGCGTGCGCACAGAGATCACCGAGGGTGGTGAGAGGCACGGAGTGATGTGGGGGTACACCCATCATCGTTGCGTGCTCCCTGTTTCCATGAACTGACGGATATCCGGCGCATACCTACGGGCCCACGGGCTGAGCGGTAGAATCTCCGGGTACCCGCGCCTTCCCTCCCCCGCGCCCGATTACCCAATGAATCGTCCCCTCCGCTCTGCCGCGCACTCTTCGAACACTTTAGCCGCGCTGGCCATCTTCGCCGCGTCTGCTCACGCCCAACCCGCCACGCAACGCTGGCTCGTCCTCAACCACGGCACCGATGCCGGGGAGCTCGTGGTCACCAGCCGCGGGGACTCGGCCACCGCCCGCTGGGTGTACACCGACCGCCAGCGCGGCACCCGCACCGAAGCGCGCTACGCCATGGGCACCAACGGGCTCCCGGTGAGTGCCGAGGCGCGCCCCGTCCTCGCCGATGGCAGCACGGGGCCGGTGAACGAGTCCATCGCGCTCACCGGTGACTCGCTGCGCTTCACATCGCTCGGCATGACGCGCACCATCGCGCGCACCGCCACCGAATTCGTGCGCCTGCGCGGTGGCACGCCGTGGGAGCAGGCGGCGCTGGCACGCGCGCTCATCGCCCGCCCCACCCGCTCGGCCAGGGTGAACGGCAATAGCACCATGCGCGCGAACATCGTGGCCGATACGCTGCTGCGCGCCAACGGCGCCACCCAACGCGTGCGCCTGGTGATGGTCACCACCGACAGCAGCGCCCTCCCCACCGGCACCTGGCTCGACGAACGCGGCCAGCTGTTCGCCACCGAAGTGCAGTGGTTCATGACGGTGCAGCCGCGCGCCGTGCCGTTCATGCCCGCCATGCGCACCATCGAACTGCGGTGGCGCATGGCCGAGGCAAGGAGACTGGCCGACAAGGTCACCACACCGCACAAGGGCACGGTGGTGTTCCGCAACGGCAATCTGTTCGACGCCGACAAGGGCGTGATGGTCCCCAACACCACCGTGGTCACGCGCAACGATCGCATTATCAGCGTGGGGCCCGCGGCAAGCGTGGCCACGCCCGATGGCGCCACCGTCATCGATGCCACCGGTAAGACCATCATGCCGGGCATGTGGGAGATGCACGCGCATCTCTTCGCCGCCCCGTTCGGCGTGGCGCAGCTGAGTCAGGGGCTCACCACCGCGCGCGACCTGGCCAGCGACCCCGATCTCGCGGTCATGCTGCGTGACAGCGAAAAGAAGGGCGCACTCGCCGCGCCGCGCTACATTCTCGCCGGTTTCATGGAGGGGCCGCTCAAGTGGCGTGGCCCGTCGGGGTCACTCGTGAGCACCGAAGCGCAGGCGCGCGAATGGGTGGCCCGTTACGACTCGCTGGGCTACAAGCAGATCAAGGTGTACAACGTGGTGCACCCCGACTTGCTCCCCACCATCGCCAGCGAAGCGAAGAAGCGCGGCATGCGACTCAGCGGGCACATCCCACGCGGCATGAGCATGGAAGCCGCCATCGCCCTCGGCTACGACGAGATCCAGCACGGCGCGTTCTTCTTCTCCAACTTCTTCCAGGATTCGCTGTACGTGCCGCAGATGCGCGCCTACAGCAGCGTGGCGTTCGCGGTGTCGCCCACCTTCGACGTGAACGGCGCGCCCATGACGAAGCTGCTGGAAATGCTCAAGGCGAAGAACACCGTGGTAGACGGTACCTTCAGCATCTGGATCGGCAACATGGGCATCACCGACAACGCCGCGCGACTCAAGAGTGATTCCGCGTACGTGACGCTCATTCGGCGCATGCACGACCTGGGCATTCAGATGGTGCCCGGCACCGACGAAGCCCGCAGCGCCACCTATCCGCGTGAACTGCAGATGTTCGAGGCGGCGGGCATTCCGCGCGCGAAGATTCTGCAGATGGCCACCATCGAATCGGCGCGGGTGATGAACGACGCGCGCGATTACGGTAGTGTGGCCGAGGGGAAGGTGGCCGACGTGCTGCTGGTGAACGGCAATCCGCTGGAGCGACTGAGCGACCTGTCGAAGCTCGAGACCGTGATGCGCGGTGGCCGCCTGTACGACGCCGCGAAGCTCAAGCGCATCGTGATGCAGCTGGGGAGTATCGGCGCGGCAAGCGCGCACGGCGAGGAGGATCCGCGCTTCTATCATCCGCACTGAGGCGGCCCGGAGCGGGGGCGGAACGCGCTCATACGGAGATCGCCGAGGAGGGTGAGGGCCTGGAGAACAGCGTAGTTTCCATTGTGGCATGTGCAGTTCTCTGTGCCCTCACCCCCCTCGGTGCGCTCCGTGTTCACGCGTTTCCCTCCCCTCTCACGTCTCACGCCTCATGTCCACCGACCTCAGCTTCCGCGATCAGCTCATCGTCATCACCGGAGTGGGCCGTGAGGGGCAGGTCGGCGAAGCCGTCGCGCGCGGCTTCGCGCAGCGCGGCGCCTCGCTGGCACTCATCGACCTCAACGAGCAGGACCCGCAGCGCACCGCCACGCTCACGTCACTCGGCGCGGCGCACGTGAGCTCGCATACCGCCAACCTGGCCGATGCGGGTGACGCACAGCGCGTGGCGGCCGAGGTGTCGTGGGCGCACAAGGACACGCACGTGGGCCGCGTGCACGCCGTGGTGTGCGTGGCCGGCGGCTTCGGCATGACGGGCGCACTCGACGAAAGCGACCCCGAGGGGTGGGCGAAGCAGTTCACCATCAACCTCGAGACGGCGTTCGCCACCACGCGCGCTTTTCTGCCCAGTGTACGCGCGGCCAAGGGGAGCTTCGTGTACTTCGGCAGTGTGGCCGCCACGCCGGGCGGCAGCCCCAAGGGGATGGCGGCCTACGCCGCGGCCAAGAGCGGGGTGCTGAGTCTCATGCGCACCGTGGCGCTGGACGAAAAGGCGCATGGGGTGCGCGCGAATGCCGTGGCGCCCACGGCCATACGTACCGCCACCAACGTGGCCGACATGGGAGAGAAGGCCGACTACGTGGAGCGGGAGAGCGTGGCGGATGTGGTGGCGTTTCTGGCGAGCCCGTTGGCGCGGAACGTGTCGGGGCAGGTGCTGGTGCTCGCCTAGCGGCGAGCAGGAGGCGCGGAGGAGAGGAGGCGCGGGGAATGGCGGAGGGCACGGAGAGCTGCTAATTAAATATCTGTCGTTTTCTTAATTAGCGGATTGCGCTGATTACAGTTCGCAATTACCGTTCTCCGTTAATTAAGCAATCGTCGAAAGTTTAATTAGCGGAGGACTCGGATGCGGCGGGGAGCAACTGGCAGCTGGCGGACGGAAACGGCGTCCGGAGAACCGGTTCGGGCCTTTGTCCCGGCGCCGCTCCCACCGGAGCCACCGCTGCACATCGATGATGAGCTCAGAAATAGGCTTGATGACGCGCTATTGGCCTTAGGAAGGCTTGATAGTGTCACGATTCTGCTTCCAGATACCAAGCTCTTCCTCTATACGTATGTCCGCAAAGAGGCGGTCCTCTCCTCGCAGATCGAGGGGACGCAGTCATCGCTTTCGGACCTGCTGACCTTCGAAGCGGATGAGTCCCCGGGGGTGCCGCTCGATGACGTCACCGAGGTGTCGAACTACGTCGCGGCGCTGGAGTGGGGCATGGAGGAGGTTCGCCGCGGATTTCCGATTTCTGGCCGCCTGCTCCGGGGGATCCACGGTCATCTGCTCAACAGCGGGCGCGGTGCCGACAAGCTGCCCGGGGAATTCCGGCGATCGCAGAACTGGATAGGCGGCACACGGCCAGGAAATGCGGCCTTCGTTCCGCCGCCTCCGCACGAGATCGCGCCGTGCATGACCGCGCTGGAACGGTTCATCCACGACGACCCGGTGCGCACGTCGCCGGTACTCAAGGCGGCACTGGTGCACGTGCAGTTCGAAACCATCCACCCGTTCCTCGACGGCAACGGGCGTGTGGGGCGTCTGCTCATCACGCTCATGCTCTGTGCCGAGGGGGTGCTGAAGGATCCCATGCTGTACCTCTCCTTGTACTTCAAGGAGCACCGGGCGGAGTACTACGCGCATCTCACCGCCGTGCGGGAAACGGGGGACTGGGAAGCATGGATCGGGTTCTTTGCCGACGGCGTACGCGAAACAGCCGGCGCCGCCGTCGACACCGCACAACGACTCGTGTGTCTGTTTGCCCAGGACCGAGAGCGTGTCGCCTCGGGCGGACGCACGGCCAACTCCCTGCTGCGCGTGTTCGATGCGCTCCGCGAACGCCCCATCGCGAGCGCCCCCACCCTGGCAGCGCGGAGCGGGGTGAGCATGCCAACCGTGAACCGCATGCTCGAGCAGTTGCGCGGGCTCGGCATCGTCACCGAACTCACCGGCCGGAAGCGCGATCGCCTGTTCAGTTACGTCGAGTATGTCCGCATCCTCAGCGAAGGCACGACGCCGTTGTAGCTTGCGGAGCAGGCACCTCCACTCTCCCCTCCATGCACGCATTCCCCACCCTCCCCGCCATCCGCGCCGCCCGTCACCGGTTGGGTGACCGCGTCGAAACCACCTGCGTGCGTCGGTGGCGCGACGACCCGCTGCAGGCCCGCCTGGCGCCGGGCACCGACGTGTGGCTCAAGGAGGAGCTGTTCCAGCGCACGGGGAGCTTCAAGCCGCGCGGCGCACTCACCGTCATGATGAGCCTCACCCCCGAGCAGCTCGCGCGTGGCGTCACGGGGGTGTCGGCGGGCAATCACGCCATCTCGCTGGCCTACAGCGCGCGCCAACTGCACAGCACCGCCAAGGTGGTGATGCCGCGCACGGCCAACCCGTACCGCATCATGTTGTGCGAGGAGCTGGGCGCCGAGGTGGTGCTGGTGGACAACGTGCACGAGGCGTTCGAAACCGCGCGCGCGATCGAACGCGACGAAGGGCGCACCTTCGTGCACCCCTACGAAGGGCCGCTCACCGCGCTCGGTACGGCCACGGTGGGGATGGAATTCATCGAGCAAACCCGCGCCAACGGCATAGAGCTCGATGCCGTAGTGGTGGCCGCTGGCGGTGGTGGCCTCACGGGTGGCGTGGCGTGTGCGGTGAAACTCCTCGCGCCGGATACCAAGGTGTACGTGGTGGAACCGGAGGGGGCCGACACCATGCACCGCAGCTTCGCCGCCGGCGCCCCGCAATCCATCGACAAGGTGCGCACCATCGCCGACTCACTCGGCGCCCCGCGCTGTGAACCGTACTCGTTTGCGCTCAACCAGGCGTATGTGGACGACGTGGTGCTGGTGAGCGACGAGCAGATCCGCGATGCCATGCGGCTGCTCTACCGCAGCGCCAAGCTGGTCACCGAACCCGCCGGTGCGGCATCACTCGCTGCCGTGCTGGGGCCGCTGCGCGACCGACTCGCGGGCAAGCAGGTGGGCGTGGTGGTGTGCGGCGGCAATGTGGACGCGGCGAGCTTCTGCGGGTACCTCGCCGACTGATCGTTGGGAGCGTCGAGGCGGGTCGAACCGCTCGGGGGAGGCACGGAGGCGCGGAGACACGGAGCACTGGCAACCGTCGAGGTGCTAATTCAGCACGTTGCCCGGGGCTTGCCCGTGTATGGTTCGTGGCAGTTCTCCGTGCCCCCCGTGACTCCGTGCTCCCCGACAGGCTTTTCCCCCGCGCCTCCCTTTACTCCGCGCCTCCCCCCATGCGTAACGACCCCTGCCCCTGCGGCTCCGGCAAGAAGTTCAAGAAGTGCCACGGCGCCGCCATGCCCCCGGAGGTGGCCGCGCTCCCCACCGCGTCGCGCGCGGAGTGGCAGCGTGCCGAGCTGCTGCTGCAGCGGCAGAAGCGGGTGGGGCAGGATGTGCTCGACTGGGCCACCAAGAAGCTGGGCCCCGAATGGACCGACGCCGCGCTCGACGCCTGGGGGCTGAGCCCCGAGGAAGAGCCGAGTGACCTCGAGGCCGACATCTACACCGGGTGGGCGATGTTCTCGTACGTGCCCCCCACGCTCGGCCGTCCGATCGCCGCCGCCTGGCTCGACGACGCCGGCGCCCGCCGCCCCGACGATGAGCGTTCCCTCGTGACGGCCGGGTTGGCCATGACGCTGGGCATCTGGGAGGTGGAGACGGTCGAGGCGGGGGTGGGCGCCACCCTCACCGACCAGTTGACGGGACGCACCCTGTTCGTGCATGAGCCCGATCTCACGCACGCCATCGCGCCCGCGGAGTACATTTGCGCCTACGTGCTGGAAGACGGCGGTGTGCACGTGTTCAGCGGCCTGCACGAGGACACGCTCATCCCCAGCGATGCCAAGCCGTTCGTGGAGCAGTTGCGCGCCAACGCCGGCGGTGACGCCGGACTCGAGGCGCAGCGGCACGACCCGGTCTGGCAGGCGCGCACGGTTCGGCAGTGGCACCTGCTGGCCGAGTCGCTGTACGCCGATCAAGCCGCCGATGGTGACGAGATGGACCCCGACTCCCCTCCCGAGGACCCGTGATGAATCGACGCGATTTCGTTGCCACCGGCTCCACCCTCGCCGCCGCGGCGGCCCTGCCGCACACGCTCCACGCCCTCCCCTCCACGGCCCCCATGTCCGACTCGACCGGCGCCATGACCGACAGCTCCGCACGCGCCACGCGCAAAATCCTCATCGCCGGCGGCGGCTTCCGCACGAAGTTCATCGGCCTCATGGCGCAGCTCAGCGGCAAGGCGCGGCCGCGCATCCTGTATCTGCCCACTGCCAGCGCCGACAGCGAGCAGGGGATCATCAGCTTCTACCAGAGCTGCGCGCCGCTCAACGTGGAACCGTTCGTGCAGCGCAGCTTCATTGCCAGCACCTCACAGCTGCAGGACTGGGATGAAGTCCTGCTGAGCGCCGACGGCATCGTGGTGAGCGGCGGCAACACGCTCAATCAGCAGGCCATCTGGAAGGCGCAAGGGATCGACGTGATCCTGCGTCAGGCGTGGGACCGCGGCATCGTACTGGGCGGCGCCAGCGCGGGCTCGCTCTGCTGGTTCGACGAGGGCACCACCGACTCGCGCCCCAAGGTGCTCTCCATCGTGAAGTGCCTGGGCTTTCTCCCCGGCAGCCACTCGCCGCACTACGACGCCGAACCCGGGCGCCGGCCGCTCTACCAGAAGCTCATCGGCAACGGCGAGATGAAGCCGGGCTACGCCTGCGACAACGACGCGGGGCTGTACTTCGAGGAGACGACACTCAAGCGCGTCGTGTCGGCGCGCGCGGGCGCGAAGTGCT
Source organism: Gemmatimonas sp. (assembly GCF_027531815.1). Taxonomy (NCBI): domain Bacteria; kingdom Pseudomonadati; phylum Gemmatimonadota; class Gemmatimonadia; order Gemmatimonadales; family Gemmatimonadaceae; genus Gemmatimonas; species Gemmatimonas sp. Next base: position 11,993 of record NZ_JAPZSK010000004.1, on the reverse strand, counting down.
ACTACGTGGACCGCGTGAACGGGCGCGCGACGGAAAAGGTGCTCGAGCCGGAACAGATTTGAGATGGGAGAGTTGAGGCGGAGCGGATGAGAGTTGAGCCTGGATGGCGGTGAGCATGAGGGTTCTCGCCGTGAGAGTTGAGGACGACGCTCCGAGCCAGCTCAACTGTCACCATCTCCAAATGAACTCCGGCTCTGACCGCGCATCCCGCGCCGCTCACTCCACGCGAGCACGCGCTGTCGTCAGTCCCCGCCGCACCCTGACGAGCACCCCGATCCGCCGCCGTCGCCACCGCTGCCGTCGCTCCCCCAGCTGTCGCCGCCACCGCCGCCGCTGAATCCGCCGCCAGAGAACTCGGGCATGTCGTGGTAGCCTGGGGTGTCCCCGTGTCCGTCGAAATGGAGATAGAGGGGCACGTCCCCGCCGTCGGCAACGTGGGTGGGGTGGGGCTCACGCGCGGCGTCCTTCTCACGCGGGAACTTCGGCGTCCCCCAAAACTCCGCCGGCGGGGGCACACGAAACTCCACCTCGTAGCGCGCCAGCGTGGCGTCGTACTGCTGGGCGTACACCGCCGTCTGCGCGTCGGAGGGCACGAGTTCGGGGTGATGATCGAACTCGCGCTGCAGGACATCGCGGCAGAATTCGCGATACGCCTTGGTGAACAGCACGTGCTCGTGCCACACGGTGTCGATCACCTTCGAGGGGGTCACGACCGTGTCGCCCGTCACGCCAAGAAACACGAACTTGCGGTACTCCTCGATGGCGCGCATGGCGAAGCGCGTGGACCACGCATGCTTGCGCGCGATCTTGCTGGCAAAGGCGCGCGTGGACGCGTCCCCGCCGCCGAACACCTTCGCGACATGGTTCCAGAGGTCGGGGGGGACGAGATTCGTGAAGTGGTAGGCGCGAAGGCGCAGCCAGAGCTCCTTTTTCATGGCGCCGAATGTGCGAGCGGAGCCGAATCCCGGGAAGGGCGCCCCGGCGCGACCGTGTGGAGGCGCGGCCCGGGGGGTGGCTGGCGCAAACGCCCTCTGGTCCGCCAAGTTGTGCGCGATGACTCTCGCCGCCCGCAGGCGTCCGGCCGTGCGGGGGGTGGTTCTCGATCGGTCGCTCGAGGAACTCCCCCTCTTCCGGCTCAGCGACAGTGCCGACGATGCGCCCGTCTCGTTCACCACCGAGAATGGCGGGCGGTGGCGTGTCATCCCCGCCCCCGGCGACCGGCTCCCCGGCACCTTCGATCAGGACGTGTACGTGGAGCTGCTGCACCGCTACCACGAGGGGGGATCGCCAGCTGATGGCGCCATCACCTTCACGCTGCACGCCTTCCTGCGCAGCATGGGGCGCCGCGCCGACGGGCGGACCTACGAACAGCTGCGCGCCGCGCTCACCCGCCTCGAGCGTACCACCCTCGAGAGCACCGAGGGCGCCTACTGGTCGGCGCCGTCGGGCACGGCCGACCTCAGCTTCACCGTGCTCAGCACCGTGAGCGTGCAGCGGCGGCGGGTGGCCGACCGCGAGCAGCTGCACCTGTTCGGCAACCTGGCCGCCGGCGAGCCCGGCGACGCCCGCGTCACGCTCTCGGCCACCCTGCGCGCCAACCTCGCCGCCCGGCACGTGGTGACCCTGTCGGCCAGCCGGTACCATGCGCTGTCGAGCCCGGTGGCGCGCCGGCTGTACCGCATTCTCGAGGTGGCCCGCGCCGACGGCCGCCTCTCGTGGCGCGTCTCGCTGGAGCGGCTGGCCGAGCAGATGCCCCTGACCCAGCGCTACCCCAGCCACCTCCAGCGGGTGCTGCAGCCGGCGCACGAGATGCTGCTGTCGGCCGGGCTGGTGCGCGACATCGCCATTCGGCAGTACGACCGGCAGTGGCACGTGGACTACGTGTTGGGATCGCGGCCGCGGGAAGAGGGATAGGCTGGGGCGTCGTGTCCGGTTGGTCGGATGGTCGGACGGTCGGACTGTCCGGATGTCGGAGGTCCGAGGTCGGATTGAATGCCCGATATCGGAGTCGGGACTGCTGTCGGAGGTCCGAGGTCGGAGGTGGTTTTCCCGGGTGCGTGAGGCCCCCGCCGACGGTGGGGGCGACAGACCGTGGAGGGCAGCCGCCGGCCCCAACCCCGACCGCGGTGCACTGGCCCCCGCACCTCCGACTTCCGATTTCCGACCCGGATCCGGATTCCGACCTCCGGCATCCAATCCGACATCGGGACATCGGACGGTCGGACTATCGGACGGTCCGGATGTCGGAGGTCGGATTACATGCGGGAGGTCGGAGTCCCGACTGTTGTCGGAGGTCCGAGGTCGGAAGTGGCTTTCCCGGGCGCGCGGGGCCCCGCTGGTGTAGGGTAGCCCCCGCACCTCCGACCTCCGATTTCCGACCCGGATCCGGATTCCGACCTCCGGCATCCAATCCGACATCGGACGGTCGGACTATCGGACGGTCCGGAGGGTCCGACCGTCCGATCCCCGATCTCCCGCGGAACGCCCGGGGTCCTGGCGCGTATGTCTTGCAGTACCTTTTCTGGTCCCCTTTTCGCGAGACCCGCATGACCCGTACCCGCAAGGCCGCACTGGCCAGCATCGTGCTCGTTCCCCTGCTCGCCTCGGGCTTCGCCCTGCAGGCGCGCTCCACGCGAGGCGGTGCCCAGCTCCTCGACCAGGTGCTGACCTTCGTGGCCCTGCGCTACGTGGACACGCTCGACGCCCAGCAGCTGTATGAGAAGGCTGCCCGGGGTCTCGTGAACGAGCTCAAGGATCCCTATACCGAGCTCTTCACCCCCAAGCAGCTCGAGGAGTTCTCGCGCAACACCAACGGTCGCTATGCCGGCATCGGCATGGAGATCGTGAAGGTGGGCGACTACGTCACGGTGAACAAAGTCTTCCCGGGCTCGCCGGCCGAGCAGGGCGGCGTGCTGGAAGGGGACAAGATTGCCGTGGTGGACACCACCAGCGCGCGCGGCTTCAACACGCAGCAGGTGCAGAACAAGCTGCTGGGGCCCATCGGCACGCCGGTCACCGTGCAGTTCCTGCGCGTGGGCGTGGCGCAGCCGGTCAAGCTGAGCTTCAAGCGTGCCGAGATCCACGTGCCCGCGGTGCGCTACAGCATGATGATCGACGAGCGCACCGGCTACATCCCGCTGGAGCGCTTCTCCGAGCAGACCACCGAGGACATCGCCAACGCGGTCATGGCGCTCAGCAAGCGCGGCGCGAAGGGGTTCATCATCGACCTGCGCGGCAACCCCGGGGGTATCCTCGAGGAAGCGTTCAGCATGTCCAACCTCTTCCTGCCGCGTGGCAAGGAGCTGCTCTCGGTGCGCGGCCGCGGCGAGTTCCAGAAGTTCGTGTCGCAGCAGGACCCGCTCGCTCCCGACGTGCCGCTCACGGTGCTGGTCGACGGCGGCTCGGCGTCGGCCTCGGAGATCGTCGCCGGCGCGCTGCAGGACTACGACCGCGCCCTCGTGCTGGGCACGACCAGCTTCGGCAAGGGGCTCGTGCAGAGCGTCTACAACCTCGACGGCGGCTACGCGCTCAAGATCACCACGGGCAAGTGGTACACGCCGAGTGGCCGCAGCATTCAGAAGGAGCGCAAGCTCAACGCCGACGGCCAGTTCCTTGAGGTGCTCCCCGACAGCATGGAGACCGACTCGGTGCGCAAGGCGCGCCCGGTGTTCAAGAGCGCGGCGGGACGCACGGTGTACGGCGGTGGCGCCATCACGCCGGACATCATCGTGCAGCCGGACACGCTGAGCACCGCCGAGCAGGCGCTGCGGCGCGCGCTGCTGCCGCACTACGCCAAGTACCAGGCGCACGCGGCGGCGGTGGCGGAGCTGCAGAAGGGGAAGGTGAAGCCCGACTTCGCGGTGGACCCGGCGTGGCGTGAGGAGGTGTACCGTCGCCTGCAGGCCGACACGGTGAAGATCGACAAGGCCGTGTGGGACGCCGGCGCCAACGACATCGACCGGTTCCTCGAGGATCGCGTGGCGAAGATTGCCTTCGGTGACACGCTCGTGCGCCGCCGCAACTTAAAGGACGACAACCAGCTGCGCCGCGCCATGGAGATCATGCGCAAGGGCACAACGCAGAAGGATCTGTTCACCGTGGCCGCGTCGGAGCCGGCGAGCAAGCCCGGGGTGGCGCGTCGCAACTGACCTGTGACCTGGGGTCAGAGCTGGGGTCAGAGCTGGGGTCAGAGCTGGGGTCAGAGCTGGGGTCAGAGCTGGGGTCAGAGCTGGGGTCAGAGCTGGGGTCAGAGCTGGGGTCAGAGCACAGCTCTGACCCCAACTGCTCAACTGCTCAACTGTTTTCCCCGCGCCTCCCCTCCACCGCGTCTCCCCTCCCCCCCCGCCTACCCTAGCGGCAGCCGGTCCCGGTACGTGCGCATGACCGGCAAGGTGGCCTCGGTGGTCAGGCGCAGCTCGTACTCCCCCGACCCCAGCTGCACCAGTTCGCGCACGCGGTCCAGCGGTACCACGAACGACCGGTGCACACGCACGAAGCGCCGCGCGTCCAGGCTCTTTTCGAGCTTCTGCATGGTCATGCGCACGAGATGCTGCTCGCGCCCCACGTGCAGCCGCACGTAGTTGCCATCCGCTTCGAACCAGTCGATCTCCTCCAGCTTCACGAAGCGCGTGCGACGCCCCACGGTCACGGCGAAGTGCGCCAGCGGGGCGGTCGCCTCGAGGCCGCCCCCTATGCTGCCGCCGGCCAGCCCGCGCACGAGACGCGCCAGCTCCGCGCGAACCTCCTCGTCGAATACCGATTGTGCCGGCGTGCGCGCCGCCACGGCTTCGAGCGCCCGTGTCACCGACTCCGCCAGCCGCTCGGCCCGCACGGGCTTGACCAGAAAGTCGGTGGCGCGCGCATCGAAGGCGCGCACCGCCGCGTCGGCATGGGCCGTGACGAACACCACGAAGGGACGCTGCTCCGGTGGCAGATCCTGCAGCAGCGCAAACCCGTCTTCCCCCGGCATACTCACGTCGAGGAAGAGCAGCGACGGTGTGAGCTGCGGCACCAGCGCGCGCGCCGTGGGCACGTCGGCCGCTTCCCCCACCACGTGGACCCGTGCGTCCTGCAACAACAGGCGCTTGAGCCGCTGCCGCGCGAGCGATTCGTCGTCCACCACCATCGTGCGTAACGGTGCCAATGCGGAAGTTGTCATGCCACCTCCAGCGGCAGCCGCAGCAGCACGCGGGCGCCGCCACCCGGCCGCTCACTGAGGACCGCCTCCGCCGCCTCACCGTACAGCGCCGCCAGCCGCTCACGCACGTTCCGCAGCCCCGTGCCGGTGCCGCGATGCGGAGATCCGGCAGGGCCCGGGCCGTCGTCATCCACCTGCACTTCCAATGCGCCGGGGTGCGCGCGCACCGTGACCTGCAGCAGCGACGCCCCCACCCGCCCTTCGATGCCATGCACCACCGCGTTCTCCACCAGCGGCTGCAGCAGCATGGGCGGCACACGCGCGGCGAGCGCCGACGCATCCACCGACCGCATCACCTGCAGCCGATCATCGAAACGCATCTGCTGCAGGGCGAGGTAGTCGTCCATGTGCTGCAGCTCCTCCGCCAGCGATACCGTGCGCTGCCGACCAGCGGCCAGTGTGGCCTGCAGCAACGACGACAGGTGCAGCAGCATGGTCTCGGCGCGCGTCGGATCCTGATGCACCAGCTCGGCCAGATTGTTCAGCGCATTGAACAGGAAGTGCGGCCGCAACTCGGCCGCCAGCGCCGACAGCTGCGCCTCGAGCGCCAGCCGCTGCAGCTCGGCGTTGCGCTGCTCCACGTCGCGCGCGTTGTGCAACCGACGCAGCACCAGGTACGCCAATGAGGCGCCGATGATCGTGCACGAGGCCCAGAAGAGCTGCTCGGGATAGCCGGGCAGCATGGCCTCGATCGCGGTCGGCGCCATGCCGAAGGCGTCACCGGCCCAGCGGGCCGCCACGGCCGACGTCCACGAGCTGACCGGCAGGATCACCAACGCCCCAACGACGCGCACGAGCAGGTTCCAAGGCCGCCGACCGCCCTCCAGCGGAAAGCGATCGTACCATGCGAAGAGCGGCACGGGTACCCACAGCAGCGCCACGAGATCCACCGCCGCCAGCCCGATCGCGTGCACCCAGGTGGCCCGCCCCGACTCCACGCCAAGGACGGTGGCAATCCATGCCACGGTGAGCAGTTCTCCAAATACGCCCACCCCCAGCAGCGACAGCAGTTCGCCGCGGGAGATGCGCGCGAGCACGCTCTGCCCGGGCGCGCGCGTGTTCGCGCCGCTCACCGCCGCCGACGACGACCGCCTGGTCACGCCGTTCACGCGAGCCGTTCGTGCGCGGGAGACACGGTCCGCCCGCGCGTGTCGGCGGGCGACGTTGGCACCCGGTGCCACCCACGGACCCGCGCGCGCGCGCCGTCGAGCAGGGCGTACACCACCGGAATGACGAGCAGCGTGAGGAACGTGCTGGTGATGGTGCCACCGATGACCGCCATGCCCAATGGCGCGCGGAACATGGCCCCCTCGCCACTGCCGATGGCCACCGGCACCATGCCCGCCACCAGCGCCACCGTGGTCATCACGATGGGCCGCAGGCGCGTTGCCCCCGACTCCACCAGCGCATCCCGCATCGTTTGGCCTCCCTCTCGCAGTTGCTTGGCATAGTCCAGCAGCAGAATGGCGTTCTTGGCCACGACGCCCGACAGCAGGATCACCCCGATCAGCGACATGATGTTGATGGTCATGCCGGCCATCCACAACGCCCCCACCACCCCCACCGCCGACAGCGGGAGCGACACGAGAATCGCGAGCGGCTCGATCCACGAATTGAACTGCAGCACCAGCACGAAGTACATCCCCACCACCGCCACCAGCAGCGCCAGGAGGATGTTGCCGAAGACTTCCTGCTGGTCTTCCACATCGCCGGCGTAGGCCACCGTGACACCCGCCGGCATCGTCATGCCCGCCAGCTCACGGTCGATGCCGGCCGACACGTCGCCCAACGGACGGCCCAGCACGTTCGCCGTCACGGTGACCGACGCCGCACCGTTGTCATGCTCGATGCGCGTGGGCGCCGTCGTCGCGGTAGCCGTCGCGACCTGCGCGAACGCCACCGCCTGCAGCGCCCCATCGGGACCGGGCACCTGCAGCGGCAGTCCGGCCAGGTCGGACGACTGCCGGCGCTGCGACTCGGGGAGACGCACGCGCACCTTGCGCAGGTCCCCCTCGCCGTCGATCCACCGCCCGGCCTCCACGCCGGCGAACGCGACCTGCATCGCCCCGGCCACCTCGGCCGGCGTGGTGCCCACGGTGGCCGAGAAGGCGCGATCGAGACGGATGTCCAGTGCGGGCGCACCCGGTCGACTGGAGAGCGTCACGTCCACGGCGCCCGGCACGCGACGCACCCGCGCGGCTACCTCCGCGGCGATCTGTGGCAGTGACCTCGCATCGGGGCCGCGCACCTGCAGCTGGATGGGCTTGAGGAAGCCATTGAGCCCCAGATCCATCACGGCGTAGGTGCCCCCGCCAAGCGCTGCCACCTCACCGCGCAGCGCCGTGGCCACTTCGCGCGCAGTACGGGTGCGCGCCGCACGCGGCACCAGCAGCACCATCACCTGCGCCTGCGATACATCACCGTCGCCAGCACCCACGGTGGTGTACACGGTGCGGACTTCAGGGAGTCGGCGTGCCATCGCCGCCGCCGCTTCGGCACGCGCGGTGGTGTACGGCAGCGCCGCCCCCGGCGGTGCCTCCACGAGAATGCCGATTTCACCCCGGTCATCTTCGGGGAGAAACTCGGCGCCCACCGCCCCCGTGGCCGGCAGCAGGACGGCCCCCACGAGCGATGCCGCCGCCACGCCCAGCGTGAGTGTCCGGTGCGAGAGCGCCCACGCGATCACGTCGCGATAGCGGGTGGCGAGGCTGTCGAACCACACGTTGAAGCGATGGAGCATGCGACTGAGCCACGAACGCTGCGCGATGGGCCGATGCGGATCGGGCCAATACGCCGACAGCATGGGATCGAGCGAGAAGCTCACGAACAGCGAGACGAGCACGGCGCACGCAATGGTGAGCGCGAACGGTTTGAAGTACTGCCCCGCCAACCCGTTCATAAAACCCACGGGCAGGAACACCACCACGATTGCCGCCGTGGTCGCGAGCACGGCGAGGCCGATCTCCTTCGTGCCTTCGCGAGACGCCGTCACGTGATCCTTCCCCATCTCCACGTGCCGCACGATGTTTTCGCGCACCACGATGGCGTCGTCGATGAGAATGCCGATGGCGAGCGACAGCCCCAGCAGCGACATGGTTTCGAGCTTGAAGCCGAACGCCCAGACCGCCATGAAGCTCGCCAGCACGGAGACCGGCAGCGCGAGTCCGGTGATGACCGTGGAGCGCCAGCTGTTGAGGAAGACGAACACGACGAGCACGGTAAGCGCCGCGCCCTCCAGCAACGTCTTTTGCACGTCCCACACGGCCAGCGCGGTGCGCTTCCCCGCGTCCTGCACGATACGCACGGTGCGTCCGGTCGGCAGCGTCCGCTCGACAGCGGCGAGACGCGTGCGCAGCCCTTCGGCCACGGTCGTGGCACTCACGCCACGTCGCTTGCGCACGTCGAGCGTCACGGCCGCCTGCCCGTCCACGCGGGCGATCGAGCGGGCCTCGGCCGGTGCGATGCGCACATCGGCCACGTCACGTACCCGCACGACGCGCCCGCCACTCGACAGCAGCGGCAAATCGGCGAAGGCCGCCGCGTCGTCGGGACGCCCCTGAAAGCGCAGCGTGGCCTCACGTGTGGCGTTCTCCACGCGGCCGATGGGCACCGAGACATTCTGCGCCTCGAGCGTGCGCGTGAGCTGCGCCAGCGAAATGCCGGTACCGCGCAACGCCTCCGGGTACACCTGTACCGACAGTTCGGGCACCGCGTCGCCGATCACGCGCACCTGCGCCACACCGGGCACCGCGCGCAGTTCGCGCGCCAGGCGACGCGCATCGGCGCCCAAGGTAAGCGCGTCACCGCTGCCACCCACGGCGAGACTCATGACCGGCAGGTCGGTTTCGCTGAACCGCTCCACCACCGGCTCTTCCACCTCGCGCGGCAAGTCGCCGCGCGCGGCGCTCACGGCGTCGCGAACCTCCTGCACCGCTTCGCTGGTAGGCTTGCTGAACACGAACTCGGCGAAGAGCAGCGCGAACCCGTCACCCGCCGTGCCCTTCAGCGTCTTGAGCCCACCCACACTGCGCACCTTGTCCTCTAGCGGCCGCAGCAGCTCCCGCTCCACCTGCGACGGTGTAGCGCCGGGATACGGCACCGTGACGGTCACCATGGGCGCCTGCACGTCGGGCCACTCGTCGGTCTCGAGGCTGCGCAGCGCCACGAGGCCCGCCAGTGCCAGCACCAGCATCGACACGATGGCGACAATGGGACGACGAATGGCGAGGTCGGAAATCCACATGGATCAGCGCCCCCCGGTCGCGATGCGTGACGGCGGCGGCACAGCAGCCTCGTCGGTCCACAGCGTCCCCTCGGCCCACGCACCTGCCGGAAAGCGGCGGCTGTCGTTGGGCACGTGAATGGTGATGCGCAGCTGTCGCGTCACCGGATCGAGCGATGGGGCCACCCGAACGATGCGCGCTACGACCGTCGCCTCGGGGTAACCGGCAACGCGCAGCGACACCCGATGCCCCGGACGGGCCCAATGCGCCTGAGCGATCGCTACGCCGGCGTCGAGTTCGAGCGTGCGCGGGTCGATGATGCTCACGAGTTCGTCCCCCACCTGCACCATGGACCCTGCCGTGGCCGTGCGTCGCTCCACGATCCCGTCGAACGGTGCGCGCACCGTAAGGCGCGCCACGTCGGCCGCCGCCGTCGCGCGTTGCGCCCGCGCGGCCTGCAACGACGCATCCGCCGCTTGCACACGGCTGTCCCAGTCTTCCATCTCGGCCAGACTCACCCCACCTACCGCCAGCAGCTGCGCCACGCGATCACGCTCGCGCTGGACCTGACGGAGCGCGGCCTCCTGCGCGACCGCCTGCGCCTCAGCGGCGGCCATGGCCGAACGCACCGCCGGCACATCGAGGGTGGCCAGCACCTGCCCCATCCCCACGCGTTCGCCGACCTTCACCGCCAGGGTACGAATCACGCCCGGCAATTCGGCACGCAGCAGTGCGCGCGCCTGCGGTTCGAGCGTGCCGCTGATCGTTGCCGCCGAGGCGGGATCGCCAGCGCGTTCGGCGACGCCAGACTGTGTATCCGGTATGGGCGTGGTATCGGAGGGTGCGACGGCGCTGACGGCGCTGTCGATCACCACGGCGGTACGCGCTCCCTGCGCGGTGGTCGGTGGCGCATTGCGGCACCCGCTCAACGGCACGAGGAGCAACGGAAGCGCGAGACGGCATGTGGCGCGAGTGGCACCATTTCTCGTGATCATGGATGATCCTCTCAGGGTTGAATCGGAGCGAGCGGCAGGCGATCGAGACGCGCGACGCGCGCTTCGATGACCGTGCGATCGCGTGCGGCTTGCGCCCGGGTGGCCATGGCGCGCTGCCACGCGACGCGCGCATCCTGCAGTTCGAGCAACGAGGCGCGGCCCACTTCGTGCCGGAGCTGCGCCACGCGCAGCGCCTTTTCCGCACTCACGCTACCGGCGACAGCCGCCTGCCACGCCACGCGACTCGCCGCGAGCTGTGCCTGCAGCTCGGTCTGCTCGAGTGCGTGCACACGCTCGGCGTCCCGCCGCTGGGCCTGTGCGAGGCGGTGATTGGCCGCCGCCGCTTCGATACGGGCGACGGAGCCGCCGGTGAGATCGAGCGGCAAGGTGAACGACACCCCCAGCACGGTGTTCTGATAGAAGGGTCCGCCCCATTCGCTGTTGCGCAGCGGATAAGCCAGTCGCTGATGGCTCAGGGTCACGTCGAGCGTCGGCAACAGGGCGCGCCACGCGGCGCGGTGTTGCGCAGCCGCCTGCTGTTCGCGCGCGTCGAATTCGCGCAGGGCGAGTCGGGCGCTGGATGCACCTGGGACCGACGTAGGGCTCGTGGGGTCGGTGGTGACCGCATCGCGGTCGGCCGACCACGGCTCGGCAGGCGAGTCGAGACGCAGGGGGAGGTGCGCGGGCAGCGCGAGCAGCTGACGCAAGGCGAGCTCGGCCACCTGCAATTGGCGATCCGCGTCGAGTTGCGCGGGGCGCACTGCCTGCACGTCGGCGTCCACGCGCCAGATCTCGTACTCCGCCGTGCGCCCCTGTGCCACCGCCTGCCGAGTCACGGCCAAAGTGCGTTCGGCCAGCGCCAACGCCGAATCGGCCACCTCGCGCAGGCGGCGGCTCAGCTGCACGTCGGCATAGCGGGTAATGACGTCGGCCTCGAGCGCCGTACGCACCTGCGACTCAGCGTAGGCGCTCGCCTGGGCACCGGCTTGCGCGGCCGCCACGCGCGCCGACGCCACGCCGCCGTCATACGGACGCACGCCCGCCGTGATGGCCGCGGTGCGGGTATTGGGAGCCGCGAAGACCCGCGAGAATGGATCCAGCTGATCGACGGGCGTGGGCGGAAGCCCCGCGCGGCGGGCGATCTCGACGAACTGGTTCTGCACCAGCCGTTGCGTACCGAACGACGCCGACACGACTGGCAGGAAGCGATTGCGCTGCTCGCTCAGCGCCTCACCACGGGCAGCGCGCGCCACCTCACGCAGCGCGCGTGCGGTCGCGAGCCGCGGTTCCTGCTGTGACACCCGAGCGAGCGCGTCGGCGAGGGTGAGCGAGAGCGAATCGGCTGCGGCCGTGGCCTGCCCGCGAAGGGGGGAGGCCATCAGCAACGTCAGAATGAGGCTTGGAAGAATTCGGCGGTTCATGCGGTCCGGTTGGGATGCCGCATGATCGGCGCAATGGCCGCAGGCGTTCAGCGGGCCGGTGACGACCGCGGCGAAAGATGGGATGGCAGGCGGCGGACCGCGGGATGGGAGGGTGGGCTCGCCGTCACGGGCGGCGAGGGAGGCGCGAAGGAGGGGA